>CAZDOD010000047.1:0-17728 GCA_964506935.1 uncultured Thermodesulfobacteriota bacterium | reverse complement strand
CGAACTCGGCCACGTGGGGGCCACTGATGAGCACCTTCAACAACCTATACAGGTGTCTTTCGAGGAGCTTTTTTGCACGAGGCTTCAGGGAGGAGATCCTCGCGGGATACGGAAACAACACGATGTGTCAGCTTGGGGGAACCGACCAATATGGGCGGACGCTCGGTATTATGAATTTTGAGCTCTCATCGGTCGGTTGCGGCGCACGAGGGGTCTGGGACGGGGTTGACACGGGATACGCCGTCTGGAACCCGGAGGCCGATCAGGGGAATATTGAGATATGGGAGATGTTTATTCCGAAGGTTTATCTCGGAAGAAGCCTGACTCCCGATTCCGCCGGGATGGGAAAATACCGGGGCGGGTCGGGCTTTCATTCTGTCTACCTCTTTTGGGGATCGCAAAATATCGAGGTCGTCAGTGCTGGGCCCGGAAAGGTTTTCGACAACTGCGGCATCTTCGGGGGTTATCCCGGCGCAAGGGTAATGAGGCACAAAGAGATGGTGCTGAATTCCAACATTATAGAGGTGGGTGCAGCCAAAAAACCATATCCAACCAGAGAGGGAGATCCCAACCACCCCGATATTCTGGATATGCTCGAGGGAGACACGAGGATCATCGACCGCTCCATGATGCACCCTGTCCCGATGAAGACCGGAGATGTCTTCATCCAGCACTATCAGGGAGGGCCGGGATACGGCGACCCGATCGAGAGGAATCCGCAGTCAATCGTAGGCGACCTCAACAACAACACCGTAATTGAGAGAAAGGCGAGGGAGGTCTATGGGGTGAGTGTGTCATATGACGATAAAGAGAAGACATGGAAGTATGACAAAGATGAGACCGAAAAGTTGAGAGACGAGATACGAGGAAAAAGAAAAAAGAGGGGGATCCCTGTAGAAGATTGGATTAAAGGAGAAAGAGAAGAGATTTTAAAGAAGGATTTTTTGGAAGTCGTAAAGAGCATCTACAGGGAGAGCATGGAGCTTTCACCTCAATTCGCAAAAGAATTCAGGGAATTTTGGGATCTGCCCGAAGATTTCGTATTTTAGGAGTTTATTATGCCTATATATACAAAAGAAACTATTTCTGACCTCATAGACGGCAAGCTGTCGTGGCATGTGCTCAAAGGCATCATGTCAAGCGACAAGGACGAAGACCGTTTTGAGAAGTATCTCGAGATCCTCCAGGAACGGGCGAGCTGGCAAGAGAAGATACTCGTTCCGATAGCCGAGCACCTCTTTGTCGTGAGTAAGGGAAATGACAGGATAGTGAAATGCGAATGCGGCCATGAGTTCGGCGACTATAGAATAAATTGGAAGCTCAAGGCCCTTATATATGTACGCGATACCGAAGAAAAACTGGATGAGATCTTCGAGGGACTCCACAAACCCGATAAAAGATGGAGTGTAATCCGCGAGTATTACTGCCCCGGCTGCTCCGCACAGCTCGAGGTCGAGGCGGTGCCTCCGGGCTATCCGATCCTATTTGATTTTCTCCCGGATATCGACGGCTTTTATGACATGAGACCTAAACTGAAGAAGAAGATACTGGGGAAGTGAAAAGATTGGATAGATAGTTTAACATTCACGGGATTTTTTGAAATTTTCTTTTTAAAACCAAGAGAGGAAAAATGGAAGTAAGGCTCGATGGGAAGACTATGCTCATCACCGGGGCGTCGACCGGGATAGGGAGGGCGATAGCCATAGAGGCGGCGAGATCCGGTGCGGATATAGCGGTAAACTACTTTAGAAGCGAGGGGGCGGCAAAAGAGCTCGTCTCCGAGATCTTGGAAATGAAAAGAAGGTGCATCGCACTTCGTGCAGATGTATCGTCTGAGGCCGATGTCGAGAGGATGTTTGAGGCAGCATGTGATTACTTCAAAAATCCACCCGACATACTCGTGAACAACGCCGGCTCGATGATAAAGAGGTCGTTGATCTCGGAGATGGATGCAGAACTTTGGGACGAGGTAATGGCGGTAAACCTGCGGTCGGTCTTCCTCTGCTCAAAAGAGGCACTAAAGACGATGATCCCGAAAATGAATGGGGTGATAATCAATATCTCCTCGATCGCCGCATACACCGGAGGAGGGCCGGGATCATGTGCCTATGCAGCTTCCAAGGGGGCGCTAAACACAATGACCGTAGGGCTGGCAAAGGAGGTCGCAAAACACAACATCCGCGTCGTTGCGGTGGGGCCCGGGGTGATCGAGACACCCTTTCACGATAAATTCACGTCAAAGGAAAGAAAAAAAGAGTTTGAGAAGATGATCCCGTTGGGCAGGGTCGGGAGGCCCGAGGATGTCGCCCCGATCGTGATTTTTCTCGCCTCCGACCTCGCATCTTTCACAACCGGACACCACTTCGATATCACGGGTGGAATGTAAGGGGAATTTATCCAATATGAAAAAGATATTTATTGAAGAGCTAAAAGACGGGGATACGGTGAATGATGTATTTCTGGTCAGAGACAAGAACATCTCCACCACAAAGGATGGGAGGCCGTTTGTCAATCTCAACCTTATTGATCGGACTGGAAAGGTTTCGGCGAAGATATGGGATAGGCCCATGGAGGCGGGTTACATAAAGGAAATCACGGACGGCTTTAGCAAAAACGACTTCGTTAAGGTGAGGGGGAGGATCGAGACCTATAAGGATATCACCCAGATTATCGTCGACGGGATATCTAGAGTCGAATCCGGCGAGGTCGATATCACCGACTTCATTCCGAAGGGTGAGGTAAATCCCGATGAGATCGTAAAAGAGCTCATGAAGGTTATAGCGAAGATAAATGACCCCCACATGAAGAGCCTCCTTTCGGCTTTCTTAAAAGATAATGATTTCATGGATAAGTTCAAGATCGCCCCGGCCGCAAAAAAAATCCACCAGGCATATGTGGGGGGCCTTATAGATCACACGATGAACCTCGTCAGGATGGTGATCGATATGGCGGCATACTATCCCGTCGTCAATAAGGACCTCCTCGTGGCGGGCGCAATCCTTCACGATATAGGAAAGATTGAAGAGCTGGATTACGAGAGGAGCTTCGACTACTCCGACAGGGGGAGGCTTCTGGGACACATATTTATAGGGGCTACGATGGTGAGGGAGAAGATACGGACGCTCAAAGATTTCCCGCCGGAGATAGAGGCGTTGATCCTTCATATGATACTCTCACACCACGGCTCTTATGAGTTCGGCTCCCCGATACTCCCAATGATCCCCGAGGCGATAATGCTCCACTACATCGACGATATGGACGCGAAGGTGTGGGGATTTATGACCGAGAGGGAGAAATCGGAAGACGTTGACGGAAACTGGACGAAATTTTCAAAGGTCTTCGATCGCTTTATATATAAGGGGGACACTTTTTTCGGACATGATGAGGATGAGGGTAAAAAGAAGAAGAGTAGTGCCAAAATAATGTATGGCCTTTTTGACGACGAGTAATCGGATATTTTTTATCTTCGCGTCAATTTCCCATTCCCGGACTTTTCCCCAACGATAAGTTGAGACTGATCACGCCCGCCTTATGCGAACCTCGAGATCCTCTCCCTTACCCTGTCGAGCCCAAGTGTCAGGGCGACCTTTTCCAGCTCCGGCCCCGTGACCATCCCGGTGAGGGCCGCCCGCAGCGGAGCAAAAAACGCCTTCCCGCCGATTTTTGTCTCATCAATCGCCCTCTTTGTCGCCTGCCGCCAGCCGTCGAGGTCGAGCGTATTTAAGGCCTCCAGCTCCTTGAGGATCGAACCCAACACTTTTTTGGAGTCTTTGCCATTTAAAATTTTTTTCGTCTCGCCTGTGGGCACAGGGTTTTCGCCGAAGAATATCGGGGCATATAAGAGGGCGTCTTTTAGGGTGGATATGTTGTCTTTTACGGCATCAGCAAAGCCGGACAAATATGAAGGCTCGTATCTTTCGACCGGGTATCCGATGGATTTTACGAGTGGCATTAATCTCGCTAAAAGATCACTCGTTTTGAGCGACCTTATGTGTCGGGCGGAGATCCTTTCGATCTCTTCGGGCTGAATCTTTATTGCGCCCCTACCGAGCCTCTCAATCTTGAAGTCTCGTGCGATCTCTTCTGCAGTCATGATCTTATTTCCTGACGGTCTTGGATTTCCAAGAGAGGCGAGGTATTTGAATACGGCCTCAGGGGTGTAGCCGTCACTGATGAGGTCTTCGAGATTCATCCCCTTATCCCTCTTGCTGATCTTTTCGCCCGTCGGCGTAAGGAGGAGGGGATGATGCGCGAAGATCGGCGGATCGATTCCGAGGGCATCATATATCATGATCTGCCTCGGTGTATTGGAGAGGTGGTCTTCGCCGCGGATTATGTGTGTTATCCCCATGAGGTGGTCGTCAACGGTCGAAGAAAAATTGTAAACGGCCGATTTATCGGACCTCAGGATGATGAAATCGTCAAATGCATCGGGCGGAAATGTTATCTCTCCATGTATGAGGTCTTTTACCCTTATCTCGGAATTGGTTGCCACAAGTCTTATGGTGTGGGGGTTGCCGCCCCGTGACGAAAGCTCATTTTGTGAAAGGTTTCTGCATTTTTTCGAGTAGCGGGGCGCGATACCCTTCGATATCGAATTCTGTCTCTCGGCCTCGAGTTCCTCATCGGTGCAAAAACACATGTAGGCTCGCTCCTCTCTCAGGAGTTTTTCGGATAATTCAACATAGATATCTCTTCGCTCGCTCTGCCTGTATGGGCCGAGATCGCCCCCGAAGGACGGGCCCTCGTCGGGCACAATACCGAGCCACAAAAGCTCATTAATAATCAGGGATTCCGATCTTTCGTCGAAGCGTTCGGGGTCCGTGTCCTCTACCCTGAGTACGAATCTGCCCCTGTTTTTAATGCAGAAGAGTTCATTCAAGACGGCGGTTCGGGTGTTCCCGAGGTGGAGGGGGCCTGTGGGGCTTGGGGCGAATCGAACCCTTACGGTCATCGGCCTACCTTTCCGGGGTCATCTTTAGGGCGGGTCTCTTCGAGTGTGACGACCACCAAGGCGCCGATTCCCTTTCCCTTCCCCTCGAATCCCAGGCCCTCTGTGGTCGTTGCCTTTACATTTACGGTGCCCCTTTTGGAGCCGAGGACATTTGCAAGATTTTCCTCGATTTCGGGGATGTATTTTAGAAGCTTAGGCTTCTCGGCGATAATAATCGCATCGAGGTTGTGAAGCGAAAACCCTTTTTTCTTTGTCTTTTCGTAGGCGATCCTAAGTAGATCCATGCTGTCTGCGCCGGCAAAAGACGGGTCGGTATCGGGAAAATGCTGGCCTATATCGCCCAGTCCCGAGGCGCCCAGAATGGCATCTATTACGGCGTGGGCGAGGACATCGGCGTCGGAGTGTCCAAAGAGGCCCCTCTTTGACGGTATAATTACACCTCCGAGGACGAGCTTTCTCCCCCTCTTCAAGCGATGGACGTCATAGCCTATACCGGACCTCATGTCTTACCGAAAAACCTCGTATTTAAAATCGGAAGGTCGAACTTTGAAGTTAATTGAAATTGTCTTAAAAATTTCCCAATAAATATTAGGCACGGGTGGATAAATCTCACCCGTGCCGTGCAAATGGCCTATTTAAAAGAATATTTAAAACGTGCGGCCTTTTTAAGTCGTTTGAGCCTTTTTGTCATTTTCTAGTGACCGGCGTTTTCGATGTATTTTTCTACTCCTTCGCCCTTGAGCACCGAGAATATCATCCTACCCGCTGTGGTCTGAAGGACCGAGGTTACGGAGACGTCGATATTTTTTCCGAGGTACTGCCTGGCATTGTCTACAACAACCATGGTGCCGTCGTCTAGATAAGCTACTCCCTGACCCTCTTCTTTGCCCTCTTTGAGTACCCTGACGTTCATAACCTCGCCGGGAAGTACCACGGGCTTCAATGCATTTGCCAGCTGATTGATGTTCAGGACATCTACGCCCTGCAATTCCGCAACCTTGTTCAAGTTGAAGTCGTTCGTAATTATCTTTCCCTTGTTCTTTTGAGCGAGAGCTATGAGCTTTGAATCGACCTCCTTGATCTTCGGGAAGTCGATTTCGACAATCTCTACCTCAAGGCCAACCTGTTTTTGAAGCTTGTGGAGTATGTCGAGTCCGCGTCTACCTCTCGTCCTCTTTATTGAATCGGAGGAGTCGGCTATATGTTGAAGTTCCCTCAAGACAAACTGTGGAATAACTATTATCCCCTCGATGAATCCCGTCTCACATAGGTCGGCTATTCTGCCGTCGATGATGACCGAAGTATCAAGTATCTTGTAGTTTTCTTCAATCTTGACCTCTGTGATCTTACTTTTGAACAGACTGAGGCTTATTTCTCCTCCCTTTATTATCCCGATACCGGCACCCAAGTAGGCGAATAAAACATTAATTAGTATGTAAAGTGCGACAGTGCTCGAATCAGCAGTAAAAATCTTGAAGATTAGGGTATAAGAAAGGATGTTCGCTGCGATTATTCCAAGAAGAAGACCGATAGTGCCAGAAATTATTATCTTTACCTCGTTTTTTTTCGCCCAGGTAATGCCGAAGATCACAAGAATCGAAAGGATAACTCCGATAAAGGCTCCAAAAAACTGTGGGTAGGGAAGAAAATTCAAAAGTGGTCCAGCCAGGTAACCAATGGTCGCAGAAAAGAGAAGAAAAAGTACCCTTATAATTAGTGTATACACGATGATGTTCACCTCCTGTTTTATTTTTAAGGAGAATAAACTCCTTAAAATGATAATGATTTGTTTTTTTAAAAGAGAATAAGGTAAACAGACTTACCTATTCCCTACAATTTAGATGTTTTTGGGGGGCTTTGGTTTCAAGCGGTTGAAGATTTCTTAATTTCTTCAAGCTATATAAAAAGTATTTAATAAGTTCAATAATAAGAATTTCTATCTCGAATTTTATCTCCTGATGTAAATATTGATATCAAATTACTTGTTAAAAATAACGTCAAAGCCCATACGCACCTTATCCTCATTTGTACCCTCGGCTATTGCCAGCTCCTTAACTAAAAGATTCATGGCCGTATCCAGGAGCTTCCTCTCGCCGAAGGAGAGATCCTTCTCATTTTTGAGTATGAAGAGGTCTCTTAATACAGCGGCTATTTCAAAGATCGACCCGGTTTTTATCTTTTCCATGTACTCTCTGTACCTGCGGTTCCAAGTCTGGTTATCGATTTCAGTGTCTCTGTCTTTCAGAATATCATAGACCTCTTTGACCTTCTTCTTGGGGATAATTTGTCTTAAACCCACACTTTTGATGTTACATGAGGGGATCATAATAGTCATTCCATTGTCCACTATTCGCATAGTGTAAAAGAGCTGACAGGTACCTGAGATTTCCTTTTCTTCTATCGATTCTATAACGCCAACACCATGAGCCGGATATACGGCCAGTTCCCCCACTTTAAACATTGTAATTAAACCTCCTTTTGGACTTCTAAAATTTTTTTTCCTCCTTTAATTGATTTTGTATATCAATATAAATCTATCGTCCTGATTGAGGATTCAGTATTATTTCTATTCGGCGGTTTCTCGACTTTCCCTCCTCGGTACCGTTGTCTGCTAAAGGTCTATATTCTGAAAGGCCTGCGGCCTTTAGCATAGACGGGTCTATCCCCACTTCTTCCTGTAGATATCTGACCACCGTGGTGGCCCTGGCCGTGGATAGTTCCCAGTTAGTTGGATATTTATTTTTGAGAGCCGGACTTATCGGTACATTATCCGTGTGACCCTCTACTACTATTGTCTTGTCGTTTAATTCCTTTAATATTTTTCCGACTCTTTTTAAGACTTCGATTCCTTCAGGCTTTATCTTTGCAGATCCCGAATCAAAGAGGACCTGGTCGAGGACATTAACCGTCAGTTGTTCTTGGAGGGTCGTAATTTCTATATTCCCCTCTTCGATCTCCTTTTTCATTTCCTCGATTAAGGCGTCATAAGTGCCTTTTATCTCATTGACCTTTGCCTCATCGCTGACCGATAGCTCCTCTATTCTCTTTTCAGCCTCTTCGAGCTGGGCGTTTTTTACATCGCGGTCGGCCTCGGCTTTATCCAATAGGGATTTAAGCCTGAACAACTCGTCATCCTTTGATTTCATCTCTGAGGCGATTGGGGAGTATTTAAAAAAATAGAAATAGCCGCCGAAAGCAGCCAACGAAATGAGAATTGCAGTAAGTATTGCAGAGATGAATTTCATAAGACTAACACCTAAAGTGTTATGATAGCATAAAAAGCACTTTTTGTCAAAGAGATTTCTTAGGAGATAAAATAAAATTTAAAAGTGAGTTGACAGAAGAGAAAAGCGGAAATATCATGTAAAGAAAAGTGATTGAAACATGGAAATACTCTGGAAATTCAAATTTTACCCAAAAGGTAATGTCTCATACGCACCGGTAGTCTCGGACGACAGGATATTCGTCCTTTCCGATTATCACGTGTGGTCCCTCGATATCAAGTGGGGGTTTCTCTATTTTAAGAAACCGATAGTAAAATTCTGGGAGCGGTTTTTATTTCCGAAGAGGGGCTGGGTAAAAAATTTCTTATTCCAAAACGGGCTTTTTTATATCTTGCTTGAAAATCGTTTTGGAAAGACGCGTAGGATGGTATTCGATCTTAAGAGTAGGTCAGTAATAAATGAAAATACCGGGCCACTCTATCGGAAGGTGAAATATATATTCAAATCTAAGGTCAAGATAGAAAGGTGCTATTTAGACGGAGACTACCGCGAGGGGATAACGGCGTTTTCACATCCTGACGGAAATATCTTATGGAAGAGTTCCTCTTATTTGAGGCTGGCGATAAAATATACGGAGTTGGTGGGAGACATCATACAGGTGGGAGATGGGATCATAATGGCCCAGAATTACTTTTCGAGGAAAGGGAGGATGCCCGCCGGATACTCTATAATCTGTTTTGAATACAAGACCGGAAGTGTAATCTGGAAGATCGAATCATATACCTATTCGCAAGGGATATACCCATTTTTCGTAGAAGGCGACTTCATGTATGTGACTACAAGTGGACACAAGGAAGGCCTTTTCAAAAAGATCGATCTACAGACCGGAAAGACTGTGATTAACAAGCCCTTTTTGGATATCAGTTCCGGTGTCTGTGGAAAGGACGGCGTATTCTACTTCGGGGTGAAAGATGAGGTGATCGCATGTGCCGAGTGAGGTTGAGGGATGGGTAAAAAGATATTTAGGAGGCTTTTGATCTCCTGAAGCCGATTTCTAGAATGATCAAAGAAAGGGGCATGGATCCTAAAATCCACGCCCCCTTAATCATCTATCCAAGATCACTATATCCATTTCAAGATACCCATGAAGGCAACGAGGCAGACGATGTCTATAGCGTACATCGTTGAGACGACAGCCACCTTTTTCTTGACCGACTTCATGTCGTAAACCCAGAAGGAGAAGAACATATAGAGTGAATAACCGATAATAATTATGAGAATCGGGTTGTATATGTTCCACCACCAGTATTCCCATATCAACGCATTCCAAAGATTCAAGACTATCTCAACGATAACGCAGAGGATTGCGTTAAATATAGCAAGGAACCAACGGTTGGGAATGCCCATGATCTTCATCTTCTTGTCCTTCGGCAGGACCTTGGCGAAAACTATCCCCATAAAGGCGAACATCATGCAGATCTCGATATTGAGCCCGACCGTGATGAGATAGGCTGAGCTGGCCGGTGCCGTCCATACGGCTGAGTGGCCGAAGAAGTGGAGAAACAGGGCGTTGAGTATCTCGATAAACCATTCAAGGCCCCAAAAGGCCAGACCTGCAAACAGGACGTTCCAATTCTTCCTCTCGATTTCTGTGAAGTAGATATAGAAGACAAGGACTAAAATAGGTATTACATACCATGAGAAAAAGCCCGGATCCCTGAGATTACTCAGGGCCTGGACAGTGGCTTCTGTGTAATCCATAGATTACCTCCATTTTTTAATGGTTAAATAAATATCTAAGACATCCAAAAAAAATCTCAATTTTAGTTTTTCGATTCTATCTAATTGAGATATAAATATCAATAAGATTTATCCTATCTATCCTGTTTGATTATTAACTTTCAGTTTGTTCAATAAGGTGGTATAAAGTTTTCTGTTTAATTTAATTAGAGAACAATAGCCGAGATAATCAGTATTTACACCTAAAATTCATGCGATATTCTAACAAAAGGGAATAGTGATTTCCAGAAAAATGTTGAGAATTCTTACACTGTAAAATAAAAAAGGTTATCCATGAGCGAGGATTATATAGACATCGGCGTGGGTGCGGTGATAGAGGACGATAGGAAAAGATTCCTATTTGTCCGACATAAACCCGAGAGGGGAGGATTCTGGAAGGGAAAATGGATTTTTCCGGGAGGGCTTTTGGAGGTGGGCGAGACGATAGAGGATGGGATAAAGAGGGAAGTCCTTGAAGAGACGGGGCTTACAATCGAAATTTTGCCCGATCTTGTCCCTCCGGTCGAGAGGATAGTCAAAGGAGATGGGGGAATAGATCTCCACGTAGTCTATATCGTAAAAAGAGCGACCTTATCGGATGGCACATTAGAGCCGGCAAGTGACGTCGGTGAGGCGGTATGGGTCGAGCGGGAGCGGATATTTGAGATCTGGGACGAGCTTCATAAAGACACGATAAGGATACTGGAGCTTTTGGGGGTGAAAAGGAATTAGGTTTTTTGCTTTATCTATAAATTGAGGTAGATATCATCACAATAAAAAGGGGAGGGCCAAAGTAGCCCTCCCCGATCTGGCTGGGGGACAAGGATTCGAACCTTGGTCGACGGATCCAGAGTCCGCTGTCCTGCCTCTAGACGATCCCCCAAAGTCTTTTTAAATCTTAGAAATATTAGGATAAAATGTCGGTTGTGTCAATACTATTCAAAATATTTCTTGAGATCACTAGAGATATCCTCAGGGAATTCATCGGTCGCCGATTCCCCCAAGATAACCTCGAAATAGGACTGGTCGTTTCTGTAGTACTGTGAAAAATTTGCCCTGGCAACAATTCTAAAAAGAAGACGATAGCTTGATATCGCGTCACTGATTGAATATATGCCGAGGTTGAAGCTGTTTTCGCCCATGTCTCGATAGTATTTCTGGACGGCGACAATCCCCTGTGACAGGTTTGCGATCTCCTCGGCGTCGATATCCCGAAAGTCGGAAGCATCCTCAAATATCGCCCAGACCTCCTTTCTGCCTTGAGGTGCGAAGGGGGTGAGCCATATTATCTTCTGCTTTCTAGAGATAAATCGCTCCCCGATCTTCTCTTCCGCATCGATGAGGTCTTCCCAGAAACAACGGGAATTTGCGATGAAGTAGTTTCTGCTGTTTCTGAAAAGCTCATCAAGGTAGTTTGTGGGTGTCGTAAAGACATTCACCTGAAGGTGGGGATGTATAAGGGTCCCTCCCGAAGAGGGGAGGTAGTTCTGGGTTATGGCGCTGTAGCGAATACTATTGTCAAGGGAAAATACCTTCCTAAAATATTGCCGTGAGTTCATAAATGTGTCGACATAATCATCGGGCGAAAATTCGCCTATCTCGATGAAATGAGAGTCTGAAAATGTGGAGACGGCGCTGTAGCGGTCGTAGGGGAACAGATTCGGAAACAGGATGGAATTTCGGTATTTAAATCTTCCATGTTCGTTGATATCTTTGGGGAATTTTGGGGTGACCTTTTCGATGTTGTTGTAACACAGGGGGCAGTCTTTCTCGGTGTCTTTGACCCTCTGAAGGTAGGATTGATCTTCGTTCTCTGTCTTGTCTCCGACCGCCCTGTCTGCGGTGATCCGTGATGTCTTGCCCGTGAGTGGGTCGACACGGATCTCGGTCTTTATTGTTTTCGATTTGAATTTCTTCGGAGCAAGAATCCTCGTTTCCACCTCATACTTCTTGAACATTCTATATGTCATATGCACATCCGAGTGAGATATTTTGTTTATAAGATACTTTTGTCAATATTATACAGTTTTTGAGACTTGGGGTCATCTCTTTAAAACCAAGTAGATTATCATAAGGGTTATCAGGGGGAGGCTTGCCGTCAGGAGATCAGGCCTGCGGGATATGACCTCCACATATATTCCCATCATGAGAAATAAAAGGAGGGTGAAAAAGGGTATCTCGCTGGTGAACCACTTGCCTAAATTCATCTAAATATTCCCTCTATTATTACCTTTTTGACAAGATTTCCGAACTCTTCCTCGTGTTTTCCTCAATCGAGATCAAAAGCATTATCAATTCGGCGGATGCGTAGAAGAAAAGAAAATAGAGTACTCCAAAGATAATAACGATTATCCCCATAAAGGCGCCTGTCATCACCCCGGTGAACCTTGAGAATTCCCCCATCTCTGTAGGAGAGATACCACCCGCCACCACGAGGACGAAGGCGGCGATCAGGCTCCCTATGAGGATCAACCAAGCTAAGATTTTCATAATAATGGAAAAGGCCCTTAAAAAACCAAATTTCCTTTCCATTTTAAATCCTCCACTATTCATAATCTGAAAACTAACGCGCTTCTTCTTTTTTTGCCCGTATTTTCAGCCCCTGATGAAACTCCTGAAGGGATTTCACCTTTATATTTCCCTTGATGATCTTTTCGATCCCACACACCGCGGCATGGGCACCGGAGATTGTCGTGAAGACGGGGATGTTTGCGAGAAACGAGCTTCTCCTAATATATATTGAATCCTTTGTGGATTGCTTTCCTATCATTGTGTTGATGACCATCTGGACCTCATCGCTCTTTATCTTGTCTATGACGTTCGGCCTTTGCAGCTCTTTCAGCTTGAAAATATGTTCTAATATAACACCTTTATCTTTCAGAAATCGGTGAGTTCCTGTGGTGGCGATGATGCCAAATCCGAGTTCAGAGAGTTTTTTCGCAACCGGAAGCACCTGATCCTTGTCCTGGTCTTTTACGCTTATAAAGACGTTCCCAGAAAGTGGGAGGTCGAGACCACAGGCGAGCTGTGCCTTGTAGAATGCCTTCTCGAAGCTCGTGTCGATCCCCATTACTTCGCCCGTCGATTTCATCTCGGGCCCAAGGAGGATATCGACGCCGGGGAATTTGGCGAACGGGAAGACCGACTCCTTTACCGAGATGTGTTTCGGGATTATTTTATCCGGGAGGTCGAAATCTTTCAATTTCTCTCCCGCCATGATTCGTGCCGCTATTTTCGCCATTGGGATTCCGATCGCCTTGCTCACGAAAGGCACGGTTCGGCTCGCCCTCGGATTCACCTCGAGGATATAGATTTCATCGTCCTTTATGGCGAATTGGATATTCATAAGTCCCACCACGCCGAGTTCGAGTGCGAGGATCATGGTCTGCTTCCTGATATTTTTTACTATTTTATCCGATACCGAAAAAGGTGGGAGGCTCATTGCGCTATCGCCCGAGTGTACACCGGCCTCTTCGATGTGCTCCATCACGCCCCCGATGAAGACATCTTCCCCGTCCGATAGGGCGTCGACGTCGATCTCGGTGCTGTCAGACAGAAACTTGTCGATTAGTACCGGGTGCTCTGGGCTCGCAAGGACGGCGAGGCCCATGTAATTATTCAAGTCGTCGTCATCATAGACGACCTCCATAGCCCTCCCGCCGAGGACATATGAGGGACGAACAAGCACAGGATATCCGATCCTTTCCGCAATCGTCAGTGCCTCGTCAACAGATCTCGCCATACCATTTTCGGGCTGTTTGAGCCCGACCTTGTGAAGTAGTGCGCCGAATCTCTCCCTGTCCTCGGCGCGGTCTATCGAATCGGGCGATGTGCCGATTATGGGGACTCCCGCCTTCTCAAGCGGTACGGCAAGCTTTAGTGGGGTCTGCCCCCCGAATTGAACGATTACGCCGTCGGGGGCCTCAGTATCCACTATGTTGAGGACATGCTCAAATGTAAGAGGCTCAAAGTAGAGGCGGTCCGACGTGTCGTAATCGGTGCTGACGGTCTCGGGATTGCAGTTGACCATGATCGTCTCATAGCCCGATTCGGATAGGGCGAAGGCGCCGTGGACACAGCAGTAGTCGAATTCTATTCCCTGACCGATGCGGTTTGGCCCGCCACCCAATATCATTATCTTTTTATTTTTTGTCGGGAAGGCCTCCGATTCGGTCTCGTAGGTTGAGTAGAGATAAGGGGTCATTGCCTCGAACTCGGCCGCGCATGTATCGACTCGCTTGAATACCGCAGAGACATCGTGGCCTTTCCTGATGTCTCTTAGCTCAAGCTCGGAAGTACCGACAAGATCAGCCAGGCGCGAGTCGGAAAAGCCGTATTCCTTTGCCTCCAAGATGTAGTCTTTAAATCTCTTATCGGTAAGTTTCTCCTTGTGGGAGGCGAGGATCTTTATCTCCTTTTCCATGTCGACGATCTGGGAGATGTTTTTGAGAAACCAGAGGTCGATCCTCGTCAGCTCGTGGACCTTTTCAATTGTAACCCCGTGGCGGAAGGCCTCTGCGATAAGTAGCACCCTTTCGGGCCTCGGAGTGCCGAGTTTAGATATGATTAATTCCTTCCGCTCCTTTTTGATGAGCTTTTGCTCATCTGGGGAAAGCGGATTGATAAAGCCGTTGTATCCGGTCTCAAGCGAACTCAATGCCTTCTGGATCGATTCCTTGAACGTCCTCCCTATGGCCATGACTTCGCCGACCGACTTCATCTGGGTGGTCAAGATGGGCTCGGTCTGGGGAAATTTCTCAAAGGTGAACCTCGGAATCTTCGTTACGACATAGTCGATCGTCGGCTCAAAAGATGCCGGTGTCTCCTTTGTGATGTCGTTTTGTATCTCATCGAGTGTAAGCCCGACCGCAAGTTTCGCCGCGATCTTTGCGATCGGAAATCCCGTGGCCTTGCTCGCCAGTGCGGAGCTCCTCGATACCCTCGGATTCATTTCGATGACGACGAGCTTGCCGTCTGTGGGGTTTACGGCGAACTGGATATTGCTCCCACCTGTGTCAACTCCGATCTCTCTGATGATGGCGATGGAGGCATCGCGCATGATCTGGTACTCTTTGTCGGTCAGTGTCTGGGCAGGTGCCACGGTGATCGAATCGCCGGTGTGTATCCCCATCGGATCGAGATTTTCTATCGAGCAGATGATCACGACGTTGTCGGCCTTATCCCTCATCACCTCAAGCTCAAACTCCTTCCAGCCGAGAACCGACTCCTCGATCAAGACCTGGCCGATCGGGCTCTGTTCTATCCCCCACTTCACATATTCTTCAAATTCTTCTAAATTATATGCAATATTTCCACCGGTCCCACCAAGTGTATACGAGGGGCGGATGATATTCGGAAATCCAATTGTCTTGAGAACATCCCGCGCATCATCGAGGTTGTTTGCATAACCGCTATCCGGCAGGTTCAGGCCGATATCCTTCATTGCCGCCTTGAAGAGCTCCCTGTCTTCGGCCTTCTCTATTGCCTCGAAACGTGCGCCAATGAGCTCCACGCCGTATTTATCGAGGACGCCGGATCTGTGAAGCGAAACTGCGATATTTAGGCCGGTCTGCCCCCCGAGGGTGGGGAGTAAGCAGTCGGGGTTTTCCCTTGCGATTATCTTTTCGACGACCCATGGTGTTATCGGCTCGATGTATGTTGCGTGGGCAAATTCGGGGTCGGTCATGATGGTGGCGGGGTTGGAATTAATCAGGACAACCTCGTAGCCCTCCTCGGTGAGGGCCTTAAGGGCCTGTGTCCCCGAATAATCGAACTCGCAGGCCTGGCCGATGATGATCGGGCCGGAGCCGATGATCAGTATCTTTTTTATGTCTTCTCTTTTCGGCATAGGCTATTTTGAATCCTTGATAATCTTGAGAAAATCGGAAAATAGATATGAAGAATCGTGCGGGCCGGGTGATGCCTCGGGGTGATACTGGACGCTCAAGATCGGAAGCCTTTTGTGTCTCATGCCTTCGACCGTGTTGTCATTAAGATTTATATGGGTCAGCTCAATATCTTCGGGGATCGAATCGGTGCTTACCGCAAAGCCGTGATTCTGAGCCGTGATCTCGACACGTCTGGTCGCAAGATTCTTGACGGGATGGTTTGCGCCGTGGTGTCCGAACTTGAGTTTATATGTCTTCATCCCAAGGGCGAGGCCCAAAAGCTGGTGGCCTAGGCATATACCGAAGATCGGCTTTTTCCCGATGAGCTTTTTTATCTCCTCTATCGCATAGGGGACGCCCTCCGGGTCTCCTGGGCCGTTCGACAGGAATATCCCGTCGGGCTTCATCGCCAAGACCACATCTGAAGTTGTTGAGGCTGGAACCACCTTGACCCTGAGCCCAAGATTCGTTATGTTGAACAGGATGTTCTCTTTTATCCCGTAATCGAAGGCCACTACCAGAAAGCCCGTATCCTTCGGGATCGGCATCTTTCTCCCTGTAACCGATGACATGTCGGGGGGGATTTTATTAAATTCATAGACGCTGTCGGTTGTGACCTCGCGGACGAGGTCGTGGCCGACAAGGCCCTTCGAGTTTTTAGCCTTTTCGACGAGTATCTCTGGGGTCATGTCGACCGTGGAGATGACCCCCTTCATCGCCCCGGAGAGCCTTATGTGTCGGGTCAGCGCCCTCGTATCGACGCTCTGGATGCCGATCTTATTGTGCCTCTTCAGAAATGCCTCGAGGGTCTCTTCAGAGCGGAAATTGCTCGGAATGGCCGAAAGCTCCTTTACGACGAATCCCTCGACATAGGGCGTTTGTGACTCGCTGTCTTCTGAATTTATTCCGTAGTTTCCTATCTGTGGATATGTCATCGTAACAATCTGGCCCTTGTAGGACGGATCGGTCAAGACCTCCTGATAGCCGGTCATCGAGGTGTTGAACACGACCTCGCCGTAGCGGATTCCGTCGGCACCGAACGCCCTCCCGTAAAAGATTGTTCCGTCCTCGAGTGCGATAGCGGCATTTTTCATATTTAAAAATCTCCCAGAAAAAATATATAGCAATTTCGGGATTATTTCAAGCCTAATTCTGGACTTTGATAAAATTATGCAATATAATTTGTCTTTATTTTTCGATGTCTCAATTAAAAGTGATACCTGAAAGGGAAGAGTGTCTTTTAATCCTGTCGGATGAAGGGGTACCAGAACATATTGTAAAACACAGCCTCGTGGTAGAGGGAGTCGCCATCTTTATCGCCGAGGGACTATTGGAGGAGGGCGTTCAAATTAATATGAAGCTCATAACCGCTGGGGCGATACTCCACGATGTATCAAAGATGCCGGCGATGGAAGAGGGTACTCATCACGGAGAGATGGGGAGCGATTTTTTGATAAATCTCGGTTTTTCCGAAGTCGCCCCGATTGTGAGACAGCACGTGTCTCTCGATGACTACGAGAGGGGTTCCATCTCCGAGGCCGGACTTGTAAATTACGCCGACAAGAGGGTCAACCACGACCGGATAGTGACACTGGACGCGCGATTTTCATATCTCTTTGAGAGATACGGGAAAAAATCCGAAGAGGCGAAAGAAAGAATAGAAAGGCTTTACAGGTTAACCCGGATTTTGGAAGAGGATATCTTCAAGAGGCTCCCTTATGAGCCGAAAGATCTCGCAGGTCTTATAGAACGGGAGGGCAAAATTGGACTTCATACTTGACAGGCTCGCCATCGGGGATCTATCCGATGCAAAGGATGAGATGCTGCTCAGAAGCTCGGGGATCACCGCTGGAGAGCCTGTCAAGTATGAAGTCCAATTTTGC
>CAZDOD010000046.1:0-17776 GCA_964506935.1 uncultured Thermodesulfobacteriota bacterium | reverse complement strand
GGCAAAAAGACCGTAAACTACCGCATCCGCGACTGGGGGATATCGCGCCAGCGATACTGGGGCGCGCCGATACCGATGGTATATTGTGATAAGTGCGGCGTCGTCCCGGTTTCTGAAAAAGACCTCCCGGTGGTCCTCCCGACCGACGTCGAATTTCGTGTCGAGGGCGGATCACCCCTAAAAGATAACGATGCCTTTTTAAATACCGAGTGCCCGAAATGCGGTGGCCCCGCCAGGAGGGAGACCGACACGATGGATACCTTCGTCGAGTCGTCTTGGTATTACGCGAGGTTTGCGTCGCCTAATTGCGATACCGGCATGATCGACAAAGCGAAGGTCGATTACTGGCTTCCGGTCGATCAGTATATTGGAGGAGTCGAGCACGCGATTCTCCACCTCCTATACTCCCGTTTCTATTCGAGGGTCATGAAGGGATTCGGCCTTGTGAACTACAAAGAGCCCTTCACCCGGCTCCTCACGCAGGGCATGGTTATTAAGGACGGGGCCAAGATGAGTAAATCGAAGGGGAACGTCGTCGACCCCGACGACATGATCAAGAAGTACGGGGCGGATACGACGAGGCTCTTTATGCTTTTTGCGGCGCCGCCTGAAAGGGAGCTCGAATGGAGCGACCAGGGCGTCGAGGGGTCTTTCAGGTTCCTTGGGAGATTGTGGAGGGTGGTGTTTGAAAATATCGACGTCATAGGGAGGGCGAAGGCCTCTTCTGGAGACGGCGACGGTGAACCCTCGGACGGTGCGGTGAAGTTAAGGAGGAAGACACACCAGACCATTAAGAAGGTCACGACCGATATTGAGGAGAGGTTCCACTTCAACACCGCCGTTTCTGCGGTTATGGAGCTTGTAAACGAGATTTACTCGTTTTTGGCCGAGATCGACAAAAATAATACAACCGACGCCCGGATATTCAAAGATGCCCTAGAGGCGGCGGTCATCCTTCTTTCTCCCGCCGTCCCGCACATCACAGAAGAATTGTGGGAGGCCCTGGGAAATAAGCCGAGCGTAATAAATGTGCCGTGGCTCACTTGCGACGCGGCGCTTGCGAAAGACGAGGAGATCACGGTGGTTGTTCAGGTCAACGGCAAGGTGAGGAGCAGGCTTTTGGTGGATGCACAGATTTCCGAAGACGAGATAAAGGAGATGGCGATGGCCGATGAGAAGGTGCAAAAATACACGGACGGCAGAGAGGTCGGCAAAGTGGTGGTTGTCCCAAGGAAACTTGTGAATATAGTTGTGACGCAATAATTTTTTAGGATATAAAAATGTCTATTTTTTTAAAGAAGTCTAAGTTTTTGGTGGCTTTTGTCCTCGTCTTTTTCATCGCCTCGTGTGGTTACTCTTTTGTGGCCTTGAGGGGTGAAATACCTCCGGACATCCGAACCGTCTATATCCCCCACTTCGAGAATATGTCTTCAGAGCCGGATATCGGTTTTGTCCTTGCTTCGGAATTGACCCGCGAGTTTATAAAGTCGGGCGTGCTCATCCCGACTAATAGGGACAGGGCCGATGTTGAGATGCTGGGGGTCATTAAATCGGTAACGATCTCGGACAGAATTTATGACAAGGAAGACGAAGCAATCCTCGTAAGGGCCCAAGTCGATGTTGATGTAGAGCTCAAGAGAATAGGTGGGGACGTTGTATGGGAAGTCAAAGACCTTAAGATGAATGAAGACTACGTGGTCGGGCTTGGGGGCGCCGTTATGGATATAAACGAGAAGGAGGCCCTCGTTCTTCTGGCAAGTGAGCTGGCAAAAGAGATCCATGACCGAGTGTTTTTTGGATTCTGATACGTATTATCGTTGATGGTGAAAATTTATTCCTCTTACCGTGAAATTGACAAAGATCTCAGAGGCGGGATTATCTATCCCGTCTATTTTTTTTACGGCGAGGACGATTATCTCGTAAAAGAATATGAGGGACGCATAAAAAATGCGGTTCTGGGCGAAGGTTCCTCGGGAGACGACCTTAGGTCTTTCACCTTTTACGGTGGAGACGACCAGGTAACGGATGTCCTCAATGCCGCCATGACGATGTCAATGATGGGTGGGAAAAAGCTGGTCTTGTTGAGATCTGGGGAACGGCTCACCGAAAAGGAGGCCGAAGCGCTTATTTCGTATTCAAAGAATTCCTCGGATTCCACGGTGCTCGTAATCTCCGCAAGGGGTGCGGGAAAGGCGAAGGTGAAGGGGGTGCCCCTACCTCCCGGCAAGCTCGGCGGGCTTTTGAAGTATGCGGCGGTTTCGGCATTTAATAAGCTCAGGGAAGGTGATATAAGGAAGTGGGTGATAAACAGGTTTCAGCAAGAGGGCAAAGAGATAGACGGTGAGGCGGTGGACATCCTGGTCGATTTCATCGGGCAGGACCTCACATATGTCTCAAATGAGGTCGAAAAGATACTTACATATCTGGGCGATGAGAAGAGGGCGGCGATAGAGGATGTCGAGGCGATGATCCCCTATCTCAGAGTCCATTCGGTATTCGAGCTGACCGATGCGCTGTCGGTGGGGGACGCCAAAAAGGCCGTAAAGGTCATCAGGGAGATACTGTCGGGCGGGACGGAACCCCATCAGGTACTGCCGACGATTCGTTGGCATTTCATGAGACTCTGGACGTTGAAGGTGATGCTGGAGGGGGGGATCGGTGAGGAGGCGGCCGCAAAGGAACTCAAGATCCCGTTTTTCAGACAGAAAGAATATATTGATCAGGCCGGGAGGATATCGCACGAGGTCTTTCGGGATGCACTTCGCATGGTTTATGATGTAGAGAGGGTGCTCAAGACCAGATCGATCAAGGGATCTGTGGTTCTCGATAAGATTGCGATGGATATCACGGCCGAGATTTAAGACCGGGACGAAGATTAAGGGACTCGCAGGTTTTCGTCATAACCGTCGTAACCAATTGGGAGTCCCCTTGAAATGCCTCTAAGATGCTTCTAGAGAATTTAGCTTTTTTGTGAGACGGGAGATCTTCCTCGATGCGTTCCTCTTGTGTATGGCGCCCTTGGATGCTGCCTTGTCGATTTGCTTTATCGCCTCTTTGAGTTTGGTCTTTGAGTCGTCAGGGTTTTTTTGTTCTAGGCTTAAAAGGAAATCCTTTATATGTGTCTTCATGGTGGATTTGATGTGCCTGTTTCTCATCATCCGTTTTTTGTTCTGGCGCATCCTTTTTATCGCCGATGTGTGAGTAGCCAAATCTTGATGCCTCCTTTGCTTTACTTATTTACAAATTATTCACTTTAATTCAAAAATATTTTATTGTCAAGGAAAATTTTGAAAGAGGAGGAGAACTATAGGATAGTCAGGGCCGCCGGGGTCGTGGGGATTGCGACCTTTGGGAGCCGCATCCTCGGATTTGTTCGGGATATGGTGACGGCCTTCTTCTTCGGGACGGCGGACGTCGCGGACGCCTTCTTTATCGCATTCACGATACCGAACCTATTGAGGAGGCTTTTTGCCGAGGGGACGCTGACGGTGTCATTCGTCCCGGTCTTTACCGATTATCTGACAAACAGTGGGATCGAGGAGGCGAAAAAGGTCTTTCAGATAACGATGACCGCACTTGGTATCATCCTCATCGGGACGGTACTCTTCGGGATCGTCTTCTCTGAAGAGATCGTCTCGGTCATCGCCCCGGGATTTAAAGACAGTCCCGAAAAATGGGAGACCACGATCTACCTCACAAGGGTGATGTTCCCCTATATCTTTTTTATATCGCTTACCGCCCTTGCTATGGGTGTCCTAAACAGCCTCAGGCATTTTTTCGCACCGGCTTCCGCCCCGATGCTCCTTAACATCGCGATGATTGCCGCAATGTTTCTTGTTAGCCCGTATCTCGATAAACCTATCTTGGGTCTAGCCATCGGGGTCATCATCGGGGGGGTACTCCAGCTTTTATTTCAAATACCATTCCTTTTAAAAAGAGGGATGGTTCCAAAATTGAATTTCAACTTCTCCCACCCCGCCGTAAAGACGATCTTGAGGTTGATGCTACCTGCAATCTTCGGGGCCTCGATATACCAGATAAATGTGGTGGTTATCAGGTTACTTGCCTCATTTCTCCCTACGGGGAGCGTTTCATATCTCTATTATGCCGATAGATTGGAACAGTTCCCACTCGGGATATTCGCGGTCGCTCTAGGGACGGCGGTGCTCCCCTCGATGAGCCAGATGGCGGCGCAAAACAGGATAGATGAGCTGAAAAAGACGTTTGTCGATTCTTTGTCTCTTGCCCTTTATGTGGCCATCCCTGCGGCGGTGGGGCTTATCGTCCTCAGGTATCCGATCATCAGCCTCCTCTTCTATCGGGGGGAGTTTGACCACGTATCGGTAGTCTTTACGTCACAGGCCCTCTTATTTTTTTCGCTCGGGCTTCCGGCGGTCAGCGCCGTCAGGGTCATGGCGAACGCATTCTACGCCCAGAAGGACACGGCGACTCCGGTTTTTCTCGGGTCGTTCTCGGTTGTTGTAAATATCCTGTTGAGCCTCGCCCTTATGGGGCCGATGGGGCACAACGGCCTTGCGCTGGCGGTGTCTATCGCCGCCTTTGTGAATTTTTTGTCCCTCCTTGTTGTTTTCAGGAGGCGGGTGGGGAGGCTGGGTCTAAAGAGGCTCGTCTTCTCTGTTATGAGGATGTGTGCGGGGAGTATCGCCATGGGGCTTTCGGCTTGGTTTTTCGCCTCGCTTGCCACGTGGGATGTAAAGGGGCAGATCACCGAAAAAATATTCTATATGACGGCGGCGATAGTCATCGGCGCAGTTACCTTCGCTTTAGTGACACGCCTTCTGGGATCCACGGAACTCAGGGCGATCACGACTCCGTTTATGGGACGATTTAAAGGGGGTAAAGATAGATGAGAGAGAAAGAAAAGAAAAGCTTTAGCGTCTTTCAGACCGCCCTCGGTTGGGCGGCGGTCTCTTCGTCGGATGACGGGCTCTTATATTCCCTGCTTCCAAGAGACAGCTTCGATGACGCGGTTTCTATTATCAGCTCGATTCCGAGTGTCATGGAAAGAGGTCTTGAGCCATCTTCTAAGATATGTGAACTCCTCGTTGAATACTACGGGGGAGGGGACGTTGATCTGACCCATGTCCCCCTGGATCTATCGGAGGTCTCTTCCTTCTCAAAAAAAGTATACCGGGGGGCCATGAAGATAAAGAGGGGAAGTGTCATTAGCTATGGCGATCTGGCGTTGATTTCCGATAACCCAAATGCCGCAAGGGCAGTGGGGAATGCGATGGCGAGAAATCCCTTCCCGCCGTTTGTCCCGTGCCACAGGGTCATTGGAAAAGACGGGGGTCTCTGTGGATTCGGGGGATGGAACGGGCTTTTGCTTAAGAAAAAACTACTTGAGATCGAGGGAGTGAGGTTTAGGGGGGAGAAGGTCTTGATCTGAGGGTGGGGGGGTATCAGGTTATTTAAGATAGGAATATTTTGATAGATTAATAGGGGGAGGCCTATGGATAGTCTAAGAAGAATCATTTGTCTTGTCCTTGTCGCTTTTTTCGTCCTTTCCGCCTCATCTTTTGCGATCGATGACGGAAAGGTGCCAAGTGATGTGGAGATCATGGGATGGATCGACAAGTTTTGCGAGCCCGAGAATCGAAGGCCCGGAGAGCCCGGAGACCTTGCGGGTGAGGATTTCATCGCTGGAAAATTTAGGGAATTCGGCCTTGTCGATGTTAAAAAGGAGCCGGTCAATATCACGATCTGGCGGGCAAAGGACTGGTCACTTACCGTCGGGGGTGAAGAGATTCCGTCGTTTTACTGCCTAAACACCGGTTTCACGCCGAAGGACGGGATAACGGCTGAGATGGTCTATGTCGGGAGCGGGACCGAAGAGGATTTTGACCTAGTGGATGTCAATGGGAAGATCGCAGTGATAGACATGGAGTTTGCGACGCTTCCTATATTTCCTCTGCTACTACTCAAGGGCTATTATTCCTACGACCCAAAAAACACCTTTGAGTGGTGGTGGTCACAGCCGGCGATCTGGGTCAGGAAGAATTGGAACGTCGACGCCGATATAGAAAAATCGTCATACGAATTTGCAAGAAAGCACGGCGCCCTTGCGGTCGTATGGATTCTTGCCGATCAGCCGACGAATATAAATTCTCACTACGGCCCGTATGACGGCGTAATGAAGGACCTCCCGGCCCTGTATGTTGGGAAGTATGACGGCGAGCATTTGAGGGGGCTTCTTGAGGGCGGTTCGGCTACGGCGACAGTAGTTCAGACGGGAACGAAGTCACCGGGCGTAATGCACAACGTCCACGGGATTCTCCCCGGCATGTCGGACGAGATCATCCTCGTCACGTCGCATCACGATTCGCCCTTTAAGGGGTATGTCGAGGACGGTTCGGGGATCAGCATGGTGCTTTCCGTGGCGAAGTACTTTTCACAAATACCGAAAGAGGATCGTGAAAAGACGATCGTCTTTCTGGCGTCGGCGGGCCACTTTTACGGCTCAAAGGGGATTGAGGCATGGCTCGAAAACCATAAGGGGGATATCGTCCCGAAGACGGTCATGAACCTCAACATCGAGCACGTCGCCGTAAAAGAATTCATCGAGGGCAAGGATAAAAACTTCGAAGATACCGGAGAGCCCCAGCTTGCCGGGATTTTCATCGACAACAACGACAATATGAAGGATGCGATAAAGGAGGCGATCGTTGGAAACGACCTCGAAAGGTCGGCAATAATCGCCATCGACGCCCTCGGGAAAGACCCGCCGGGAGAGGGGATGTACCCTCACAGGCTCGGGATACCGGTTATCCACTACATAAGCGGGCCCGCGTATCTTTTGGTCGATGAGGACAACAGGGATAAGATCTATATCGAGAAGCTGGTGCCTTCGGCACGGACCTTTATCGAGATCGTAGAGAGGCTTTCTCCGATGTCGCGCGAAGACCTCTTGCCAAAAGAGGAGGAATAGGAAATGGTAAAGAAAAAGACGACAAGAAAGAAAAGGGATAAAAGTAAGAAAAAAATCCTGACCTTCATCGTGAGCCTCATCTCCCCGCTCCTTCCGATCCTCGCCGTTTTGATATTAAATAAGATCGGACAGGCCCTGCCGCTCCTGATCGCCTGCGCCATCATATTTGTCTTGGTGCTGTGGGCTGTTGTTTCGCTCATCAGGACAAAGGGAAAATCGCCGGGGATGAAGATAGTCGGGACATTTGTGGGGTCGGTCGGGATATTTATCACCCTGCTCTTAATACTGATTAGCGGGTGGACAATGACAAAGATCTGATCGGATCAAGATCATCCGATAGAGATTGGGGGTGGGGAATTTAGCCTCACCCCTTTTTTATGTCGAAATTTCGATTGGTCCGATCGTTTCAGACAAGGGCGTTATCGAAAAACGAGATGATCCTCTCGACGTAACCTTTCCGATCCCGAAAGTATCCACCGCAGTGATCGGCGTCGGGAAACTCCAATAGCTGTTTCGGCTCCGGGGCCGCTTCGTAGACCTCCCTCTGCTGGGAGGGGAGTATCACGCTGTCGATTCCGCTGATTACAACAAGGAGGTCTACAAGATCGAGGCGCCCGGCCGAATCGATGACGCGAAGCCCCCTGCCGTCGTAGCCGTAGATTACCCTCGTCCATATCCTAAATGAACGTTTCAAAAGAAAAAACGGGAGGGGGATTATCTTTTTGAATCTTTGAAATATGATATCCTCCGAAGACGAGAAGGGCGAGTCGCAGACGAGGGCCGAGATCCTCTTGTCTTTTTCAGCCGCACAGATACCGATAGACGCCCCCATCGAAAAGCCGATTACGCCGATAGATGCCCCAGGCACCTTTTTTGACGCGAAGTCGACCGCAGCCTTGATGTCTTCTAGTTCAAGCTCCCCCATGCTGATAGTCGATGGATCGCTCATCCCCGAGTCGCGGTAATCGAACTGCAGGACGTGATACCCCGATTTATTGAGATATGTCCCGACGCCAAGGAGGTCGGATTTCGTCCCCATCCGCCCCGAGAGACCTATGATAACTTTATTTTTTGAGCCCGGAAGCCACCAACCCCTGAGGGTCAATCCGTCTTTGGTCTCGAATTCGACGGTCTCGAACGGGACGCTGGTCTCAAACGGCGTGAAGCAGTAGTCGTCCATGTAACTCCTCTTTCTCGGCGATGATAGATGGATTGCGAGGAGCGCCCCGGCGGCGAGGTTAATAAATAGGATAACTATTAAGGCAATTATAATATAGAGGATCATGGGATTTTTTTCTTATATCTCCTTTTTGTCTCAGACCTGATTTTAAAAGATTCGCCGTCGCTCGAGACCGTCACTGCACCGTCGATATCGGTCCTCAAGATTATCGCCCCGATGCTTCGGTATCCCTCGATCGTCTCTTTTGTGGGAAAGCCGAAGGGATTCTGATAACCGCATGAGATCACGGCGACCTCCGGCATAACCGCCGTTATAAATCTCATCGAGTTTCGGCTCGTCCCGCCGTGGTGCGGGGCTTTGATGACGGTCGAGATTATCTCCCTTTTGGAGGATAGGCAAAATGACTCCCCGCCGTCTTCGATATCGCCGGTCAAAAAAAGTGAGAAGTCGCCGTATACGAGGCGAAATACCACTGAGCCGTCGTTCTCATTTAGATACTTTAGCTTTGTCTCGTCACCCGGGGGGTTGAAGAAAAATAGATCGACCCCGCCTATCGTCAGGGGTGGGGTGTCGGAATCGACCTCGACGATGGGGATATCGCGTCTATGCGAGATATCGATGAGGTGAGATATACTCCCCTTATCTTTTGTGCCGCTTTCGATCCAGAACTCTCCGACATTGAAGTTTTCGAGGATGTAGAAAAGGCCGCCGTAGTGGTCGATCTGGGGATGGGTGAGGACGAGATAGTCGATCCTCCTTACCCTTTCGGTGAAAAGATAGGGCGATACCACCATCTCGCCGACATCGAAGTCCCCGGAGTAAAAGCCGCCCCCGTCAACGAGCATCGTCTTCCCGCCCGGAAATTTTATGAAGGTGGAGTCGCCCTGGCCGACGCTGATGAACGTGGCGGAGAATTTTTCTGGGTCGTATCTCTTATTTATCGAAACGGCGACATCCAAACATAAAGCAAAAATAAGAACGGAAATGGCCGGGACGATAATTTTTTTTCTCCATCTCTTTCGCTTAAAATGGAGGACGGCGAAGATCAAAAACAGATAATAGATCGCCATCTCGAAAAGTGTGGGCGGGATTACGATAAATCCGCCGGAAAAGAGGTTGTCGGCCCATATCACCACCTCGTTTGCGATCGAGACACCCCATGAGGCGATCTTGAGGAAGATCTCGGCGAGGCCAGGGTAAAGGGAGATAATTGGTGTTGCAAGAAGCGAGAGCGGTGTCGCAAAAAATCCGAGAATCGGGATGACGACGAAGTTTAGGGAAAGTGTTATGGGGGTTGCCCGAAAAAAATAATATGCCGAGAGGGGGAGGACGCCGATCAGGGCCGAGATAGACACCATCGAGAACTGATAGATGCGAAAGAGGGCGCGTTTTGTAAGCTTTGGCCTTACACCCTCAATACGGTATATCCTTTGTTTTACCGGATCTACGACGACCGGAAATATGAAGATGATCGCCGTCACTGCGATAAACGAAAACTGAAACGACGGCTCGAAGAGTGAGGCGGGCGAGACCACAAGGATTATTACGGCGGCGAGGGAAAGCGTGTTGACGACGTCCCTTTCCTTTCCGGCGAGGACAGACAGGGCGAGGGCCAAAAGCATCAGGGCCGATCTGACGGCGGTGATCCTGATCCCGGAAATAAGTGTATAGGCGAGCACAGGAATCAAAGACAGGATCG
Organism: uncultured Thermodesulfobacteriota bacterium; assembly: GCA_964506935.1. Taxonomy (GTDB): domain Bacteria; phylum Desulfobacterota; class Zymogenia; order Zymogenales; family Zymogenaceae; genus CAZDOD01. The sequence continues at coordinate 7,948 of CAZDOD010000046.1, read as the reverse complement.
AGGCCCATTTTCTGGCGGAAAATCTCAGGGCAAAGCCGGGGATGCGGACGAGGACGAAATAGGAGATGAAAAATGAGAAGGCGAATACGATCCCGACGTGGAGGCCCGATATCGCGAGGACGTGTCCGACGCCCGTCCGGTAGTATGCCGAGAGGAGGTCTTCGGGTATATCGCCCCTCTCGCCGAGGGTGAGCGCCTTCAGTATCGCCCCTTCGGGGTTAGAAAACCTCTCGTCGAAAAACCCCCTTATCTCGGACCTCGCCCTTTCGATCAAAGACGAGGGATTGAGGATATTTTCCCTCGACACGATGAGTGATTCACTGTCTTTTAGGGTGGAGGTCAGAAAAATCCCCCTCCTCTTGAGGTAGAACTCGTAGTCAAACCCGCCGGGGTTATTGAAGTTTCTCGGCTTCCTTACCCTCCCGTAAAAGAAGACCCTGTCGCCTATCCTCAAGTCCCTGATGTTTTCGTAGACGATAAGTCTCAGCTTTCCTCTTATGGGTGTCCATTCAAGCCCTTCCTTTGTCATGATATCCGAGAGGATTATCTGGGTCTTGTCGGGAAATATATCGGGCGAGGTCTTTATCGTCCCCGTAACGTTTCTGTACTCCGGGATATCGTAGAGGGGTGTTTGATCTGGGGTATCTTTCGGATAGAGCTTTGGAGTGATAAGGAGGAGCCCGATTGCGACAAAAAGCAGAGATGACAAAAAAATAAATAGGCGGGAACCCTTTACGAAAAGCGTCGTTATCAAAAGGGCCCCCGCCGAAAGAAGGAGTATTCCCTCAGGGATTTTAAGGATTATCCCCAGCCCGATGCCGAAGGTGAAAGCGGCGGTCAGGATGGGGAGCGGGTGTTTCATTTAGTGATCTACCGATATTACCTCGTCCATCGCGTATCTCTTGATCTTCCTCGTTGAAGTCTTGGGGAACTCTTCGTCGCGGATTATAAATTCTTTCACCCGTTTGTAGTCAGCGAGGTTTGAGCAGTATTTTCTTATTTCAGATTTCGCGATATCGTGGATCTCATCCTTTGTGAGCTCCTTTTTGTCGTTCTCCTTGGCGTAGTTGTCCAACGCCTCCTGATTGAGGTGCACAACCGCCCTGACCTCTTCGCCTGTGGTTCCGGGCTTGTGGGCGTATACCATCACCTCCGCTATAAAGGGGCTCCTCTCGAGCTCGCCCTCGACCTCTTCGGGATAGATATTTTTACCTTTGCCTGTGACGATCAGGTTTTTTGCCCTCCCCATAACGTAGAGGAAGTTGTCCTTATCGACGTAACCCAGATCCCCTGAGTGATACCACCCGTCGGTGATGGCCTCGGCCGTGGCCTTGGGATTGTTAAAATATCCCTTCATGACATTCGGCCCCTTTATCCATATCTCCCCTATGCCCTCTTCGTTTGGATCATGAATCTTGACCTCGACGCCTGGCATGACCTTGCCGACCGAGCCGAGACGGTCTCCCCCCACAATGCTGTTGACGGCGACGAGGGGGGCGGTCTCGGTTATGCCGTATCCGTTGTAGATGTTGATCCCGAAGTGCCTCAGGCCCTCCTGGAGGGTCGGATCGAGGGATGCGCCTCCGCTGATAAAGGTGATATCGCCGCCGAGTTCGCTCTTAATTTTCTTGGCTACGACCTTCCTCGTTATGGGATTGGAATTCATTATCCTCCCGGCGATGCTTGCATTCACCTTCTGGCTCATCCTCGTATAGAGGGCCTGATAGAGTGCCGGAACGCCGAGGAAGAAATTCGGCTTTATCTCGTTGAGGTTCTGGGCGACCTTTAAGAGCGACTCGGCAAAGGCCACGGTTCCACCGAAGTATAAGGGGGCGAGGACGCCGCAGCTCGATTCGTAGACGTGATTTATTGGGAGCACCGAAAGCACCCTTATACTGTCATCCACCTGCATCAGCTCCTCTACCCCCCGAAAATTTGTGATCATGTTCTCGTTGGTGAGCATGACCCCCTTCGATTTTCCGGTTGTCCCTGATGTGTAGAGGATGGCGATTACGTCTCTGTATCCCATCTCGGTCTTGATGAAGTCGCCGTTGCCAAAAAGCTCATCGAAGTAGATGATGTCTGGGATCACTCCTCCGGCTTGAAAAAGCCCCTTCGTAAATTCCAGAAACTGGTTCCTCTTTGTGATTACGAGGTCGTTCTTCTTTATCTTCAGGGTCTTCAGCTTCTCCTCAAAGCCGTTCCACAGATTCTCGATATTTTTTATATCTGAATTGTACTCATTCCTGATTTTTTCCGAAAGCGATCGCCATGCCTCTTCGATCTTTCCTATTTCGCGGTTGAGACTCTCAGGCATGGTTACTTCGGTGGGTATATCAGGTATCAAAATTACTTTTTTAAGGTCAGGCAGCGAGCTATAAATCTCCTCAATCCTTCCCAGATACTCCTGTGTGAGGATTACCGCCATTGCACCGCTATCCTCGAGGATATGCTGGATTTCCTGGGCCTTGAGTTCTTTATCTATGGGTACACAGATTCCATTATGGATTGCGATCGCCAGGTATGATATCGCCCATTCGGGGCAGTTCGGGGTAAGGAGGGCGATCCTATCACCTTTTTTCATCCCCATCTTGACAAGGCCCGTGCCGAGGTCTCTGACCTTTTCCTGGAGTCCTTTATATGTGATTCCTACCCATTCATTTCTGACCTTTTTGAGGAGAGCGTCCTTTTCGGGAAATTTTTTCGCGGAATTCTCCAAAATCTCCTTCATGGTTAGCTCTTCCATCTCCAAACCTCCTTTTTAAAAATGACATAGGCGGAATGATAAACCAAATTATTCCATAAATCAATAAAAAACTTGAGATAGGGAAAAATCACTCTTCTTCTTTGGATTTGCTGAAGTATTCTACGATCGCCATTGCAACCTTCGGGGAGATTCCGGGGACACTTTGGAGTTCTTCTATCGATGCAGCCTTGATATCACCAACTTTTTGAAAGTGTTTTAAGAGGGCCTTCTTCCTGTTTTCACCGACGCCGGGTATCTCGTCGAGGGCGGAAGAGACAGACCTCTTTTTCCGGAGCTTCCTGTGGTATTCGATAGCGAAACGGTGTGCCTCGTCCCGAAGCTGCATCAGTAGAAAGAGGGCCGAAGAACTCCCCCTTACGCTTATCGGATTTTTTCGCCCCGGCAGATATACTTTATCCGGCTTTGACTTATCTTCCCTCTCTTTTGCGATAGAGATCACCGGGATATCCTTGTTGCCGAGTTCCTTTAAGACCGAGACCGCCATATTGAGGTGCCCCTTCCCACCGTCGATGACAATCAGGTCGGGGAGGTTGTCGTCGACGAGGTTCTTCATCCGCCTCCTCAATACCTCATCCATCATGGCATAGTCATCGGCGCCGGGATTGCCCTTTATCCTGAAATGTCGGTACTCGCCCTTTTCGGGCTCGCCGTCGATAAATACCGCCATCGACCCTACCGATAGGGAGCCGTGGACGTTGGAGATGTCAAAGCACTCCATCCTCTTTGGTGGGGCCAAAAGCTCTATGCGACGGGTGAGGGCGCTGATTGCCTCGTCTTTGCTCTCTTTTGATCTTTTCCAGTCTGCGAATGACGACTCGGCGTTCTTTTCGGCCATCTTCAAGAGACCCTTGAGGATGCCCCTTTTTGGGATCTTTATGGTTGTCTTTCTCTCTCGATTGAGCCACCCCTCGAGTACTTCGATGTCGGGGACGTCTTTTGGGATCAGGATCTCGTCGGGGATATATCTATCACCCCGATAGAACTGCTCTAAGAAGCTCTGGAGGGCCTCGGGGTCTTCGTCCAAAACGTTCCTGAAAAGCTGATAGAAGCTCCCCGTGAGCCTCCCACCGCGGATAAAGAGGATCGATAGGCCGAAGCTCAAGCCCTCGCGGTAGATGCCGATGATGTCTCTGTCTTTCGTGTCGGTTGCTACAACTTTTTGGACCTCCACGATCTTCTTGATGGCATTTACCCTGTCCCTTGTCACCGCCGCCTCCTCGTATCGCATCTCTTTGGATAAGGCGGCCATCTTTGCGGTGAGTTCACCGATTAGGTCTTCGTCCTTCCCCTTCAGGAACATTACGACTTCGTCGACATTTTTTTTGTAATCATCAAGAGATATCAGCTTTGTGCACGGCCCGCTGCACTGACCTATTTCATAATAAAGACACGGACGCGTCCTGTTCTTGAATTTGTGGTCTGTGCACTGCCTGAGCCCGAACGTTGCCGAGAGCCACTTGAGGCTGTTTCTTATGGCCTTTGCCTCGGTGTATGGGCCGAAGTAGACGGCGCCGTCCCGCCTCATGTTGCGAACGAGGGTAAAGCGCGGAAAATCTTCGCTTTTGTCTATCCTGAGACACAGGTAGTTTTTGTCGTCCTTTAGGTCGATATTGTATCTGGGCCTGTATTCTTTGATGAGGGTGACTTCGGTGAGGAGTGCCTCGGCCTCGGTATCGGTGACTATGAAGTCGAAGTCTGCTATGTTTTTTACGAGGAGCTTTGTCTTGGGGTCTTTCTTTTCGGCATCTCGAAAGTATGAACTCACCCTTTTTTTGAGCTCCCTCGCCTTACCTACATAGATGACCTTTCCGGCCTCGTTTTTCATCATATAGGCGCCGGGGGAGTTGGGGAGGGCCTCGATTTTTTTTATAAGCTCAGACCGATCCATATCCGGTTTAAACCTTTTTTGGCTTTATCCTGTATTATAACCGATGGCGGTCAGACAATCAACCATGACTTTCCCATCAAAACTCTTGGCAATTTAATCCTTGACAAAATTTGAGATTTTGATAGAAATTAGAACTTTAGGCCGATTTTATAATACTTAAAAAAATCCACAAAATTAATATGGAGAAAAAATCTATAATCAAAATTTAATCAATCAATTGGATTATGAGCTATCAGAATTTGAAAAATAGCTTTTAGGGCTATATTTATTTATCTACATTCCCATTGACCTGATCAAAAATCCCCTAAGATTCAAAATAGATATTGGTATTTAAAGTCATCAGGATAAAAATATCTTTGAGAGATTACCATGAAAGACGAAGATAAGACAAGAGAACAACTTATTGAAGAGCTTATAAAGCTTCGCGACCTCATTGACAAATTGAAAGAATCAGAAGACAGATGGAAGCGGGATGAGGAGAAGCTGAGGCAGAACGAGCTTGTCCTTTCGAACTGGATGAAAATGGCACACGGCGGCAGTTGGAGATGGGATAGGGGAAATGATTATATTTGGCTTTCGGAAGAGACATGCGAAATATTTGGCATCGAAAAAAGCGATAATCTCATCATCCCCAAGGCTTTGATGGATATGGTACATTCTGAAGACAGGGGGGCAATTGTGGAGGCAATGGCAAAGGTCGCCAATGGCTCGGCTGAAACCTATGATTTAACTTTCAGTATTTTGAGGCAGGATGGGGAAGTGCGGTGGATAGAAGCTATATCACCCAAGATCGCCGCCTTTACGGAAGACGGAAGGCCGAAGACGCTTGTGGGCACGATTCAAGACATCACCGAGCGAAAGAGGGTCGAGGAGGAGCTCAAAGAATCGGAGTTGAAATTCCGTACGCTGTCGGAGCAGTCGCTGGTGGGCATCGCGATTATTCAGGGAGACAGAATCGCTTATGTAAACCAGGCGATCTGCGATATTACCGGCATTCCGATCAACGAGTTTTCAAATGGGGATATAGTTAGTCTCTCTGAGATAGTCCATCCCGACGATCGTGACTACGTCGTCGGGCAGCTCAGAAAAAAGTTTTCGGGAGATGTGGATGTTGCACCTCAATACAAATACAGGATTCAAAAAAATGGAGGTGATGTTAAATGGGTCGAGCAATATTCGAAGGCGATTAACTTCGGCGGGAGTATAGCGGTCTTTGCCACCATGATAGATATCACAGAGAGGATGAAAGTAGAGGAGGCCCTGAGAGAGAGCGGGGAGATGTTCAGGGCGATTACCGAAAATACCGTTCTCATAACATCAATTGTGGACGGGGATGGGGCATACAAGTATATAAGCCCGGCCATCAATAAGATTGCAGGATATAATCATGATGAGATCGTCGGCAAGAAACCGGAGGATTTTTTTCACCCCGATGATTTATTAGAAAGCGAAAAGACCATACTTAAAGCTATAGAGAACCCGGGGGAGTCGATCCCAATGTCGATAATGAGGGGAAGGAAAAAAGACGGGAGCTGGATCTATCTCGAGGGATTTGTCACTAATCTTCTCGATGTGAAGGGCGTAAACGGGATAGTGTTTAACGCTAGGGATATCACGGAAAAGATGCAGGCCGAAAACGAGCTTGAGGAAAGCCGAAAAAATCTAAAGGCACTTTTCGATTCGGTTGACGATTTTTTCCTCATAGTTGATCTTGATGGGAATATAATCCAGACAAACCCGGCGGTTGAGAGTCATCTGGGGTTCTCGAGAGAAGAACTGACTAAGATGAGTATCCTTCAAATCCACTCGCCCGATAGGAGGAAAGAGGTTAAGGAGATCTTTGCCGATATCGTCAATGGAAAGAGAGACTCTTGCAACATCCCGGTGATTACAAAAGATGGCTCGACAGTCCCGGTTGAGACGAAAATTACATTGGGGAAATGGAGCGGAAAGGACGTGACATTCGGCATCACGCGCGACATCACAGAGAGACTGCAAGGAGAAGAGGCACTTAGGGAGTCCGAGGAGAAATTACGCAATTTCTTCGAGAATTCAAAGGATGTTATCTTCCTAAGTACGGCCAATAATGGTTTTATTGATGTCAATCCCGCGGCAGAAAAATTTTTTGGATACACCAAAGATGAATTACTTGAAATGGATATATCGGATATCTATGCGAATGGAAAGATCAGGGAAATAGGACTGAACCTCTTGGACGAAAGGAGCTCGCTTCAAGATATGGAAGTGGAGTATAAGAGGAAAGACGGCACAATTGTAAACGGTCTCATCACCGCAACCTTAAGGAAAGATAAGGACGGCAATATAGTCGGGTATCAGGGAATCATCAGGGACATTACCGATAGGAAAAAGACTGAGGCTCAGCTCTTGGCGGCTCGAAAGATGGAAGCCATCGGTTCGCTTGCCGAGGGGATGGCACACAATTTTAACAACATACTTGTGGGGATTATGGGTTATTCGGAGTATCTCTTATCTAAAAAAAGTGAAGATGACCCCGATTATAAGGCCCTCAATACAATCCACGGGGCAAGTCTGAAGGCGTCTGGACTTACACGGCAACTATTGAATATGACAAAGGGAGGGAAGTCTAAACCGGTGAATATGTGTCTGAATGATGTTGTGAAGACGATACTTTCCATAATTACCGAAACCTTCGACAAATCAATAGAAATCAAGACATATCTGTCAGATGATCTCTCGGAAGTAATGGGTGATTTTATCCACCTTGAACAGTGTCTTTTGAACCTTTGTATAAATGCCAGAGATGCAATGCCCGATGGAGGCAGGATAACCATTGAGACTTTCAATCAAAGATTAGATGAGGATTTCGTCAAAGCACATCTGGGTGCTCAGGTGGGCGATTATGTCGTCATGTCGGTTACCGATACCGGGAAAGGAATTTCATCGGAAATAAAGGAGCACATCTTTGAGCCGTTCTTCACCACAAAGGGGGACGAAGTTGGAACCGGTATGGGGCTGTCAACGGTCTATGGAATCGTCAATAGTCACGGAGGCCTGGTGGCCGTGTATAGCAAGCCGGGGGAGGGGAGCACATTCAAACTATATTTTCCGGTGTTGCAGTGCGATTAGGAGGATACGTTTAAGGGTGCCTTACCTAAAACACAGAAAAGAAACTAACTGGAAACTTTTTATTTAGTGTAGAGGCAATTTAACTTTTTTTCTTGTCTTTTTTCTTATCCTTATCATTATCCTCATCCCAAGCTATTCTAATAATTATAATACATGAAATAACGGTTAAAACTACTATTAAAATA
>CAZDOD010000045.1:0-17844 GCA_964506935.1 uncultured Thermodesulfobacteriota bacterium | reverse complement strand
CACCAAAAAAATTTCTTGCCGGAAGTCCCTCCTCAATAGTTATCAATGCGGCGTCTGTATCGTCGAAGGTATAAACATAACCGTAGTCGCCGTCTTGATAAATCGTACCGTTTCCTGATGTATCGGTGTCAATCCCGGTCTGGAAGACGCCGTTATTCAAATTGAAGTTCTCTCTTACAAAGAAGCTCATTTTTTCAATCCATATATGTCAAAAGTAATTGTGCCCGAGTTATCCTCCGGCGAACCACCCCAGGCCCCCCAGGCAAGCCTGCCATCCACCCCCAACGTGAGCTTGCCCTGTGCACCAACCCAGATCTCGGCCGCTTCCCCTGCTGTGTAGACTCCGCTAGTATTATCACCCACCTGAATGTGTTCAAGAGCAGATTTAAATCTCAGATTGGCACGATACGCTATTTCGCTCGAACCATCCTTCCACACACCACCTTTCCCCTCTATCCGAGCCATCTTATATCCCTTTATCTCTATCTCCCCTGCAGCCCCTCCATATGTTCCCGGCGAGCCGTTCCAATCCTCCGAGACCTGATCGCCGTTGAAAGGATATGTGCCGATAAATATCCAATACTCCGATCCCTTCGGAACCAAGTAGTAGACCTCTTCTATAATCTCTTTCGGCGTGAGGTAGTATATCCTTCCGGAGGCATCGTCCCCTCCAACCTCGGGTGAAAGATAGTAGATGGCTTTTGGTAAACCGATCCCCACTATGCGGTCTCCCCATCTAGGGTAAATGAAACACGGTTGCCGAAATACGCCTCGGTATTTTCCGGTACCATCTCTTTTGCCCAAATACCCTTTGCGGAGTTTACGGTCTCAAAAGTCATGCTGTCGCCTTGGGCCCATGTCCCGCCCCAGCCCTCCTTGGGTATCTTGAAGTAGTATGAGCCCCAGTTTGCGGGCGAAAAATCCTCCGTGATTTCTCCCGAGCCTACGTCTCCCGTCAACGTCCCTGAGACGCCGAACTCGGTCGCGTTTGAAAACGTCACCGTCCAGTCGTCGGTTACCGTTCCCTTGTCGAAGGTCTCTATGGGATATGTGCTGTCGTTGAATGTGCCGTTTGTGGAGTTGACCTCAAGGTCGCTCTGGGACGACTCGATTGTGTCAAGATCGATTACGGTCGAAACAACCGTCCCGTCGGTCCCGTAGTGTATGGAGTTGTCAAGCCCCAATAGGTCATCAGCGGTGGATGCAGAAACAACATGTATCGACCCGGTTGTGTAGTAGGAGTCGGTGCGGATTGCAACCTTGGTTGTATCATATACATATGCCGTCCCGCCGGATAGACCTGCGTTTATAGCGTCGACTACTTCGGAGGCGCTCTTTCCGTCTCCGGAAAAAGTTATCGTCTGTTCGGTCCCACCGTCTACCTTGATGACGAGGGTCTTTTCGTCGATATCGAAGTTCTCGTCCTCGGTGCCGATGACCACACCATTTGTCTTTACCGAATGATCGGAGATAACGGCCGTGTCACAATAGATGTAACACTTCCCACCCTCGCCCGGTATCCCGTCGGCTATCTCGATGCAGTTGACATAGGATAAGACGTTATTTATCGTCCCACCGTGCTGGGAAAGTGTTATTTGTCCGTCGTTTGATGTAGTTGTATCAGAGCAGTCCACGCCCGATGCGACGAGCGCCCCGTCCTTGTAGATATCAACAGTTGCCGACGCCGGCGTCGTAAAATCGACCTCGAAGCGCCACACCGTCCATGTGTCGCTATCGACCACGTCCGTCCCCGCCTCGTTGTAACTTGCGCCGTTATAAATAAAGAGGCCGTTTGTAGCAAACCTCGCGCGAAGTTGGCCGTCACCATTATCGAAAATTAGCAAAAAATAGTCGTCGTTTCCGGTCGTACCGACAAGGTCGAAATATGTCCTGATCTCGACCGTATATATCGAACCTATCGTCCCGACGTCTCTTGACACCTCGGCCTTCTGGTTTGCGCCGGCCGATGTAACGGTGAACTTGAATGTCTCGCTCCCCTCGAATGTCTCCTGAGTCGTATCTCCGTTGGCGGAGTCGAGATTGGTCCAGCCCTCTAGACTCGAGCAGTCGTCCGAGATGTCCCCCGAGATGCCGAACACGGCGGACTCGACGTCGAGATATTCGATGGTCGGGGCGCCGCTGACGAGGTAATCCCAGTCGACGAGGGCGATCTTAGAACCGTCGTAGACGCCGTCGTTGGCATCATACTGGGCGGTGATGCTCTTTGACGCCCCGCCTGACAGCGCCTCGGTAATCTCGCCCGAGCCGGCCCAGTCATCGTATCCGACAGCGTCCGACTGGACGTCCGAATCGGTCCCCTCCTTCAGCCTAAAGTAGTCCCCGGCGAGCGAGAGCCTGTCGATAAAAAACTTCGCGTTGGTCAAGACCCCGTCTTCCTTCTTTAGAAAGACCTTCCGGTATCGGGTGATGCCCGATGTCCTCTCCGATTCATCAACATGGGGAAAGATGTTCTGGGATTTGTTGTTCTGGACATCGTTCTTTGACATCGCACCACCGCTTGAGGCGGTATCGTTTATTATTTTTGGTTTTTTAAGCTTTACTGTTGCAGACATGTTTCCTCCTGATATTGTTTATCCTGTAAAAAGTTGCCATTTAGTCAACTTATAAGTTGGCAAATTGGCAACTCCATTTATCAGCCTCCACACCTGTATTCATCCCACATCCTCTTGACCATCTTCCTGTATATCTGATCAAAGGTTAAGGCCCTGGTCTGTATCATGTGCTCCAATCGAAGTAACTAGTCCTGATAGCTATAGATGAGAGTCTGATTTCGTTCTACTATTCTTCGTATCTCCTTATATTGTTCGGGAACTTCTTCCATCCCTTCTACCATTGCTCCGATCATTTCCTCCTTTGCCATTTGCCCTTCCCCATCAACCACGCCGCCCGTCTTCTCAATGACACTTTGAACCGCATTTTCTAATGCAGCCGGAACACTATTTTCAAAAGCCGTGCTTATTGCCCCGGGCAAAGCCCCCAGAACCGCATTCATAATTATCGCCTCAGATGGACTGATTGCGGCCCCGCCCCCTGTATGCTCCATATTGGTTATGTCGATATATTCATCACCTTCATTCATTTTAACGACAGGAACTGATGGAAAGGGATACTTCTCAAAATGCTCCTCCAACTTTTCCATAAATGAATCCAAAAGATTTTTGATTAACTCATTTTTTTCCCTTGTCGCCTCCCATTGAATTTCTGCATTTCTATTAATACCTTCACTAGTGACTTCACTCCACTCATCAAAAGGGGTTGTCAAATATTCAATTTTATATTTTTCAAATCCATGACCTTCTGCTTTCATGAAATCTTCAAGGTTTTTCTCTACATTCAACACAGCTCTATATATTTCACGAATTTCTTTCTCAATTGGAGAAAATATACCCCTTAATTGTGACACTATAATCGTTACTACTAAGCCTGCCGCCACACCTATTACAAAAGCAGCTGCTGTTCCTACCATATTATCACCTCTCTTTTTGTAATTTTAATTTAAGCCTCAAAGAAAAATTGCTCACCAATAAGAAACCTTCTTTAAGTGAAACAATCCATTATTTTGGAAGTATTATTACAATTTGTGAGTGACTATATAAAAAATATGAACAAAAAAAGGAGGCTTTTTACCCCCTTTTAATTTCTCTATTTTAGTCTATTTACATTTTCACATCATCATCCTTCTATCAAAGACTGATTATTGATATTTTTCCTCTATTCTACTCCAGTTAAAAATCACTTAGAATATAACAAGAATAATCATGTCCAAGCTCACATGCCCTATATAAATCTTTTTTCGCCAGATCCAGATCATATATTTTCCTATTATTGTAGTATAATAATCCCCTTTCGTAATAATATTCTTTGTTTTCGGGTTCGAGTCTTATGCACTCCGTATAGTCCGAGATGGCTTTTTCCAATTCATCCAATTTCTCATACGATTTACCTCTAAAACAATATGCCTTATCATAACCCGGTCTGAGCTCGACAGATTTTGAAAAGTCAGAGATAGCATCCTCAAATCTTGCCAATTTGTAATAAACCACACCTCTCCCGAAATAGGCATATGGATCATCCGGCCTAATGCTTATCGATTTATCAAAACACTCCAGCGCTTTTCCGTATTGGCCCTCTTCATAGTATCTTTCCCCTTTATTTTGCCATTTTGTTGACCCATCCTGGAAAATAATAAAAATAATAAAAACTAGAACGATCAACAGGACGGCAACATTAATGCAGATAGCTACCTTTTTCATTTTCTTCACCTTAATAAGTTTTTGATTTGCCGATATTTAGTCTACGGACCTTTAAAAAAATTTCATCTCTTTTAGCAGTAGTATGGTCTTCTATTGCTCCTTTATATTTTTCTTTCCTTTTATTACACGCTGAAAAAAGAATAGAAAAAACCACCACAAACAAAATCAAAAAATATCCTATCCTTTTCATAGCTACACCCCGATAAATATTAAGCAATATCGCTATTTACTTATGATATTATATAAAGATAAATGGAAAAAGTCAAAATATTTTTAAGATAATGTAAAAAAGAGTCTCTTTCGATAAAAAAGGGGGCTTTTTACCCCCTTTTAATTTCTCTATGTTAGTCTATGTCTATTTACATTTTCACATCATCATCCTTCTATCAAAGGCTGATTTTCGATATTTTTCCTCTATTCTACTCCGGCCAAAAATCACTTAGAATATAACAAGCATGATCATATCCAAGCTCACATGCCCTATATAAATCTTTTTTCGCCAAATCCAGATCATATATTTCCCTATTATTGTAGTATAATAACCCCCTTGTGTAATAATATCCCTTTTTTTCAGGTTCGAGTCTTATGCACTCGTTATAGTCCGAGATGGCCTTTTCCAAATCACCTTTATCAAGATATTTAAGCCCTTCTTCCACATATTTTATTGCATTCGGGTCCAATCTAGAGAAGTTGAGAAATTCTTCAAATTCAACGCTGTAAGCCGGTAAAATAAATATAAGTGTCGTAGTAAAAAGAATTATGAAATAAGCAAGTCTTTTCATAGCTACACTCCGATAAATATTAATCGATATCGTTTTTTACTTATGATATTATATGAAAAGCTGTAAAGAAAGTCAAATAAGAATGTGATTTTTTATGATAGAAAATTCATTGCGGCAACTTTAAAAAACAAGCCCCAAAAAATCCTTCATTTAAAATTCCCACACGAATGACATTAACTTTAAATATATGCTATACTGCCAGCATCAAATAAAATTATATGAGGTCTTGATATGAGGCTTACTGTCTTTTCCCCTTTGAGATGTCTCATCTATATTATTTCATTGTCGGCAATTTTAATTTTGAATATCCCGGCCGGGTCTACCACCCCCTTGACTTGTGGCGAGGTTTTTATAAGCGCAGAATATTCGTCCGAGGATTTTTCCGTCCTGATCAAATCGGGCGACGCCTCATGGGAAAAGAGGAGCACAAAAGAGGACCTCGATAACAAGAGGGCCCTCGACTACTACAGGGCGGCCCTTGATCTCGATCCATACAGCTATGAGGCCCACTGGAAGGCGGCGCGGGCCTTGTGGTGGATTTCAGACCAGATGCTCCCCTCCTCCACCAATGGCGACGAACACGAAAAGATCGGGCGTGAGGCGATGGAGCTTTCCAAGAGGGCGACACTTATCAACCCGGAAGGAATCGAGGGACATCTCTTTCTGGCCCTTTCGGCCCTTCACTACTCCTACGGTATAGGTGTCATCGATGCGATGAAGGAGGGGATGAGTGACGTAATCCTCTCAAACCTCCTGTGGTGCTATGAGAGGGATAAAAGTTACGGAAACGGAATAATCCCAAGGACCCTGTCCTCGTTTTATCGCACCGCCCCCTGGCCCACCAGGGACAATGACAAGTCCCTTGAATTTGCCCTCGAGGCTGCCGAGATCGATCCTAATGGTATCAGGACCAAGGTCTATCTTGCGGCCTCGTATGAGGCATCTGGTATGCAGGATGAGACGATGGATATCTTAGCGGAAGCTGTCGGGCTCGGTGGGGACAAAGAGAACGAGCCGGATTATATGAGATGGAAAAAATTCGCCTATAGATGTCTCGAAGAGGGGCGGATGATCAACCCGGAGAGGCTTCTCTGAAATCTTTCTTTTATAAACCCCAACCGATGTAAAAAACACAACTCAGCTATCTGGGATATTGACCTGTAATATAGTCCCTGAGATATTTGGTCTCCTCCTCGAGGTCGCCCTTGACGTAGTTCACTATGTCTCCGATCGATATCAATCCCACAATCTTCCCTTTTGAAACGACCGGCAGGTGCCGAATCTTGTTTTTGGTCATCTCGTTCATGGCGAGGTTCAGTGTGTCGTCCAGCTCGGCACATATCAGGTCTTTGGTCATGAGTTCCTTGACCTTGTAGTAGCAGAGCTCGTCCCCGCAGCTTCCGAAGTGAATCAGAAGGTCCCTCTCCGTCAGTATCCCGGTGTAATGGCCAGATGCATCCACGACCATGAGACTTCCCAATTTCTTCGTATTCATAAGGGCGGCGGCCTCTCCAACATCCCTGTTTTCTTCGATGGAGTATATTGTAGGCCCTTTGGACTTCAAAAGATCCGAAATCTTCGTTTCTTTCATTTCAAAAATCCTCAATTTTTTTGGATTTAACAATGGCTCGGACTTATTTCCGAATGCCAAACCTCAATAACCAAAAAATGGTTTTTCTCAAAAAATGTCTTAAAGGATAAAAACGTTCGTCTTTTATATACAATTTTATTGGAAAAGTAAAGTCCATTATATATTTACTTTCCGCAGCATTTCTTATATTTTCTGCCGCTCCCGCACGGGCAGGGATCGTTTCTTCCTAACTTTGTACTTTCAGACCCTATATTGTCCTCCTCTCGTCCGGGGCCTTTTTCCCTTTTCCCTCCCTCCCTTATCTCCATCACCCTATCCTTTACCTCCGATATTCTCGGCTCGATGTGGGAGAGGAGCATCTTCCTCGCCTCACAGAAAGTAGAGATGTTGCTGTAAGAATCGCCCGATCCTTCCCCAAAAGGATTCCATCTGAATTTGGTGCAGTCGCCCCGGCAGAACGACAGGAAGCGGCACTTCGTACATTCGTCTGGAATCTTCGCCTTTAATCTTCCGAACTCCTCCCTGAGTGGGCTTTTTAGTATATTTTCATAGGAATCATTAATTATATTTCCGATCTTCCATTTGGGATAGACGAAGAAATCGCACGGATAGATATCCCCGTTGTGCTCGACCAACAGATATGAGCCGCACTTCTCAAGCCAACCGCAGGAGGCCTTGACACCGTCAATAAAATATAAAAAGATATCCTCGAAGATCCTCACCGAGACCTCTGAAAATCCGTCATCCATCCACATATCGAAGAGACGTGCGTGAAAACTTCCAAGCTCTTTAGCCGAGACCGAAAACGGGAAGGGCTTTTTGGTCTTCGGATCGTATTCGAGGCACGGGATGAATTGTAAATGGGTGAATTTTTCCCCCCTAAAAAACCTGTACAACCCCTCGGGATCACCTACATTTTTGTCGGTCAGAAGGACAAGGATATTGAAAGGCACTTTTTTCTCTTCCAGGAGACGGGCGGCACCAATGACCCTCTGAAATGTCCCGCCCCCCTTCGGGTCCTTTCGGTAATGATCATGTATCTCTTTGGGCCCGTCGAGCGATAGCCCGACCAGAAAATTTCTCCTTTTCAGAAAATCAGCCCATCCCTCGTCGATAAGGACACCGTTTGTCTGAAGCGAATTCTCTACCACCTGACCCGGCCTCCTGTACTTGTCTTGGAGTCTTGTTGCCTCTCGATAAAAATCGATGCCCATAAGCATCGGCTCACCCCCCTGCCAGGTAAAAGAGTTCAGGCGTGCGTTTAAGGAAAGGGTCTTTTTGATGAGGGCCTCCAGTGTATCTTTCGTCATCACATCACGTTTGGGGTAGACGTCCGAAACCCTCTTGTAAAAGCAGTAGGCGCAGTTGAGGTTGCAGAGGTGGGATGACGGCTTTATCAGAAGTGATATGGAGGGGATATTCATATTTTCGACATCAATTAACTATTTTCTAATCACACTTATATATTAGCAATGAATGTCAGGATGTCAATCGACTTTGATAATTAGACCGGATAAAATAGGGGGCAAAAATTGCCCCCTCAAAAAATTCATAATAAAATATTCAAACAATTATCACAACAGTAGCCCCTTGCTTCGAAGGAAAGAACTAGCTCCTCCTAAGCCCCCTTCCGCCCCTTCTCCCTGTTGCAACATTTCCCTCTATCGAGACGACACCGTTTACCACAAGATACTCCACACCCTCGGCATACTGATGGGGATCGAGATATGTGGCGTGATCGGTGATCCTATCTAAATCTATCACCGCCACGTCGGCAAAGGCTCCAACCTCTATCTTTCCACGGCCCTTCAGGTTGAACTTTTCGGCCGGTTTCGAGGTCATCGACCTGATCGCGGATTTCAGATCCATGAGCTTCTCATCCAGCACAAATTCCCGTATCTTTTTGGGGAATGTCCCATATAACCTGGGGTGGGGTTTCGTCATCCCCTTCGGCACCGTCCAGCCGTCAGATATCGTCATGACATAGTCGTTCGGCATCAGGTCTTTGACTATCTCCATATCCTGGGCAAAGAATACGCCGATCGGCGGTTCGATATCACAGACGAGCTCCACATAGACATCCGCCGGATCCTTCCCCTCGATATCCGCGATCTCCGACAGCGTCTTCCCCTCATAGTCTTTATCCCCCTCATTCATCATGGTGATGAGTGTCTTTTCGGGGCCGAGGTAGATAAAAACCTCTTCTATGGCCCTTTTGATATCCTTCCTCCCATCTTTGGTCTTAAATTCTTCCTTTACCCCCTCTGTCGTTAGGAACTCATTCGGGATCAGGATCGTGATCACCGTGCTCCCGGCGTCATAGGGGTACTGGTCGGCGGTGACGTCAAGCCCCCTCGACCTCGCCCGCTCGATCTCGGAAAGGATTTTTTCTGCCTTTATACCATTTAACGGGGCAGCCGCCTTGAGGTGGGAGATCTCGACCGGAATCTCAGCCCGCTCCCCGATCTTTACCGCCTCCCTGATGGACTCGACATCTCCGAACTCTCCGTTATCATAAATCCGACCCGACTCGTCGCGCATATGGGTTGTGTAAAGCCCTCCATAATCTCTTACAACCTTCGAGAGCTCGATGAGTTCTTCGGTCTTTGCGTGAAATCCGGGGGCGTACTCGAGCCCCGTCGACATTCCAACCGCCCCCATCTCCATGGCCTCCTTGACCCTCGCCTTCATCGCATCGAGGTCTTTTTTCGTAAGCTCGCCGGGTTGATCAATCCCAAAAAGCTCCTCCCTAATTATCCCGTGCGGGACGAGGTGATACACATTTGTGCCAAATCCCACTCTGTCAACGAGGTTGAGCCAGTGATCGACATCGGTATAACCGTAGCCGCAGTTCCCCGTGACGACGGTCGTGACCCCCTGATAGAGATAATTATAGTTTCCTTTGAATGACGGCATGACATAGGCGAGATTCTTTTTGAATCCCAGCCTCTTAAAGGTCAGGTCGCAGTGCGTGTGAACGTCGATAAAACCGGGCGTTACGACCAAACCCGTTGCGTCTATGACCTTTGCGGCATTTCCGACTAGATCCCCGATCGAGATGATCTTGTCACCCTTTATCCCGATATCCCCGATGAACGGGGCGGAGCTGCTCCCGTCATAGATCGTCCCACCCGAAATCAGGATATCGAAATCCGCATCTGCCGGGCCCCTTGTGCAGCCCGAAAGGATCGAGGAGTTGATCACCGATATACCTCCCAAAGATATCATCACGGTACCCAGCGTCGTCCCCTTGATAAAGTCCCTCCTATTAACCACCGTTCTTCTTTCATCGCTCATCCTATCATCCTTTCATAGAGATCCATTATCCTATCAAATATTTCAAACAGGAGAGAACTCACGCACCCGCGATCTGATATGCCCTCTCCAACAGCTCTTTAGGAATTAAATACTCATTCATCTGATGAGTCAGGGCGATTACCCCGAGCCACTGGCCGGACGATGTCATCACGATCTCGAATGAGCCGTCGTCTTTCACCACGGCCGCACCGCCGGAGGCCCAGAACATCAACCTCTTTTCAATATCGCCCTTGATTCTCTCTCCCCTTCCGAAGAAGACCAACTTCTCGGTTGTTTTTACATCCCTCAAGAAATTGTAACCGAGCCTCACCGAGACGCCGCCGTTCTTGGACAGGAAAAATCCGCCCCACCCCATCGTCTCATCCCCAAGGCCTAAAAAAGCCACGGGATGTAACATATCTCCTCTTCTAAACCACAGGAAATTCTCGTCGTCTTCGGGCGTAAAGCCTACGAGAGATACAGCCACCTTGTCGTCTCTCTTATCGACGAGGTTAAACTTCCTCTTCAGGCCCGGATATTTTCTGTCGAAGCCGCAGACGAAGCAGTCCTTGTAGTATGGGAGCGGTATAAAATTATCTTCGATCTCGGAGATGTTTTTCGGCATATAGGATTTGAGGAGATCTATCCCGTCCTTGTCATCTGTGCCGTAAGATATATCTCCCGATATATATGGCTGTGATCTGTCGCTAGTCCAAATCACCCCTTCGGCCCCGCCACCCTTCGGTACAACCTCCAACGTCACCTCGTCACCGATATTCACACCCGTCCCGCCCATGCGGAAGACGGCGCTAAGGGGAAAGAGTTTCTTTGGGTCATCGGGATAGTTTTCGAGACCCGAGGCGAGCTCACATATCGCCCCCATACCGATTCCCCCGTGCGGGATGCCGACCCAGCCCTCGGTGCGCTCGTCCATTACGATCTTGGCACCAAGCCCCGAGTCTGTCTTCTCAAATCCCCTGATTAGAAATCCGTCCTCGCCGCAGCCTATGCAGTCCTCGTGATTATCGACACGATATTCCATCCGAAAATCCCCCGTTTTAAAGAAATCACCTGTAATTCTCTATATATCTCTCAAGGACAGAGACCATGAGGACAAGGTTTCCCTCGTTTACCCGGTCGAGATTGTCATGAACGGAATGGAAACCCCCCATCCCCATTCCCGGAAGGCCCGAGTTCCCCACCGTGACAGACGGGATCCCCGCCGTCAAGAACCTGTGGGAGTCATCGGTGATATACCCCTCGGCGGCGGTATCCATCTTCCTCCCCGATACCTCCTCACAGGCCGAGTTCAGCCTCTCGATAAGCTCCGGGTCCGTCTCATAAGATTTCAGGAACACTCCTACCCTCTCCCAATAAACCATGTTCCCGTTCTGGGCAACGAGTTCGAGGTTCACCAGCGTCGTTGGGATATCAGTCTCGGCCCTCTTTCCCCAGCGATCCTTCACGTAAAAGTCAGAGCCCTGAAGCGTTACCTCCTCCCCCGCCGTGAGGATGATCGTGACGTTCGAGTTTCCGATATCGACCCTCCCGTCGTTTATATCTTTTGCAACGGCCAAAAGCGTCACCACCGACGTCCCGTTGTCTACGGCGCCGAGGCTGTCTTTTCCCTCCGGCATAAATATAAATCCACCGAATCCCAAAAACACCAGCCCCCAGTAAATCACGACGGCCCCGGCAAGGATCAATGTCACCGCTGTAAAGAAGCCCTTTTTCAGCACCTTGAATTTCTTTACGAAAAAGAGCCATACCGAAAGGAGCACACCGAGTGCGAAGGCTTGGGGGATCCACTTGTATATCCTCGCCCTCTGGATGTGGTCCCAAAAATCGGTCTTGGAATCGTAGTGGGCCATAAATATCAGTTCACGGACGGCGTCCGGCGCCTGAAAACTTATGATGATGTTCTCGGCGGGCTTCGTGATGAGTCCGGACACGATTGGGATGAACATCTCGAATTCCAAAAAGAGGAGCGGAAAGAATAGGATAGAAACTATAAGTGCCGGAATCGGCTTTTTCCGCCATACGAGGATAAAGAGGAGTATTGCGAGGACGACAAGCGAAAGCCCGATAAGAAACTGCATGTAGGGACGGAGCGCAAACTCCTGAACGATAAACGGCACGTTCCACGATGCAAGGAGTTCTTTAATATATGCCGTGGTTTGTCCCAGGGCCTCCCTGTGATTCGGCCTCGGGACGGCGATATTCGTCAAAATATCATATAAATCCATACAAACCTCCCATTTTTTTCGGGATTATAGCATAAAATGTCGAGAAATCTAAGTGTGAATACAAAATTGTCAAAGACTTTTTTATAATTCCGATAGAAATAAGACAAAATTTAGATTTCTTTTGACACTACTTTCCTACACCCATATAATAGTTGTAATAATATGGGCAGGCTTCAAGAAAGTTTCTTTTTTAATCACACCTGATCTTTTTGAGGAAATATGAAATATGGATAATTACGAAAAGCTTCGACAGATACTCGATACGCACCCCTCAGGGGCCCCGAAGTCCGATGCCTTCGACAGGATCTTAAAGATCCTCTTTACACCAGAAGAGGTAGAGATCGCCGTCCACATGAACTTTTCGCCGAAACCTACGGACGAAATCGCAAAAAAGGCCAAAATTTCCGAAAAGGAGGCTATAGAGCGGCTTGAGGCGATGGCAAAAAAGGTCGTGATCTTCAGCCGGGAAAAAGACGGCGTAAAATCCTACGGCCTCCTCCCGACGATCCCTGGCCTCTTCGAGTTCCCATTCATGAAAGGCGGAGGAACACCGACACACGAAGAGCTCGCAAAGCTCTGGGAGGAGTACCATCACGAGGCCATGGGGAAATCTTTTGCCGAGACGAAGACGACGCTGATGCGGGTCGTTCCCGTCGAGAGCTCTGTTGAGACCAAGTCTAATATACTACCCTATGAAGAGGTAAAAACCCTCGTTGACGGGGCGGGCTACATCGCCGTCACCCAGTGCGCCTGCAGGGTCAGCATCGGGGCCTGCGACAAACCGAAAGACGTCTGCATGATATTCAACTCCCCGGCGAGGTTTTTGGTCGAGCAGGGATATGCAAAAGAGATAGATAAAAATGAGGCCCACTCAGTGCTCCTCCGCGCCGAGGAAGCAGGCCTCGTCCACACCTCGAACAACAGCAAAGATAAGGCGAACCTGATATGCAACTGCTGCCCCTGCTGCTGTACGATCCTCAGGGGGAAGACAGAGCTCGATCTCCCGCACGCCTTTTCGACGAGCGGATATGTCGCAATGGTGGATGCTTACGAGTGCACCGCCTGCGGGACATGCGCGGACGAGCGCTGCCCGATGGAGGCGGTCGAGATTGTTGATGATATCGCGGTTGTCACAGAAGAGAAATGTATCGGGTGCGGACTCTGTGTGAGCACGTGTCCGGCGGATGCCATAACACTCATAGAAAGGGTACAAAAGCCGGAAATCTCCCCCACGATCAGGGATATGTCAGTGAAGATTCTAACAGAGAAGGGGAAATTGGAGGATTTCATAAAGATCATGAAGAAGTGAGGGAGCTCTTGTATCGCCACCTTTTATCCAATTCTGTATCTTAATGAAAATAGGGGAAGCCATGAAAAGGAAAAATGTCTCTATTTGTCTGATTTCGCTCTTGCTCTTATCACTCGTTCTATCTTTTAGTGCGTGTTACGTCAAATCGAGAGATCTGATAGTCAGGGGGTCGGCATACTTAGATCAAAAAAAATACGTAAAGGCGCTCGAGTGCTTCGATGAGGCGATAGATATAAGGCCCAACGATCCGGTTCCTCATCACGCCAGGGGGGTTGCCTGTTATCGCCTGGCAAGAGATAAGGAGGCCATAGTGGAATTCAACAAAGCGATAGAGCTAGATCCCGAGTATTCGAGGGCCTATTACAGCAGAGGCCTGGTGTATAAGGGGATGGGAGATTACGATTTGGCCCTTTCGGATTTTTCGGAGGCAATAGAAATCAATCAGAACGAAGGCGATTACTTCTACAGCAGGGGCCTATTGTTCCTCGAAATGGAGAGGCTCGATGAGGCCTTTAATGACTACGTCCGTGCATGCGATCTCGGAAATAGTAATGCCTGCCTTGAGCTCAGGCGGTTAAATGAAATCAGGGGATTTTAGATTTTCACTCCGGTGTAAAATCCGAGATTTAGATAATATGTTCCCATAAATCCCTAAAGATATTTATTGAGACATACCGGAGGCATTCATGGAAAAATTCATGGATCGGGACAAATTGATGACGGCAAAGGAGGCTGTGGAGAAGTTTGTCTCCGACGGTGACTCATTCGTCTTCGCCAACTGTCTATACTGTATGCCCCTTGCCCTTGCCCACGAGCTCATCCGTCAGAAAAAGAAAAACCTAATGTGCTTCCAGCAGGGAGGGATCGAGGAGATAGACCAATTGGTGGAATCCGAGGTCATCGACAGGCTCGTACTCGCCTACAACTTTCGGGCCGGCGGCAAACGCCTTGTGACCCCCTTGGATCGCGCCATCAAGGAACGTGGACTCAAGGTCGAGGAGATGACGAACCACACCCTCCTATCCATGATGAAGGCCGGCGCAATGGGATATCCCTTTATCCCAACAATGAGCGGGATAAGGGTAACCGATGTTGTTAAGCGAAGGGGCTTTTTGGGGGATCAGCGTTTTTCTGAAATCACCGATCCATTCACCGGCGAAAAGGTCCTTCTCGTAAAGGGCTACAATCCCGACTTCGCGCTGATGCACGTCCAGAGGGCCGACAGGTCGGGAAACGGCCAGCTCTGGGGGGCAATGATAAACTCCAAGTGGGCAGCCCTCGCCGCAAAAAGGGTCATCCTCTCTGCGGAAGAGATCGTGGACACCGAGGTCATAAAGTCCTCCCCCCACCTCACGATCGTCCCAGCACATAAGGTCTGTGCGGTCGTACATTGTTCGTGGGGCGCACACCCCTCGGAGGTGGCGGGCGGTTATGATTACGATATGCTGTTTCGCGTCCTCTTTTTCGCCTCAAGCTCGACACAGGAGGGCTTAAAGGGCTGGATGGACGAGTGGATATTCGGAGTTGAAGACAGGGCACAGTATATAAAACACTATAAGGATCGCTTCGGCGAAGATATCCTGGATGGTCTAAAAGGCAAACCACGAAAGAGCGTCCCCGCCGATTACGGATTTCCCTTCACAATGGTATGGGACGAAAAAGACTATTCCGATCAATTGGGTATGAGCATGGAAGAATTTGAAAAGATGCTCGAAGAAAAAGGAGTATTGATCGATGGGAGTTAAATATACAATAGACGAGCTTATCGTATCGAGGGCCGCAAAGGAGATAAGAGATAACGAAATGGTCGTCATCGGTCAGGGGATACCGATGGCCGCAGGCGTACTTGCGAGGGCGACCCACGCCCCAAACAGCGTGATCCTGACCGAGGCCGGAATTTACGGCATGGAGCCCTTCAAGGTCCCTCTCCACATCGCCGACGTCAGCTGCACTAAGGGCTTTACCTACTCGTGTGACATGGTCGATATCTTCACGACCGTTGTAAATAGAGGCTACGTGGACGTAACCTTTCTCGGCGTCGGACAGATAGACAAGTACGGGAACATGAACTCAAGCTACATCGGCGATCCGGATAACTTCGATATAAGGATGATGGGGGCGGGCGGCGCCCCTGAGTTCGTCGGTTACGCCAACAGGGCCGTCCTGACGATGAGGGGGGGCGAATTCGTGAATAAATTGGACTATTTCACATCCCCCGGTTATGTAAACGGCGAAAACTCCCGATACGAGGCCGGGATGCCAGAAGGCTCCGGCCCCAGCATACTCATCAGCACCAAGGGTGTCTTCAAGTTCGATCAGGACACCAAAGAGATGTATCTATTCGGACTCCACCCCGGGGTCTCGGTGGACGAGGTTCGGGAAGATATTCCCTGGGACCTCAAGGTCGCAAAAGACCTCGAGATCACGCCGCTCCCCACCGAAGAAGAGGTGTCGATCATCAGGCACTTCGCCCCGGAGATAACGATGGGGAGGCAACTCCAGCTCGAGACAATCGGGAAAAGACTCGGACGCCTCTTTGCGAAAGCGGCCGAAAAAAAGTAAAAGGGAGGGGATTTTTTCGCCTCGGTTTTATTTAATGAGGCTACTATAACGATGAGAAAAAGATTGCTTCGCCCTCTTCCATAGCTCGAAATGACGTAAAATAATATCCAGCCGTCATTGCGAGTAGAAAAACGATAGCTTTTCGACAAAGCAGCCTATTTTCTAAATTTTTTTTTGACTCACATTTGAGACTAATCTATAATGAAATAAAAAGGCCGTAAAGATGAGGAGATTTACCCTTTTTATATTAATTGCTGTTATTTTGTATTTGTTATTTGCTTTTGCTCCCTCCGGCGCCGAGACGATGTTCGAGAGTGGCTATCTCAATGGCTCCGGAGATTCCTACACATTTGTCGTGACCAATCCCGGCGGGAACGTAAACGTCACCTTCGATTATCCCGAAAGTTCGGCACACTTCATGGTCAAGGTAAAGGATGAATATGGGATCTTGAGGGAATACGACCTCAACAAAGGCAAGATCATCACCCTGTCCGGCAGTGGCGATTTTTATATCACGATCTATTCAAACATAGGTTCGGGCGAATGGACGGCCACATACGAAACCGGCATCGCGTCCGACCCAACATCTCCCGAAGAGATAACCCCTCCCCTCCATCCCTACACGGGAACCCCAGTTCCTGCAACAAAAGATGTTAAGATCAAGGGTTATCTCAAAGGCACGGGGGACGAATATGTATTTAAGATCCCATTACAGTCCAACTACCTCGAAGTACTCTTCGACTACCCGATGGGGGACGTTGTCTTTCACGTCCGTGTCGTTGGTGATGACAGGATGACCGTCCTCGGTGATTTTGAACTTCAGGACGAAGAGGTCATCCAGCTATACGGGAGCGGGAATTTTTACATCACGGTTTATTCAAAAATCGGCAGGGGCCCCTTTAGCGCCACGTTCAACCCTATGGGCACGGCCGTGCCCGAATCCATGATAATAGCCAAGGGCGAGCTTTTCGGCACATGGGATCATAAGGAGTTTGAGTTCGAGGCCGAGGCAGACGGGGTCAAGGTCCTCTTTGAACATCCCGAGAATGATGTGGATTTCTGGGTCAAGATATCAGGTGAAGGGGGAAAGAAGCTCCTGGGTGATTTCGATCTCAAACAATGGAAGATCATAAACCTTCACGAAAAAGGGAAATATCTCATCAACGTATACTCCCGAGGGGGGAGAGGGCACTTCCGGGCCTTCTACTTTGGGGGTGAACCGACCGAGCGCATGGCCATCGAGGCCAGGCCCCCCGATGAGGTGGAGAGCCCGAAATTCCCAGAAGAAACACCTCCGATAGAGCTACCCGATATCGCAAAGCTCCCCCCCGGCGTTAGCATGGAGAAGGGTTATCTATCCGAAACCGGAAGCTTCAAAACCTTCATCGTAAACGCAGAGATCGATTATGTCGAGGTCACATTTACATATCCCATTGGGAAAGTGGATTTCTGGGTCAAGGTATTGAGCGAAGACGGGAGGTCAACGCTCATCGACGTCGATCTCGATGACGGCAATATAATCCAACTCATGGGGGGCGGAATTTTTTACGTCAAGATATATTCCAAGGATGGGGTGGGCGAATGGAGCGCCATCTATAACGAGGGAAAGACAGGGCCCTATGGCGTGGGGGGCGGCATGTCGTCACGGCCGCCGGGTTACGTCTATTAATTATCGTCCCCTTCGATTTCAATTCAAATATCTAATGAAGAAAAATAGCCCTGTAGGGGTACGGCATGCCGTGCCCCTACGTGTTTTTGCATAAAAAATCTCACAGGGCTAAAC
>CAZDOD010000044.1:0-17887 GCA_964506935.1 uncultured Thermodesulfobacteriota bacterium | reverse complement strand
TATAAAACGAGTGCTGGGTTCCATTCCCGTGATGGAGGTCCCAGTCGCAGATGAGAACCCTCTCTATCGAGTGATTTTCTATTGCGTGGAGTGCGCCGATTGCAACGTTGTTGAAAAGGCAGAATCCCATCCCGCGGTTGAATTCGGCGTGGTGTCCCGGAGGGCGGACGAGGGCGAATACGTTATCCAATTCTCCGCTCATTATTTTGTCTATACCCAAAAGGAGTCCCCCCGCGGCGAAGAGCGCCGCCTCAAAAGATTTTTCGGAGGTCTGAGTGTCCGGGTCGAGGGAGGAGTGTTGGCGTCCAGCCGTGGCGGCGACCCTGTCAAAGTATTTTGGCTCGTGGACTAGTTCGATTTCCTGTCTCGTCGCCTCTCTGGGCTTTATTTCCTCGAAACTTCCGGCCATATCACTCCCCTCGAGCATCTCATAGACCGTCTCGAGACGCTCCGGGCTTTCGGGGTGATAGGAGCCGGTCTTGTGCTCCAGATAAATCGGGTCTTTTACAATACCGGTCTTGGCCATAAGCTATCTCCTTTTTTACAATACTTTTCGGTTGGTCTTAAACCATTGATAGCATTTATGTGTTTAAAAAGCAATCTTTTTTCGATTTAAATGTTATTTGACATATGTGAGCACCTTTGATAATATATCGTTTAGATTTCGGGGGGGAGGGGAGGCTGTGGATCTGTCGGTTTTTTTTCTAATTTAGTCATGTCTGATAAAAGGGATTCATATATCGTGGAGAGGCTGAGTCCAGAGATTGATGGATTGAAAAAATTCACCGAGAGTGTAGTGGAGATAGTCCAGGACGGTCTTATTGCCATTGACGAAAACGGGAGGGTCCTTTATTTCAACAGGGCGGCCCAGGATATTTTGGGTTACGAGAAGGGGGTGGTGATAGGTCGAAACATCAAGGATTTTATCAGTGCGGATGACCTTAGGCATATCCTGTCGGGGAAATTCAAGGCGGGCGAGGCCTGGGTGGGAAGGGAGACCATGGTAAAGAGGGTCAATGGCGAGAAGGTCTCCATCGGATACAGCACGGCGATGTTTACGGACGAGAATGGGGATGTGCATGGGCACATCATCACGTTCAAAGATCTTACGGAGATACACCGCATGCAGGAGGAGATATTGAGGATGGATCGTCTGGCCTCTCTGGGTGAGATATCGTCCGGCATAGCACATGAGATAAGAAATCCCCTAGCGGCAATCAAGACAACGGCTCAGGCAATGGAGGGGGAGGTCGCAGAGAACGATCCCAAGAGGGAATTCTTGAGCAGGATCGTAAAAGAGATAGACCGTCTCGATACCATGCTGAGGACTTTCTTCTCTTTCGCCAAACCCAAAAGCCCCCTTTTGACACGCTGTGATATAAAGGATGTCATAAGGGAGGTATTACTCCTCCTCAACAAGGATATAACAAATAACAGGATCGAGGTAGTGGAAAAATACGCCCCTGACATCCCCAATGTATATGCAGATTTTCATCAGATGCAACAGGTCTTTCTGAATCTCTTCCTCAATTCCATATTTTTTATGGATTCAACCGATAAGCCCAAGATATTTATTGCCGCCTGGGCGAAAAAGGATGAAGACAAAGAGGATGATATACTCGAAATCTCCGTAACTGACACCGGTATAGGCATCGACGATGAATATATCGATAAGATATTCGATCCCTTCTTTACTACTAGGGCCAAGGGAGCGGGTCTTGGACTGTCCATCACATATCGCATTATCGAGAAGCATGGTGGCAGTATTAAAGCTAGCAGTAAGAAGGGTAAAGGCACAACCTTTATCATAAATCTCCCCGCTTTGATCTGATATGTCCCAAAAATCAGCCGTAAAATCCGTAATTTTAGTCGTGGAAGACGACACACTGATGTCCGATTCAATCTCTAGAGTCTTATCAAAGGAGGGATATGAGGTATTGGTCGCCGCAACAGGTGCCAAGGCGAAGAAGGTTATCGAGGACAGGGTCATTCACCTTATCATCCTGGATATTAAACTTCCCGATATGAACGGTGTTGATCTTTTGTCTTTTGCAAGGGATGTCGAACCTGATGTGCCCGTCATAGTCATGACGGCTTATTCCGATGTCAGGGTTGCTGTAGATGCCATGAAGGCCGGTGCAAATGACTATCTCCAGAAGCCGTTTGAGCTCGATGAACTCAAGGTACTTGTATCAAGAGCGCTTGAAAATATGAGGCTAAAGAGCGAGCTGAATACGCTCAAGCATCAGAGGCGAAATGAAGCCACAGAGATTATCGGAAAAAGCAACCAGATAAAGGCCCTAAAGGAGATGATCTCGATCGTGGCCGAAACACCTAGGACGCCGGTGCTTATTGTGGGAGAGAGCGGAACGGGAAAGGAGCTGGTGGCAGGCGCCATCCACAATGCCTCCGACAGGAAGGATTACCCTCTGGTCAAGATCAATGTGAGCGCCATCCCTGAAAATCTCTTGGAATCTGAATTTTTCGGATACAAAAAGGGGGCCTTCACCGATGCCAAGGAGAGCAAAAAGGGACTTTTGGAAATGGCCCACGGCGGGACCCTGTTCCTTGACGAACTGAGTGAGATGAGGTACTCACTTCAGCCCAAAATCCTGAGATTCTTGGAGACCCAGACCTTCAACCCGGTGGGGGGGGTAAAGGAGGTCATGGTGGATGTGAGGGTTGTCGCCGCAACCAATAAGGATCTAAAGAAGCTCGTCGCTGAAGGTAAATTCAGAGATGATCTCTATTATCGACTAAAGGTTATGGTTATTGAGATTCCCCCATTAAGGGAAAGGAAGGAGGATATCACACCCCTCGTTGAGCTTTTTCTTTCAAGGGCGAACAGCGAATTGAATAAGGATGTCAAGTCGGTGTCCGATAGGATGTTTGATATACTGATGGAGTATGACTGGCCCGGAAACGTCAGGGAGCTGAAGAACGTCATAGAGCGGGCGGTCATTTTGACCGACACCCAAGAGGTTGGGACCCAGGCCCTACCGATGGAGCTTTTGGGGGGAGAGATGAAGGTTGAAAGGGGAGAGCTAAAGAGTCTGGCCGGCGTTGAAAAGGAGCACATTGAGAGGGTCTTGAGTAGCTTGGGCGGCAATAAATCCGAAGCTGCGAGGATTTTGGGTATATCCCGCTCCACCCTGATTGAGAAGTTGAAAAAATATGGCGTGATGTAAACTGTACGATTTTAATACACCCATTATGTCCGATTATCGGACACATTGGGTTTTTTCGTTTATGGGAGTCGAAACCCTTGATGCCTTGTTTGTAACATATTGTAAATACAGGTAAATTTGACCATCCATTTCGTCTCAAGGATTAATTTCTTGGCATGGTAATTGCTTTATTAATAGCAGAAAGGAATTATAATATGCCTGATGCGGATAAGATACTGATTGTAGATGATGAGGAAACACTGACATGGAGCATGTCCAAGAGCCTCTCTAAGGATAAGGATAAGTTTGAGGTCCTCATCGCCAACAGCGCTGAAGATGCGCTGAAAGTCCTTAATAATGAAGATATCAAATTGGTCATTACAGATATCAGGATGCCGGGGATATCGGGCTTAGATCTCTTAAGCAAGATTAAAAAGAGTTATCCGGGAGTTAAGGTAATCATTATGACCGCCTACGGTTCTCCGGATATCCAGAAAGAGGCTACGATGAGGGGTTCCCTATCCTACATCGAAAAACCGTTTGAGATGAGGGATATAAGAAATATAATCATCGATTCGCTAAAAGAGGTGAGAAAGGGTTTTGAAGGTCAGCTATCCGACCTACTCCTCACCGACGTAATCCAGATGACATGTCTGGGCAAGATACACTCCTCGCTCTCGATCAGGAGTAGTGATAAGGAAGGCAAGATTTATTTCAAAGACGGAGGGATCATCCACTCTGAGGCCGGGAATCTTGTGGGTGAGGAGGCATTTTATCAGATCCTGACATGGCCCGAGGGGACCTTCGTGTCCAAGAGGGGTGATTCACCGAAGAAAAAAACTATAGATAAGGACTGGCAGTTTCTCGTCATGGAGGGACTGAGGATCGCTGATGAGGCCACAAGGACTTCCAAAGAAAAAATGGCACTCGCTGACGGAATCAGTGAGGAAGACCAGAAGAAATTCTTCAGTCACTTCGATATGGGTTTCCAGTATTTGAGGGCAAACGACTTCAAAAAGGCCAGGAAGGAGTGGGAGACTGCCATGAAAATCCAGCCGGACAACGATATGGTTAAATTTAACCTGAAGAAGCTCTCCGAGAGAGAAGAGAAGGCAAAGGAAAAAGTTAAGAAATAAGTTTTCTAGAATAGAATGTTTAAGTTTGTCAGATAAGAAAGGAGGTCTTTTATGGCCAGCAGGACTGAAAGTATGACCGTAGTCTTGAAAGATTTAGAAGCAGGGACACCTGATATAGAAGCTTCTGCTATAGTCAGTGTAGATGGACTTATAATGGCCTCTGCACTTCCCCAGGACGTAGAAGAGGATAGGGTGGCGGCAATGAGTGCAGCCATGCTATCTTTGGGTGAAAGAACAGCCCAAGAATTAAACAGGGGTAAACTCGATCAGGTATTCATCCGTGGCGAGGCTGGATATGTTCTCCTTATGAATGCCGGGGAAGATGCAGTGCTTACTACCCTGGTGAGGAAAGATGCAAAGTTGGGTCTGATCTTCCTCGATATGAAAAGGGCGGTTGAAGAACTCGCGAAGCTCGTTTAGGTCATTCAGTAAGGTAGTCTTTAAGTCTTTCAGCGATGTGCGAGATTGAATGGGGGGATAAATCCCCTCATTCATGCACTATTCAATATATTTAGAGTCACGAAAAATTTCTTAAAAAGGGGACTCAAAAGGGTAGCTTTATATAGTTAGTTAAAGAGGTTTATAGTTTTTAAAATGGAGGTTTTTTGCCTCCATTTTTTTATTTTTCCCGTTTACTTTAAATGAAAAAACAAATAAGATTGATAACGGGAAAAGAGAAGGTAAAAGGTGAAACTCTCCGGTAAGCTCAACCGTTTAAAGAGCCTCGTATTTATCAAGCCCACGCTCGATATCCCATACTCCTTGGATGTAGATCTAAAAGATGTGTGGGAGAGCTTTGATAAGAAGGAGGGGAGCGAGTTCTTTCTCGGCGTCTATTCTCCAAAAGACTTGATGGAGCTTCTACACAACGAGGGAATTATTGAGAAGCTTCACAAAATGGGTTTTTTGGACCTCGAAGTGGTTGTCGACAGGCGTCACCCCTTTGAGCACAGGATGCGCCTTTATGATGGGAAAGATTTCGAGAAAGGTCTCCTGATGGAGTTGGTGGTCAAGGAGGGGATATTTCAGCCCAAGCAAAATTTTGTAGAGGGCTTCTCTTTCGATGATCTTATTATGCTTATGATAGAATGGATAAGCATACAGAATCCAAGGTCTGTTTTTTCCGATAACAGGCCGAGGCTTCCGGGGCAGAGATATCCGGGTCTCGGAGTATTAAGAGACCTGGAAGGCGTTATGATGCGCATTATACAAAGGCTTGATTTTGAGGGTATCCTCGATGTACCGGAGCATTTCCACGGCGCCGTTATGTACAGCCCCAGGTTCTTTTTTTTCAACCCCGAGATGCAGGGAAGATTCGAGGCTATAGCAAGAGACCTCCTAACTTCTCCGCTCGCTACGGTGTCTTATGCCGTGGAGTTGGGATGCGTTATAAACAGGTCCACCGGAAAGATTGAGGAATGGTCGCCCGGAGAGCAGATCCTCCCGGTGTCTAAAAGGCTCAGGGACTATTTCGCCTCAGATCAATACCGAGAAAAGGTCCGAGAGGCGAAAGAGCGTAATTCTTATATTGTAGATAGATCGAAGTTTAAAGAGGAATTTACGGCCCACGGAAAGGGTGATATATAGTCAGTGAGGTTTATGGTCCTTCATATATTGTTATTGGATTTTTTTGGATGCAAGAAAGGAGGAACCTGATGTCGAACGGTAAAAAGATTGGAATCGTAGGTGTTGGTAAGGTGGGCACGGCTGTTGGAGTGCTACTAAAGGAGATGGGTTATGAGGTTGGATTTATTTCGAGCACCAACCCCGATAAACTCGAGATCGCGGCCCAAGAGATGGGTAAAGGCAAAGGCGGAAGAGTCACAACCTCCAAGGACCCCGTCCCCAATTCAAGAGACGTGGATATCCTTTTTATCACCACGCCGGACAGGGTCATAGGGAAAGTAGCCTCCGATATTGCAAAGGAGGGGGGATTTAAAAAAGGTCAGATTGTAGTCCACATGAGCGGCTCCCTAACCTCGGACGTACTCGCCCCTGCACGGGAGGCGGGGGCATACGTGGCGTCGCTCCATCCCCTACAGAGCTTTGCGGATTTTGTCCAGGCCAAGAAAAATATTCCGGGTTCGGTTTTCTGTCTCGAGGGTGACGCCGAGACAAAGTCTGAGCTAAAAAAGATAATCGAGATTTTCAACGGGACGGAAGTGGAAATACCGAAGGAAGAAAAGCCACTCTATCACGCCGGGGCGGTCGTGGCATCCAACTATCTCCTCTCGCTCGTCTGGGCGGCACTTATGATGTACGAGGTCATAGGTCTCGATAAGGGGACGGCACTTTCCGCCCTCATGCCCCTAATAGAGGGAACGTTGAAAAACATCAAGGCCCTGGGCGCACCAAAGGCCCTGACGGGGCCGATATCGAGAGGTGATTTTCAGACGGTCTCGGATCATATCGATGCGATGAAAGAAAAGATTCCGCACCTTTTGGAATTCTATAAGGTCATGGGGAGACTGACGGTTGAAGCCGCGAGGGAGAATAAAAGCGCCCCAGAGGAGCTTTTGGTAAAAATCCTCGATGTCATAAAATAGCGCTGTTTGGATCCTTATTGATATAGGACTTTAGGACGGAAGGTTCACCGAAGAGATTAACAAGGGTTTCATTGGATAAAATTCGGGACCTCTGGAAATGTAAAGGATAAATGAGTAAAATTCATAAAGGGATCAAGATCATCATCGAGGTCGCCGTCCTTATCTTCCTGATAGCTCTACAGGTCTCCATTATAGCCGTATCCTCAGTTGACCTCGAAAAATATCGCCCCAATATAGTAGGGAGCCTTGAAGATACCCTGGGCGGCGATGTTTATTTGGGGGAGATGGAGATATCGCTTTTCCCCTACATCGGTGTCAGGGCACACGATCTTTTGGCAGATGGGGATGGCAAAATACAACATATCAAGGCAAATGAGGTCGTTTTTGGGATATACCTTACCCGTCTGTTGAGAGGGGATGTCGTCCCAAAAAGGGTAAAGATCGTATCGCCCGAGGTCATATTAAAGATCGAAGGCGACGAGACATTCGGGGGGGATATGTTTTCTTCGCTCGGCCGATCGACCCCAGAGGAAGAAGACAGGGTTGGAATGAGGGAGGTCTCGATAACCAATGCATCCATCGAGGTCGAAGACACGAGATTTTCGAAGGAGAAACGATACGAATTTACCGTCTTTTACGCCTGGTTTCGTAAAAACAGGGAGAGGGGACCGATAAGATTTTCTGTCTCGATGGCCCCACCGGCAGAGAGTGGCACCGGGAGGATAAGGGCCGTAGGGAAGTATCTCGATGATGGGGATATTATAGCGAAGGTGTGGATAAAGGGGGTGGATCTGGCCACTGCCAATCCTATATTTTTTTATGAAAAAAACTTTGCAATAGGTGGAATTTTAAGCGGCAAGGTTGACCTATACTTCAAGGACACACAAAATTGGGAGCTTCTCGGTGATCTGAGCGGGGACGATATCGGTATCATGGGCCTTTCCTATTATCCGGAGGGCCTAAACCTTGATAGGATCGCCATTTCCGGAAGTCTAAATTTGACTCCCGAAAAGTTAGATATTGAAGACCTCATCATATCGAAGGGCTCCCTCGATGCAGAGGTCGATCTCACGTTGAAGAGGAAAAAAGAGGGGGACGATGACAGGGTCTCGATGGATTTGGAATCTAACTTTTCGGGCTTTGATATCGAAGACGATATCTCCCTTGTCCCTTTTGGATTGATTCCGGAAAAGAAGGGGAGGGATTTGAAAGCCCTTCTGCTTGCCGGCAAGGTTGAGGGTTCGATAAGAGTAAAGGGGGATCCTCTTGAGATTGGTGGGGAAGGGAGCGTTTTCGAGATCAACAGTACCTTGAAGAATGCGGACATCGATCTGGGGTTGGTGATCGCCAGGGGGCTTTCGGCAGACATTTCTCTTTCAGGGAATGAGATATTGATCGAAAATGTCACCTTTAAATCACCCCCTGGAAATGTAAGCGAACTCCGATGGAGAGTGGAGGATTTTTCCACTGACCGCTATATGAGGGATTTCGTTGTAAAGGTCGATAAGATCGGATTTGAGGATGTGAAGAATATTCTGGCGTCTGATTCCGTCAGAGCACTCCCGTTTCTCGCCCCTACCGAGGGAGTGGGCGAAGTCAGGGGATGGATGAACATAGATACGCCGATGGGTGATACATCAGGGGCTCCGGAGCTCTTGGGCGAGGTCGAGCTTTTCGATTGGTCGATCTCTGTCCCATTTATAAACGCGACGTTTGAGCCCACGGATGCCTCTCTCGTCTTTGAAGATGAAGGTATGAGGATATCGCCCGTTGAGTTAAGGTTCCCAAATTCCCTCATTAGTGCTAGGGGGAACCTTTTAAACTATGGGAAACCCCTTCTTATCATGTCTGTTGATGCACCGTATATGGATCTAGTTGAGCTATTTGGAGAAGGGGATAATGTCCTGATGCTTGAAGATTTCTCGTCCCGCCTCATCTTTGAGGAGGGGTACGTACTTCTTGATAACATAGAGTTTTCCCTTTACGACGGCAAATGCTCCGGTGACTGGGGGTATGTTTACACCGAAGATCGGGGAGAGGGGAGTGAAGGGGTAGGGATGGAAGGGGAGGAAGGTGGTGGCGAGGACGGAGAATCACTCTTTTTTATGAACGTCGAGGGTGAGGGTGTGGATATGGGGGCCTTGTTTTCTGATGTTGGTTTTTCGGAGGAGTTCAGGGGAGATGCGAAATTTGAGCTATCACTCAAGTCCGATCCCGGAGATTTCGAGGCGGCAATCGACACTATGGATGGAAACGCCAAAGTAATGGTTACCAACGGCGCCTTCAAAAAATTCAATGTCCTATCGAAGGTGATTTCTATGATGAACATCTCCAACTATTTGCAGCTGAAATTTCCGAAGTTGGACACAGAGGGTATACCTTTTGAGTCTATTATAGGTGATTTTGAGATCAAGGACGGTAAGGCGACCACAGAAAATCTCTTCGTAAATAGCGGGGTCATACGTATTAGCGTTGTGGGGAGCGTTGATTTGACAAACGGAGACATGGACATGATACTCGGCTTTCAAATCCTAAAGACGATCGATCTTATTGTGAACAAGATCCCGGTCGTCGGCTATGTCCTCACCGGAGATGATGCCAGCCTCTTTACAACTTACTTCAAGGTCGGCGGCACCACCGATGACCCCGTGGTTACCACCATGACCCTTCAGGCCCTAGGTGAGGGGACGATAAATATTTTCGAGAGGATTTACAATTTTCCCTTAAGGGGGCTTTTACCGAGGTGAAAAGATGGAGTTTTCGGAGGAGAGGATTTTAACGCTGGATGAGATTCTCCCGATAATTGAGAGGCTCAAGTCGGAGAAAAAAGCGGTGGTCTTTACAAATGGGTGCTTCGATCTCCTCCATGTGGGGCATGTGAGGTATCTCGGGGAGGCGAAGGGGGCGGGGGACGTCCTTGTTTTAGGGCTCAACTCGGATAAATCCGTGCGCGGGCTCAAAGGCCCAGGGCGTCCTATCACAAGCGAGGTTGAGAGGGCCGAGATATTGACTTCATTGAGATCGGTCGACTACGTCGTGATATTCGACGATCCGGACCCGCTAAGGCTCATCCTCGCTATAAGGCCTGATGTATTGGTCAAGGGTGAGGATTGGGAAGAGAAAGATATAATCGGGGCGAAAGAGGTCAGGTCTTGGGGAGGTAGGGTCATCAGGGCGAAAGAGAACGAGGGGAGCTCTACAACAAACCTAATCGAAAGAATAAAAAAGACCGAGTGAAAAAATAGAGATATGAAACCAAAAATGTAGTACGAGTATGAGGATCACTTCTTTATATATGTGATTTTGGCTTTAATGATGAATCCGCCCTTTTTTACGGGTGGTTTTTTTATATCTTCCCCTTATCTATGTCTTTTCGATCAGATTTCTTTGCTTATGACCTTTTCCAGCTCGGACTTGGGGACCGCCCCGACGACCTGATCGACCACCTCACCGTTCTTATAGAAGATTATTGTAGGGATGCCCCTGATTCCATAGGTGGAAGCGGTGTTTGGGTTATCGTCGACGTTGAGTTTTGTGAATTTGACTTTCCCCTCGTAGTCGTTCGCGAGCTCCTCTACCAGAGGGCCGATTACCTTACATGGCCCGCACCACGGGGCCCAAAAATCCACGAGGGTTAGCTTGTCGGATTTCAGGACTTCCGACTCGAAATTTGAATCAGTTATTTCAACTACATTGCCGGATGCCATTTTTACCTCCTAAAATATCTCAATCAAATATTCCCTATCTATTTAAATATGCGCAATTTTATATGAGGCAACTCTTTTATATGACTTTTTCCTTTAACTGAATAGTAGTATAATCACGAGATAGAGAAAAATCAAGAAACAATTGAGATATTTGCCGAAAATATCTCCTTGACTTTCCTTTTTGTATTAATATATAAAGGCCGAAAAGACCTTTTCTTACTATTTTGCCGCTTTTTTTGAACCGTCCTTCTGTACACTTGTCAAAAGATAATAAGACAAGAAAGGAGAATGAAAATGGCAAAAAAAATAGCGGTCCTTACCTTTATTTTCGTGTGCACCGGTCTTGCATGGATGATTCTCGGTGCCACAATAGAAATTCGCACACAAACATACGATGAAAAACTCGCGGACGAAGTGGGGGATCTCTGGGGTACTCCCCACTACCAGTATGCACCTATCTTTAGTCACTCTTACGATATCAAGACCGAGAGATACGATGAGAAGGAAAAGAAAAATATCATAGAGATAAGTACCATAACCGAAAGGCTCCCGATATTGTCGAGCGATATAGATGTCGGACTTTCTCTCGACTATAGGAAGAAGGGGCTTTTATGGTACAGCACCTACGTGGTCGACTTCGACGGGACGTATCGAGCAGAAAACGACGGGCCAAAAGATTTGGACGTTGATG
This sequence comes from uncultured Thermodesulfobacteriota bacterium, assembly GCA_964506935.1. GTDB lineage: Bacteria > Desulfobacterota > Zymogenia > Zymogenales > Zymogenaceae > CAZDOD01. Next base: position 6,640 of record CAZDOD010000044.1, on the reverse strand, counting down.
TCTTTTGCGAGTTTCCTTCGGAGAATGCCGAATATGACAACTTCAATTTTTTTATCGACGGTATCGAGGTAAAAAAGCTCGATTGGGGGGACAGGGGCGTCGGTACATCGGTCAAATTACCCCCCGGCGAGGATATTACTTTAAGAGTAATCTATACGTCCCGCGGCCAGGATCAGTGGTTTTACTATTTTGGCACAGGTAGCATAACCGAGGTAAAAGACTTCAAGATGACCATTGCGACAGATTTTCAAGATATCGATTTCCCGTCGGGATCGACCTCGCCCACATCCAAAGAAGAGACGGAATCGGGGATGAACCTCGTATGGGAATACACCAAGAAGATATCGGGTCACCATATAGGTATCGAGATGCCCAGGAAGATCAACCCTGGCCCGCTCGCGAAAAGGATCACCTTTTTTGCACCCGTATCGCTTCTGTTTTTCTTCTTTATTTTGTTTATCATCACGACATTGGGGGAGATAAATATCCACCCGATGAATTTCTTCTTCCTCGCATGCGCCTTCTTCGCCTTCCATCTCCTGTTTGCATACCTCGTCGACCATCTCAGCGTCAACCTGTCTTTTCTGATTTCGTCGGTGGTATCCCTGTTTCTTGTAGTGAGTTATCTGAGGCTGGTGGTGGGCGTCAGATTCGCCCTTGTTGAGGCGGGGATCTCCCAGCTTGTATATCTCGTTCTCTTCTCATATTCCTTCTTCTTTGTCCACTACACCGGGCTCATCATCACTATAGCGTCGATCATAACGCTCTTTATACTCATGCAGATGACTGGGAAGATTGATTGGGAGAAGAAGTTTCTCGCCGCATCAAAGAAGGGAAGAAGTCATCGGTCGGAGTAGCAGGATTCAGACTTAAAGGGATTTTTGATGTCCCTTTGGAGCTTTTATATATATATTTGACTTAATGAGGAGGGAGTATTATGGCGGAAGAAAAGAATTTTAAGGCATGGCCCAAGGGGAGGCCGAAATCCCTTAATTATCCCCTGATGCCCGTATATCAGTTTCTAAATTCCACGACACAAAAATATCCTGATACCGTGGCCATAAGGTTCGCCGGCATGGAGCTGACATATCAGGAGCTCTTGAATCTTTCACACAAGTTTGCAAATGCACTGAAGGCACGCGGCGTAAAGAAGGGGGACAGGGTCGCCGTACACCTCCCAAACTGCCCCCAGTTTGCGATCGCCTATTACGGTCTTCTAAAACTCGGGGCGATCTTCGTCCCATGCTCACCCCTTTTGGTCGAGCGTGAGATGGTGTATCAGTTAAACGACTCCGGGGCGGAGACACTCGTTACCTGTGACCTCTTCTTTCAGATGGTCGATAAGGCTGTTGTGCAAACGAAGGTGAAAAACCTCATCATTACGAGCCTCGCCGATACATATCCACCCGTCAGTGCTCCCGTGAAAGCCCTAAAAAAGATACCTATAGAGAAAGGGGAAGATTTTCAGACACTGATAGAAGAGGGGGGCCTTGATCCGGTAAACGAAAAGATTGATCCGAAAAAGGATATCGCCCACCTCGCATACACCGGCGGGACGACGGGGCTCTCCAAGGGCGTGATGGTGACCCACTACAACGTGGTGGTGAACGTCTTGCAGCCCGCACACTGGTTCATGGGCGGGGATGTGAAATATAAGGACGGGATCCTGACTCCCGACCTGACCCTCGTAAAAAAGGAGCTCGGCGACGAGGAGCAACCGATAACCGAAAGGATGACGGCGCTCATCGTGGTGCCGTGGTTTCACGCGATGGGGACTATCGGATACCTTAATTTACAGGTCTATGGAGGGAATACGATGATCGTATTTCCGAGGTTTGACGCCACCGAATATATCAGGGCCGTGGAAAAATACAAGGCGGAAATCTTGGGCGGGGCGCCCCAGCTCTACATCCCCTTGGTTCAGAATCCCGAGTTTAAGAAGGTGGATATGTCCCGGATAAGGCTTGCAGTTTCTGGGGCGGCACCTCTTCCCGTTACGATCCTTGAACAAATGCTTGAGGCCTTTACTGGCGTAGTCAATGAAGCCTTCGGCATGACGGAAGTAGTCATGATCGCCACCGCAAATCCACCAACACGGGAAGGTTTAAAGCAGGGATCGGTGGGGCTTCCGGTATTCGATACATATGTCAAGGTGATTGACCTGAATACCGGAGAGCCACTAGGCCCGGGACAAGAGGGGGAGATATGTATAAAAGGGCCGCAGAATATGCTCGGCTACTGGGAGAAGCCCGAGGAGACGGCCCAGGTCCTGATTGACGGCTGGGTACACTCAGGAGACATTGGCTACTTTGATGAGGATGGCTACTTCTATATCACCGACAGAAAAAAGGATATGATCATCTATAAAGGCTACAACGTATATCCGAGGGAGCTTGAAGAGGTCATCTTTGAAAATCCCAAGGTGGGCCACTGCGCCGTCGTTGGGAAAAAGGATGAAAAGGGGGGGGAGATCCCGGTTGCTTTCGTCCAACTAAAGCCGGATGTAAAAGCGACTCCGGAAGAAATAATGGATTTCGTAAACGAAAAAGTCGCCCCGTATAAGCACATCCGGGAGGTGCGTTTTGTCGACGAGATACCGGTTAGCGGGGCCGGGAAGGTCTTAAAGAGGGTTCTTAGAGATCAACTATAAAAAAGCGGACGAAAGAGGGACGGCCGTCGAAAGATTTTTTGGGGCCGTCCCTCTTTATATTTCATAAAGCTTATATCCGTTTTCACTTTTTGAGTTTTTTAGATAAATACTTTTTTGCTTTGGTGTCAAGACGGCCGAGATAGCGGTCTTGTAATAACCATGTGAAAGATATATTCCCTCTTTTTCTGAGGGGAGGATTTTGGGTAGGGAGTGGGCATCCTTACCTTTTTTATTTTTTAAGAGGTCGTAGGCGGCCTTCATCCTCCTTTCGCTTTCAGAGAAAATCCTCTTTCCCGAAAGCTCCGGCGGGAAAAAGTCCGAGTAAATTTCGTCATGTGGAATGTCCTTTGCCATCATCTCGCTTCCCAGAAAGTGCTGGGCCGATACGAAAAACTCCCCCTTTTTGGTCTCCCTTACGGCGTAGCTTTTCGGCGTTATCTCCATAACGACGGAATTTTTTGTATCTGCGATCGAGATAATACCCGAGGCGCCCCTTGGCAATTCTGATATTAGTCTTACGGCGCTCGTTGCATCTTTGCACCTTTTTAGGGCCTCGCGGATTGTGAGGGAGATGGGGATGTATCCAGCGCCGTCTCCCTCAAAGGGCTTCAGGCTCAACGCAAGCGAAAGGCCTGACTCATTGATCCCGAAAAATACACCGGCTGACGTTATAAACGAAACCTCGATTCGGGAGGGGCCGGATAAGGGCTGAACCTCGCGGAGAATTAAAAGGGGGTGAAGAAAATTTGGGGCGTCCAGATTAACACCGATAGATGGGAGATCTTTATCTCTGTCGTCGAAAGGAAGGCACAAGATAAGGGCCGTAACGGGTGGGGTCAGGCGAAAATTTCGGCCGAGCTCCATCGCAAATAGTCTGTATAGCTCTTCGTTATCCACAAAGGCGCCGTTGCCGACCGCCTCGATCCATTCAAATTCATCGGGGAGATAACTCTGGATACCCTTTTTGATTCTCGCGGGTTTAATCGCACTTTCGGAAACAATCTCTCTTATTGGGCCTTCTTTCCAGATCAGCTTTTCGAGGGTCTCTTTGAGTCTTTTACCCTCCTCAAACCCCCTCGTTTTCGTATCTCCCTTTAGGGATAGAGTAAACATAAATAGTAAATAATTTTTTTAAAACAAGAAGTCTCAGACCAAAGTCCCAACCAGCAACCCATGAAAAAGGAAATTGACTTTGCCCTCCCATTTCATTTTCTGTCGCCTTCAGTCGATACCGTAAAGCCCATCTTTTCGTAATATGAGGCCGCCCCGGGGTGAAGCGCCGTCGTCGCATGCTCGATATTCATATCGATCGTGATCGGAATCGGGGCAAAGGGGGAAGAAAATTTATCTTTACCGTCAAATATCACTTCTACAATTGCCCTGGCCGTCCTGTTATCGACCAGGTCCGTTGTGAGGAGGAATATGGGGCGGGCGATGGTCTTTATTGGCTCTTTTTGGTCAGGGTACGTGCCGGGAGAGATTGTGTAACGGAACCAGATCGGGCAGGTCTCGCGTATCGTGTGGTATATCTCTTCGGGTACTTCCAGAAATGATGCGTTTTTACCCATGAGATTTCTCAGGCGCACAAGATGGCTTACCGGTGGGACTCCGGAGAATATCCCTCCGTCGAAGACGCCGTCGATCATAAGCTCAACGGCGGTCTCGGTATCTAATTCGCCTCCTCCATCTGTCGAAGTCGCAAGTCCCAGGCAATCGGTGATCGTCACGGCGCCGTACTTCTGAATATCACCATTTTGACCGAGATACAATGTCTTTTCCGAGAGGTCAAAGATGTCTTCTTTATCTGAGAGGTTCGAAAACAGGACGAAGTGCTCGACCTCGATCCCGATCACGGAAAGATTGTATATTTTCCTCCCATGTCTATTTTCCGGCCCTTCTTTTCCCGCCTCCGCCCTATAGAGGGAGAGGGCGTCGACGATCGCCATGTTAACTGCTCCCGAGGAGAGCCTTTTTATATTTTGGAGATAGTCACGTGAAGGGACGACGTTGATTGATATCCCTGTATTTTTTCCCGCGTCCTCAAATATCGAAGAAATATATGACCCGATTTCCCACGAATCGCTTCCGATCGGCCCGGTCGTGAGAACGAGCTCATCGGCCGATGAAAAAGAGGGTAGCAACAATATCAGGACTACCAGCGGTCTAATTAGAAACTTCATTTTCTTTGCCCCAAATTTATGGAGATTCTATATCATGGGCGGCCAAAGTCAAGGATTTTTGCCGACTCTACTTTGACAAATCAATATTAAAAAAAATTAATTGTTTTTATGTTGACATAAAACAAGCGAGAAAGTAGATTTACAACTTGTGACATATATCACATTTTGTGCCGTGAGGAGATTTTTCGGATCATATAGATTTGGGGTGCTACTGGCCCCTTTTATCATTTTAGTTTTGCTCTTTTACATTTTTTTTGCAGAAAAAGTCTGGGCCCTCGACCTTTCCCTCGATTTTTTTGATTTCCCGAAGGAGACCGCATCACTCTTTAAGGCCAAGTTTCCTGTAATTTATGAAGGACTCGAAGATATTGAGGAAGGCCCGGCAAAGCTCTTCGTCTATTACGACAAAGAGAAGGGTATATACAAGGCCACGATAGTTCTGGGTCTTGATCTGGCCGTCTTCGGTGTTGATAAGAGAAGGATCAGCAGGGATAAACTTGACCTTTCACCATTCGCCGCCTATTTCATTGCCATTGACGATTACCTAGAGGCGATAAGAAATGCCTCCGATGACGCCTCCGAGAAAAAGCTGATCTCGAAGATGGTGATGAGCATCATGCTAATCAATGAGAAGGGGGATGTGTTCGAGATCTACGGGGACACCGACTTTTTTATGGGGATCAGGGAGGCGATAATATCACCCAACTTCATCTTTGAGAGGAAGTCGAAGGAGGTGATATCTGTCTATATGGAGCCTACAGAAATCGTAAGCCAGGTCTTTGTCCTCCCCCCTGCCAGAGACAGGGAGGGGAATCTGACCCAGATGAGTCTGATATACGACTTTTTCTTCTTTGAATATTGAGGGGGAGGGGGGGGAGATTCTATTTCAGGATTGTTAGGGTCTTAAGGATTATGGGTTTCAAGTTAATATTTATGTGGAGGAATTTTTTTGAAGATGAGAAGTAAAACGAAAATCATCTATTTTATTTTCGGCGTCATATTATTTACGATGCTTTTTCCCATTTGTGTCCTTGCGGATTGGAACGGGATAGTTCCCAATTCCACCACAAAGGATGAAGTCATCGCTATCCTCGGAGAGCCATCTTTGGATTCGGGTTTTATATTGATCTACGACGGTGACAGGGCACCGTCAGATACCAAGGGGGCAGCAATCTACTACGTCAAAAATACCGTTGTCATGGTCAGGGTCATCCCAAAAAAGGAGCTGACCGAAGGCGAGATATCGGGGATATTTGGAGATCCCAAGACCGTATCCTTCAGAAATCCTGAAATTGAGGAGCATGTATACGAGTCCGCCTCGGGCAAGGTCGTAATTATACTTACCAAAAAGAACAGGGTCCCGATAAGGATTGATTATCTGTAGAGATGATAATCCCCCGTTTTGGGGGATATTGCAAATTGAGTTTATCTCTGGCCGCCTTTTTTGGCGGCTTTTTTATTTTTTGACATTTTTTCCTGATCAATCTATAATGAAACGAGATTAATAACCATGAGGATAGACGTGCCATGAACAAAAATATTTCCGATAAGCTTCCCCTGATACAGGACGCCGACCTCGATGACAAGGTCGTTTTGGTCAGAGTCGATCACAATGTGGTGAAGGGTGGGGAGATAAAAGACCCCTTTCGCATCGATGCGACCCTCGGGACCCTCTACAACATCGTCGAGCGGGGAGGGCGCTTGATCTTGATGACCCATGTGGGCAGACCGAGGGACAAAAAGACGGGCGAGATAACCGTCAGTCCCGATACTTCGATAAAGCCCATTGTAAAGTACCTCGAGCGAAAAC
>CAZDOD010000043.1:0-18116 GCA_964506935.1 uncultured Thermodesulfobacteriota bacterium | reverse complement strand
TATCCACAGTATCGTAAAAAGGTAAATCTGATTCAACTGACGATTCCGTCAAGAGAACAGGTAGAGCATTACAAAAAACTAAAGAATGAAGTGGATGTCTTTATAAGTAAAATAAACGGAGCATATGGCACCATCGGGTGGGTACCGATATGGTATCTTTACCGTTCACTTACCTTTCCCCAGTTAATGGCACTCTATATCAATGCGGATATCTGTTTGGTAACGCCGCTTCGTGACGGGATGAACCTCGTTGCAAAGGAATACGTTTCGGCAAAGCAGGACGAAAGCGGTGTATTAATCTTGAGTGAGATGGCTGGCGCCGCCCAGGAATTGGGTGAGGCGATCATAGTGAATCCGAATAATTGCGAAGAAATCGCACAGGCGATAAAAACGGCGCTGGACATGGATCCCGAGGAAAAGAAGAGGCGGTTTGGCGTAATGCAGAAGCGTTTAAAAAAGTATGACGTCAAAAGATGGGCGGAAGATTTCTTTTATGCGCTCGAAAAAATAAAAAATCATCAAAAGGCCATGTCGATGCGGCTATTTAATAACGAACTGAAAAAGGAATTGATCGGGGAATATAAAAAAAGTGCGAGGCGTCTATTTCTTCTTGATTATGACGGAACCCTTGTGCCGCTCATGAGTAAACCCGAAAAGGCCAAACCGGGAGAAATAACGCTCGGATTATTAAAAAAAATCTCTGCCGACAAAAAAAACGAGGTCGTACTCATCAGCGGGAGGGATAAAGCCACTATGGATGAGTGGTTTTCGGGCCTTGACATCGGACTGGTAGCCGAGCACGGCGTCTGGATAAAAGAAAAAGGAAGAGAAGATTGGGAGATCATTGAAACCCTAACAAACACCTGGATGGGACAGGTAAGATCGATCCTCGAATTATACTCAGACAGGACTCCCGGTTCATTTGTAGAGGAAAAAGATTATTCCCTTGTCTGGCATTACAGGAACGTCGATTCGGAATTGGGGCCCACACGGGTGCAGGAACTGGTCGATGAGCTGACCGTTCTCACGTCGAATATGAACCTTCAGGTCCTTGAGGGGGAAAAGGTGGTCGAGGTCAAAAACGCCGGGGTGAACAAGGGCCGTGCGGCGCTGAGGTGGGTCGGTGGCGGGGAATTCGATTTTATGATGGCCGTTGGTGATGACTGGACCGATGAGGATATCTTTTCTGTGATGCCGCCTTCGGCATACTCAATTAAAGTGGGACTCGGCCCAACCCAGGCAAAGTATAATCTTTTGGAATATTCTGATGTGATTCAACTATTATCTGAATTAATCTGAGTTTCTTTCGATTTACCGACGAAGATACTGTTTCAACTTATTTTCATCCAAAAGAAATTTTTAGAACATTTTTCACTCAGAGCGCCATTAAAGACGAGAATTATTTTTTCCTTAGATGCAAAAAAAGTGTTGACATAGTGGATAATGTTGCTATAATTTTGGGGCTTTTTGGGAAAAATAGTATGAAGAGTGACATAGTAAAGGGTAACGCAAAGATGATATTTTCTTGGTGGGTGTGGTTTAGCTACATCGGAAGGGGTTTGTCCGCCCACCTTTAACTGAACTTAAATAGTATTTAAGGGCCGTGGATGAATCTCAGACTCCACGGCTTTTTTGTATCTGAGCCGTGGAGCATATTATCCGCGGCTCTTTTTTTTCGGGAGGAAAAGCGTGATCACACCGTCGTTTCAACGATTCAAGGAATTATCGAAAAAGGGGAACCTGATTCCCGTCTATCAGGAGATCCTCGCCGACCTCGAAACCCCGGTCTCGGCCTTTAAAAAGCTGAACGGCTCGGCCCAATCATTTTTACTGGAGAGTATCGAGGGGGGTGAAAAATGGGGGAGATACAGCTTTTTGGGCACCGAGCCGTCTCTTATCTTCAGTTGCAAGGGGAATTCTGTCAGCATCAGAAAAAACGGCGAGATTATCGAGAGCGAAAATAGCTCCGATCCCATCGAGAAACTGAGAGAGATCATGAAAGAGTACAGCCCCGTGGACATCCCCGAACTCCCGAGATTTTACGGCGGTGCGGTCGGTTTTTTGAGCTACGACATGGTAAGGTTCATTGAAAAGCTCCCCGAACTGAAGGCGGACGACCTCAATGTATATGATGCATATTTCATCGTAACCGACAATATCATCATCTTTGACAACGTAAAAAACACCATCAAGGTCGTCGCAAACGTATTTCTCGATGAGTTCCCGACCCTCGAAGATGCATATGCGGATGCAACCCACCGGATCAATCGAATAGTTAATCGGCTCTCAAAACCCCTGGAAATAGGACAGATTCAACCTGATGACTCGATCCCGCTCTTTGTTAATTCAAATTTTCTGAAAAAGGATTTTATCGACGCCGTATCAAAATGCAAGAAATACATCACCGAGGGCGAAGTCATTCAGGTGGTGTTATCACAGCGCTTCGAGGTCGACTCAAAGATAGACCCGTTTGATGTCTACCGTGCACTAAGGACGATCAATCCTTCGCCCTATATGTTTTATTTACAGTTTGACGACACCATCCTCGTTGGCTCTTCCCCCGAAGTCCTCGTACGGCTCGAAGATGATAGGGTGGCATTGAGGCCCATCGCCGGCACGAGGCCTAGGGGAAAAAACGCCGATGAAGACCGTGAATTAATGGAAGACCTCCTAAAAGACCCGAAAGAGCTTGCGGAACATATAATGCTGGTTGATCTCGGAAGAAACGACCTTGGGAGGATATCCGAATTTGGGAGCGTCAACGTAAGAGACCTCATGTGTATCGAGAAGTACTCCCACGTGATGCACATCGTCTCGGATATCGAGGGGAAGCTTTTGCCAGAAAAGGACTGCTTCGATGTCCTCAAGGCCGCCTTTCCCGCCGGGACGCTCAGCGGTGCCCCGAAGATACGCGCGATGGAGATCATCGAGGAGCTCGAGCCGTGCAAGAGAGGCCCCTACGGCGGATCGGTCGGTTATTTCAGCTTTGCCGGAAACATGGATATGTGCATCACGATCCGGACGCTTCTAATGACCGGGGGGAAGATATATCTTCAGGCGGGGGCGGGTATCGTGTATGACTCTGTCCCGGAAAAGGAATATCTAGAAACCCAGCAAAAGGCGAAGGGGATGCTAAAGGCGCTGGAGATGGCCAGACAAAACATGAAATTGAAATAGTGAGGGAAAAATGATCCTAATCATCGATAATTACGATTCGTTTACCTATAACCTGGTGCAATATCTGGGGGATCTCGGCCAGGAACTCGTTGTCTACAGAAACGACAAAATTCCACTGGGAGAGATAGAAAAGATAAATCCGAATCATATCGTGATTTCGCCCGGGCCGGGAATCCCTCAAAATGCCGGCATTTCGATAGATCTGATCAAACACTTTGCCGGAAGGATACCGATTCTCGGCGTATGTCTCGGACATCAGGCCATCGGCGCGGCCTTCGGCGCAAATATTATACAGGCACCCCGAATCATGCACGGAAAAAGCTCTCGGATATTTCATAAGGGCCACGAGCTGTTCTCGGATATCCCCAACCCATTTCGAGCGATCCGCTATCACTCCCTCGTCATCGATCCCAAATCTTTGCCCGATAGCCTCGATGTCACGGCCGAGACGTCAATCGGGGAAATCATGGGGGTAAGACACAAGGAGCATCCCATATTCGGCATCCAGTTTCACCCCGAATCGATAATGACCGAGCACGGCAAGATGTTGATTTCTAACTTTTTAAAAATGGGGAAAAGGCCCATGATAAAAAATCTATTAAACAAGATTGTCGGTGGGGATGACCTCTCCCATGAAGAAATGAAGGACGCCATGGAAATCATCATGAGCGGAGGAGCCACCCCCGCACAGATAAGCGGCTTTATAACTGCCCTCAGGATGAAGGGTGAGACGACAGATGAGATTTCCGGTGCGGCACTCGTTATGAGACAAAAGGCTACGAAGATTAATCCGAAGATACCCGATGGAGGTATATTAATTGATACGTGTGGCACAGGTGGCGACGGCAGCCAGACATTCAACATCTCGACGGCTGCCGCTTTTGTGGCGGCGGGGGCTGGTTCATATATCGCAAAACACGGAAACAGGGCGGTCTCCTCTAGATGCGGCAGCGCCGATGTGCTCGAAGCCCTCGGTGTCAATATCTCCATCCCACCTTACCGCGTCGAGTCATGTATCGAAGAGATCGGGATAGGATTTTTGTTCGCCCCGCTCCTTCACGGCGCCATGAAAAACGCGATCGGCCCCAGAAGGGAGTTGGGAATCAGAACGATCTTTAATATCCTCGGCCCCCTGACTAATCCGGCGATGGCGAGTGGTCAGCTTCTGGGCGTGTATGATCCGAATCTCTGTGAGGTGATGGCACGCGTCCTTTCTGCCCTTGGGTCAAAAGAGGCGATGATCGTTCACGGTGACGGCCATGATGAGATCACAACGACGGGCAAAACCGATATCTCCCATCTTAAGGATGGAAAAATCGTAAACTATACTATCGAGCCGGAGCAATTTGGCATGTCACGGGCCTCAAAGGAGGATCTCTTGGGCGGCGACCCGAAGCATAATGCCGAGATCATTGAGAACGTGCTTGACGGACAACCCGGCCCATGCATGGATATTGTGATCCTGAATGCCGCCGCGGGCCTCATAGTCTCCGGCATTGCATCGGACTTTGGACCGGCAATCGAGCTCGCCACCGAATCGATAAAGAGCGGTCGGGCGAAAAAGAAGCTAGCCGATCTCAGGGAATTTACAAATAATGTGAAACAGGAGATATGAAACAAAAGGTGAAGAGACAAAATAAATCCACAGGCCTCGGAATCCTCGACCAAATTGTCAAGCGTAGTCGTGAATCGGTCAAGATATCGAAACGCCAGAAAACCCTCTCAGACCTAAAATCCATGATTCGGGATCAGGACAGTCCGAAGGGATTTGAGAAGGCCCTTAAATCAAATGGAGATATAAGGCTCGTCTGTGAAATCAAGAGGCAGAGCCCGTCGAAGGGGATTATTCGTAAAGATTTCGATCCGGTTTCGCTGGCACAATCGTTCGAGGTAAACAACGCCTCGGCGATCTCGGTTCTGACCGAGCCTTTTTACTTCGGCGGCGCACCAGAGTTTTTGAGCCTTGTAAAGAAGTCAGTGGATATACCCGTTTTGAGGAAGGATTTTATCTTTGATCCCTACCAGATATATGAATCGCGGGCGCTGGGGGCCGACGCCGTGCTCTTGATCGTGTCGATCCTCGATGGCGATCTACTTCGAGAACTCATCTTTGTCGCCTGTGAATTGGGGCTCGACCCCCTCGTCGAGGTACATGATGAGGAAGAATTAGAAATTGCGCTTCAGTGTGGTGCCCAACTTATCGGAATTAACAACAGGGACCTCAAGACATTTCATGTCGATATAAACACGTCGCTCGAACTCGCGAAGAAAATCCCAGCCCGAAAAACTATTGTAAGCGCAAGCGGGATAAAGACACATAAAGATATCGAGACCCTGTTGGATGTCGGGATCTATGCATTTTTGATTGGCGAGGGACTCATGGAAGCCCAGGATATCTCATCTAAAATGAAAGAATATTTCGGGAAATAGCGAGGGAATCCAACAATGGCGATAAAAATCAAGATATGCGGGATCACGAACCCAGATGACGCAATCCTTTCGGCGAAACTCGGTGCCGACGCCCTTGGTTTTATCTTTTATAAAAAGAGCCCGCGTTACATCTCTCCCGTGGATGCGAAGGCTATCATCAAAAGGCTCCCCCCATTCGTCTCTTCCGTGGGCATCTTCGTCAACGAATCCCGGGACTCCGTGATAGAAATTGCAACGGAGTGCTCATTGACGGCGGTTCAGCTGTCGGGCGATGAAACTCGTGATTTTTTTATGTCCCTACCCTTTCAGGTTATAAAAGCAGTCAGGGTAAAGGATGCTTCGAGTCTCGGGGTCATCCGTTCCTACGATCCCGGAGCCACAATCCTTTTGGATTCATTCGTCCCCGGCACCTACGGTGGAACCGGGACTTCGTTTGACTGGCAACTCGTCGGTGGATATCTCAATGATTATCACATCATCATGGCCGGCGGACTCAGGCCGGAAAATGTCTCGGACATGTTGAGGGAATTGAGGCCCTATGGTATTGATGTCTCCTCCGGTGTTGAACAATCGCCGGGAAAGAAGGACCCCGAAAAGCTCAGATCGTTTGTGAGAAATGTAAAAAAGGCTGAATTTTATAAGGACTGAAATATGGATTATCCAGATTCTAAAGGCCACTTCGGAATATACGGCGGGAGATACGTCCCTGAGACCTTGATGCCCCCGCTTTTCGAACTTGAAGAGGCATACGAAAAAAACAAAAAAGATGGCCATTTTAAGAATGAACTCGATTCCTACTTAAGAGAGTATGTGGGACGCCCCACCCCGCTCTACCCCGCTAAACGGCTCTCCGATCATCTTGGCGGTGCGAGAATATGGTTCAAGCGAGAAGACCTCTGCCATACCGGAGCCCATAAGATCAATAACACCATCGGGCAGGTCATCCTTGCGCGCCGCATGGGAAAAAACAGGGTCATCGCCGAGACGGGCGCGGGACAGCACGGCGTCGCCACAGCCACGGCGGCCGCCCTCTTCGGTCTCGAATGCGAGGTCTTTATGGGGACCGAGGACATAAACCGCCAGTCACTAAACGTATTCAGGATGAAGATTCTGGGGGCGAAGGTAACCCCGGTCTCGGCGGGTACAATGACCCTCAAGGATGCGATGAATGAGGCCCTGAGAGACTGGGTGACGAATGTACATGATACTTTCTACGTAATAGGTTCAGTTGCCGGCCCACATCCCTATCCGATGATGGTCCGGGACTTCCAGTCGGTAATAGGCCGTGAGGCGAGAACGCAAATAGAAAATGCCGCCGGAAGACTGCCCGATTATCTCGTCGCCTGCGTGGGCGGAGGGTCGAACGCTTTGGGGCTATTTTATCCTTTTCTTATGGATGAAGCGGTCGAGATGATAGGTGTTGAGGCCGCCGGTCATGGGATAGACACCGGAAGGCATGCGGCTTCGATCTGTGCCGGCAAAGTCGGTGTCCTTCACGGATCAAAATCATATGTCCTGCAGGACGAACATGGACAGATACAAGAGACCCACTCCATTTCCGCAGGCCTCGACTATCCGGGCGTCGGCCCGGAGCACAGTCTTCTGGCCGACATGGAGCGGGTAACCTACTCGACGATTGACGATGATACGGCCCTCGACGCATTTCACAAAACGACCCGTTTAGAAGGGATCATCCCCGCCCTCGAGAGCGCCCATGCCCTGGCCGAAGCGATACGGATGGCGCCTGATCTCGATAAGGAAAAAATCATCGTGGTCAATTTGTCGGGGAGGGGGGACAAGGATATCAATGTTGTTTCAAAGATTATGGGGATAAAACTAGATGAGTAGGATAACAAAGATGTTTGAAGGTTTCGGTGTATCGGGCGAAAAGGCCCTGATCACCTATATCACGGCCGGAGATCCGGATCTCTTGACGACGAAGAGACTTCTTTTCGCACTTCAGAAAGCGGGGGCCGACCTCATTGAGCTCGGAATTCCCTTTTCCGATCCCATGGCCGACGGCCCGACGATACAACGGGCATCATTTCGTGCACTGAAAAACGGGACAAACCTGAAGGCGATATTCGATATGCTAAAGGAGACCAAAAAAGAACTCAATGTCCCGATAATCCTGTTTGGTTACTACAATCCAATCTTCCGATATGGCATGGATAATTTTATCGAATCCGCGAAAGAGGCCGGTATTGACGGCGTGCTGATAGTCGACCTCCCTCTCGAAGAGTCCGATGAAATTAAAAAGTTCACAGACAAAGCCGGAATTGACCTCATCAACCTCGTCTCACCTGTAACCGACCAAGAGAGATTGAGGCGTATAGTAGCCGATGCCTCGGGATTCCTATATTATATTTCCGTAACCGGTGTAACCGGAGTCCGAAGTGAGATACCAAACGAGGTATTTGATCAGATTTCAAAGATAAAAAAGGCGACGAAACTCCCCGTCGTTGTCGGTTTTGGCGTATCGAATCCGGAGGCGGCTTACCAAATAAGCAGGGTCGCAGACGGGGTGGTTGTCGGGAGCGCGATCGTAAACATAATCGAAGAATATGGAGGAAACGATATGATGCTTCTTTTGGAGGTTCAAAGGTTCGTCTCTTCCCTCAAGGCAAAAATGCATAACTCTTAACATAAATATCAGGAGGTTTAATAGTGATTCTAGTCTTATCTAACGACATTACTCAAGAACAGAGGGAAGACCTAATCGGCAAACTGAAATCGGAAGACTGCCTGATCAGGGAAATAGAAGGTGTTGATGGAACGATATTGGGCGTAGTTGGAACGGTCGATAAAGACATCCGCTATTTCGAGACGCTTCCGGGGATCGACAAGGTCATCCCGATATCAAAACCTTTTAAGCTCGTCAGCACCGAGCTCCACCCCGACCCATCGATTATTAATGTAGGGGATGTATCGATCGGCGGCGACAGGTTGGTGGTCATCGCGGGACCGTGCGCTGTGGAGGAGAAGAGCCGAACGCTTGCAATCGCCCGAATCGTCAAGGCATGCGGCGGTGTGCTTTTTCGTGGCGGTGCCTTCAAGCCGAGGACCTCGCCATATTCATTCCAGGGTCTGGGGGAAGAGGGATTGAAGATTTTGGCCGAGGTCAGAGCCGAAACCGGAATGGGGGTCGTGTCGGAAATGACGTCGCAGGGCCAGGCCGACCTCATGATGAAATATGTCGATGTGATTCAGGTTGGGGCGAGAAACATGCAAAATTTCGAGCTCTTAAAAACGATCGGCCGAATCGGAAAACCTGTGCTCTTAAAAAGGGGAATGTCTGCCACTATCGAGGAGTGGCTGATGGCGGCGGAATATATCCTGTCTGAGGGCAACGACCAGGTCATCCTCTGCGAGAGGGGAATCCGCACCTACGAAACCTATACGCGAAACACCCTTGACCTCTCGGCGATCCCGTTCATAAAAAATCTCACCCACCTTCCGGTCATAGTCGATCCGAGCCACGCCACCGGAGTTCGCGATAAAGTCAGCCCCATGGCAAGGGCCGCAATCGCAACGGGTGCCGACGGTCTTATGATCGAGGTGCACACCGAGCCCGACAAGGCCCTCTCCGACGGCCCCCAGAGCCTTTATCCCGAACAGTTCGAACAACTCATGAGGGACCTTTCGGTCATCGCCCCGGTCGTTGGAAAGCAACTCGACTATGACTATCTCGAAAAAGCCCGGATCATGAAAAAATCCAAAAAATCGACCAAGACACCGATCAAGGTCGTCTACAGGGGCTCCCCGGGTTCTGCAAGCCACAAGGCATCCGAGCAATTTTTCGGGATTGAGCCGTCAAAGAGCTATCCGACATTCAGGGAGGTCTTTGAATCCCTTGATGATGGTGAGGCGACTTTTGGAGTGATCCCACTCGAAAATTCCCTTTCCGGAAGCATCCATGAAAACTACGACCTCCTCCTCGAATATGATCTTGTGATCGTCGGGGAGCTGACTCTTAGAATAGTACACAATCTCATCGGGCCGAAAGATGCTTCACTCGAGGGTATAAAAAGGGTCTATTCCCATCCGCAGGTCTTTGAGCGATGTAAAAAGTTCCTCGATGAACATCGCAATTGGGATCTAATCGCGGCAAACGATACCATTCAGGGTGTCCAGAAGGTCAAGACGAGCGGCAACCTTGAAGAAGCGGCCATCGGAAGTTTGGAAGCCGCCAAGATATACGGGCTTTCGATTTTAAAAGAGGGGATCGAAACCAGCCCCCGAAATTTCACCCGATTCGCGGTTATATCCAAAAGCGATTTTATCGAGGGCCCGAAGGACAAGTCGTCAATAATCTATGCGGTCGAGGATAAGCCCGGAGCACTCTATGAGACACTTAAAATATTCTCCGAGGAAAACATCAACATGGTAAAGCTCGAATCACGGCCCGTCCCGAATAAATCATGGAGATATCTCTTTTACGTAGATCTGGAGATTGATATCAGAGATAAAAAAAATCGTGACGTGAGCAAAAGGCTTGAGGCAAAAACCGGTTACTTCAAGGTGCTTGGAAGTTATCGTAAAGGTTCGGTGATCAAGTAGAGATATTCCAACTTAGATATCAGATAAAATCTCCTCACCGGGCTCCCCGATTTTATTTGGTGATAAAAAACCTCCACTAATAACCATCGGTTGACATGTCCATCTGCAATGTGTAGTATGAAAAAACTTAATAAAAAATTTTCTATTGTTACACCTTTCAAATTACATATTGTTTAGGAGTACTCCATGAAAATCTTTCGCTTCATCATAATAGCAATTTCGCTCATTGTCATCGTGGTTTGCGGTGGCTCATATCTCTATCTTAAATCGCTCGTCTCGGATTACGAAGGCACGATAACCCATCCCGATATAAAGGAGGGGGCGACGGTGATCCGTGACGAATATGGCATACCCCATATATCAGCAGAGGAGACCTGGGATCTCTACTTCGCCCTCGGATACTGCCAGGCACAGGATCGCCTGTTCCAAATGGACTTTTACCGCAGGGCCGCGAGAGGCGAGCTGTCCGAAGTGTTGGGGGAAGACCTCATTGACGCCGATGTCTATCTGAGGACCATGGGATTTTTGCGCACCGCGAAGATACAGATAGAAGCCCTGGACCCTGATCTCCTTGAGGTCATAGAGGCGTTTTCGGCCGGCGTGAACGCTTATGTTGAAAACAATCCTCTGCCCGTAGAATTTAAAATCCTCGGATATGAGCCAAAGCCGTGGACTCCCGAAGACTCCCAGGCGATCGGAAACCTCATCAGCTTTCAGCTCGCATCGTGGGCATATCAAAATGAAATGTTGAATTATCTCGTTTTAAATAAAATTGGGGAGACCGCGGCGAAAGACCTTTTGCCCGGCTTACCCGACGAGACGGTCTATATTATGGCAAAGGCAGAAAATCCCAGTTTCAATGTAGATTCACTCAGCGAATCTTCGAGGGCCTTTCTCGAAAACTTTATCAAGATAGAGCGCGCCAGCAACAACTGGGTCGTATCGGGCGAGAAAACGACCACCGGGATGCCAATCTTGTGTGAGGACTCCCACGAATCGGGGCCGGAGCTCCCCACCCAGTGGCACCTGTCGCACCTCGTCTCAGGCGACATGGACGTGTCGGGGGCGATGTTTCCGGGGGCGCCGATCTTCATATTCGGGCGCAATAAAAATATCGCGTGGGGCGTTACAAATTTCACCCTCGATACACAAGACCTCTTTATGGAAAAGATAAATCCCGAAAATCAAAACCAGGTGATGTACAAGGGATCGTGGGTAGATATGGAGCTTGTCACCGAAATGATAAAGGTAAAAGACGGCGACTCATTTATCGAAAAAGAGGTGACGATACGCATAACCCCCCACGGGCCGATAATTAATGATGCCGAGTCCGATATTGGGGATGTCCCGATGAGCCTTTGCGCACAGGGGTTCGAGCCGTGGCCGCTCTTTGAGGCATTTTATGATATCAACAATGCCAGAAACTGGGATGAATTCAAATCGGCCCTCTCCATCTACGCCGCCGGCCCGCAGCACTTCGTATACGCCGACACCGATGGGAACATCGGCTACGTAGGGGCGGGAAAGGCGCCGGTGAGGAAAAAGGGCGACGGCACCCTCCCCTCCCCCGGATGGGACGGCACCTGCGATTGGCAGGGGTATTATCCCTTTGAAATGATGCCGATACTTTTCAATCCCGAAAAGGGATACATTGCCACCGCCAACAATCCTCCGAAAAAGAACCTCTCCCCCGTTATCGTATCGGATTATTTTGAGTCCCCGTGGCGGGCACTCCGGATCGAAGAGATGCTGACCGAAAAGGAGAAACTCTGCGTAGATGACATGAAGGGGATGCATCTCGATGTGAAATCGACTTTCGCCGAGCGCACCGTTCCGATTTTTATCTCGGTGTTAAGTGAAAGGGATGGCTCCGATGATACAAAAGCCGTCGTTGAAGAGCTATCACACTGGGATTATGTTGAAGATTCCGACAGTGCTGGCGCTGCGATCTTCGAGGTGATGTTCCAGAAGATTCTCGTAAACACCTTTGCCGATGAACTGGGCGAGCCTGTCTGCAACCGCTTTTTGCAGGATAAATCCGTTGCAACCAATACCCTCTATTCGCTTATCCTCACAGATCACAAGCACCCCCTATTCGATGATATAAACACCGAGGAGGTAGAGGACTTCGGCGACATCCTCGAAAAATCCACAGATGAGACGATAGCCTTCCTCAACGAAAGGCTCGGCAAAGACCCTGCCCAATGGAGCTGGGGGGCGATACACGAGATAGAATTCTCGCACATCTTCGGCGAGGTCGCCTTCCTGAGGCCGATCTTCAATTACGGCCCGTTCCCCTTCGTGGGTAGCGACACCACGATAAACCGCGGCGGCTTCAACAAGGCCAAGCCCGACATCTACAAGGTCGACATCACGGCGTCGATACGCTATATCGTCGATTTTTCCGATCTAGATAATTCACTGATCGTCCTCTCGACCGGCGAAAACGGAAATATCCTGAGCCGCTATCGAGAAGACATGTCCGACCTTTTTCTTCGTGGTGAATATGCGAGATGGTATGGTAATATGGAGGATATCCAATCCGAAGGTGTGGCCACCACGACGTTTTTACCCGCAAAATGACATACTTTCGCGATGGCCTTTGGATTATTTGACTAATTGATTAGCGATTCAGGTTGATGGCACCATTAGATGGATGTAAAGAGGGAAATGCAACATAGATAGAAAATGAAATCGGCAGATTATTTTAAAGACCCTTGGCAAATTCCGACGCAAGGAAATTTCCCCTCTCGATGTCTTCTCCTGTCGGTCTCCCGTTGAATTCAAACGAATCAACGATATCCCATCCCATCTCGCTTACGATCTTCTCAAATTCTTTTTGTGCACCCCCCGACCAGCCGTAGCTACCGAACCTGAGCACCTTTTTGTTTTTTACGCCCTTCCTCATCGCCATGTCGAGGACATTGGCGACGGGGACGAAAAGCCCGGCTTCGTACGTCGGGGCGCCCACAATCACTCCCGATCTCGTCAAGAGCGAAGGCAGTATGTAGCTGACGTGTGTTCGCGAAGCATCGAAAGATTCGAATGGGATAGCCGAATTTTTAAGGGTTTCGATGACGGCACCAAGCATCAAGTCGGTATTCCCGTACATCGACCCGTGGATTACGGTTATCCCCCGCTCACCCGTCCCCTCGGTGTAAAGTGACCATTTCCTGTAAAGATCAACGATCCGGTTCGGCTCCTTTTTCCAAATAAGCCCGTGGGACGGGGCGATGACCTCTATCGAGAGGGGCGAGAGTTTCTCCACGGCCCTCGTAACCATCTTTCCGAACTTCGATACGATGTTTGTGTAGTATCGGAGGGATTCCTTTATATAGTAATCTATATCGGGAGACGCCTCGTCGAAGATATCGTCTTTCAGCGCCCCATATCCACCGAATCCATCGCCGGAAAACAGGATCTTGTCGTCCCCGCAGTAGGTCATTATCGTCTCGGGCCAGTGAACCATTGGAGTCGAAATGAATGTCAAGGTTCTTTTCCCCAACGACAGGGTCTCGCCATCAGAGACGACTTTTACCCGATCGGTGATCCCGTAAAAGGCCCCGAGGAGTTTTTCTGTCCTGTCGCTCCCGATCAGGGTCGCCCGCGGCGCGATCTTTAGAATATGTTCCAACAGGCCCGAATGGTCGGGCTCCATATGATTTATGACGATGTATTCGATTTGAGAGGGATCTGTTATCTCGGATACCTTCCCGATAAATTCATCCTGCTGAAAGGCCTTGGCCGAGTCGATTATCGTTTTCTTCTCGTCGTTGATGAAATAAGAATTGTTTACAATCCCCCCTTCCGATATCGGCCATGTCCCCTCAAAGAGATCGGTCTTTCGATCATTTACGCCGATCCAAAAAACATCAGGTCTGATCTCAACTACTGACATCGGAAACGCTCCATTAAGATTAGATACTTAAAAGGCAAAGGAGGCTCACATGAAATACTTATTCGCTGGCGCCTCTTCTATCTTGATGTTGAATGTCCTCACGTTATCCGAAGAGTTCGTCACCTTGATTATGTAGTATCCCGATACGGGTGGCCTGAACATAAAACTCCCGCTCTCGGTTGTCGTCCAAACGACAGTGCCGCCGCCGGTCTGGCCCTCCAAAGTCTGAACGATATCGAGCCTCAAGTCCATCCCAAGATCGGTGATGATCGTATAGTTCCTGTCGTCCTGGAAAAGCATCCCGTGGGTGAATGGCTCCCCCTTCATGCAGGAATCATCGATCTCAACGGCAAATAAAGGAAATGAAATAGACAACAGGATCGATATTGTCAGAATCGAAATGCATATTCTTTTCATTCTAGCCTCCCGAGATTAGAATATATCATCAGTAACTAGTTTTAGCAACTATAGTAATTTTATAACAATTAACCACAAAAAACTATATTTCTACAAGCTCACCATTAGTGTTCCTATATTGAAACTTAACTTTTACATTCTTATCATCGGTATCTACAATTTCTAAAGTAATCTCTTTTTCTCTAATCAGATTTCTATCAGTACCACGGATTCCCATTCTTACTTTTTTTTGTTCCAGTTGTCTGAAATATGTCGATTCATCTAATACTTGCCCTCTAACAATTCTAATTGAACGTAGGTTTGACACTTCAATTTCTGAGGAATTGTTTATTATTTTTACTGAACCTATCCCAAGATTTTTTATTTTATTCCTATTTTTGATTATTATATCTAAATCATCATAAGCACTATTATCACCGTATGCAATTCCATATTTTTCTATTTTAAATGATTTTCCATAATCTCTACATCTATTTAAACATAAAGCAATAGAGTTTACAATTCCAAAAATTGTACCTATAACACCAAAAATTAATCCAACTATAGTAATACAATCACTCATTTTTATTAATCCAAAATAGATTATATTTTTTACCTTCCCCTATCATATTTTAGTTATTCGTTCAAACATTATATACCAATCGACCCATCAATTCACCACCGAAGTTAGGCTGCCGTCTAATTTTAAAAGGGGGGGGGATTCCCCCCCCTTTTAATCTTCTCTGATCTTAAATTGGTTGATAGCCCTATAAAGCCTTTGCAGAATCCCGGCTATTTTTTTCCGAGCAACTCCTCGACCTCTTCTTTCCCCTCTTCAAGCTCTTTGGCCTGCTGGGTATCCGATTGCAATAGGAGAGTAAGAAACTCTCCAACATGCTCCTTCTCTTCCTTTGCAATATCAAGCAGGACTTTCTTAATATCATTATTGCTTGCCAGCGCCGCCATTTGCTCATAAAGGTTTATTGCGTCAAGCTCCGCTATAATCCCGGCCCGAATAATCTCCTTATCGAGGTCTTCCTTTTTTAACTTATTAATGTCTATTGGTATCGTCGAAAGCATATTTACATCCCTCCTGTAAACGACAAAAATAGTTATGTTTTAATCCGAAAACGCCATCTCCGGTTTCCATATTTTCCAGACCTTGCCCGCCATATCGGGATTCGGTTTGAGCGTCATTTTGCCCGGCTGCCATCCCGAAGGAGTCGCCTCGCCGGTCTTTCTGACGTGCTGAAAAGCCTTGAGCTGTCTTATCGCCTCCGAAACGTTCCTGCCGACGGAAGGGGTCAATATTTCTATCGCCTGAACGATACCATCCGGGTCTATGATAAAACGACCGCGCACATTAACTCCTGACTCCTCTTCATACACCCCGTAGACCGTTCCAATGCGACCGCCGGCATCGGTAAGCATCGGAAATGGAAGTCCACCGGGCACCATCTTGGAAAGCTCCTCTTCCTGCCAGATCTTATGGGAAAACCTGCTGTCCACGCTCATTACTAAAATTTCGGTATCCATCTTCTTAAATTCATCATACTTGGTGGCAACTGCCGCCAGCTCTGTCGGTCAAACGAAGGTGAAGTCGCCCGGATAGAAGCAAAGCAATACCCACTTCCCCTTATAGCTGGACAGTTTGATGTTTTCGAATCCACCTTTATAAAAGGCGCTCGCCTCAAAATCTGGCGCAGGCTTACCCACCCTTGCAATCATTTTGTATCCTCCTCCTTGAGATACCATCTGTTCTTCGGGCTTCCCTTTGGTTTCCAAAATCGGCCCGCCCGCCGGTTTCACGCATTTATCTTTTGGTTCTGCCATTTTGATCCTCCTATTTAAAAAAATACTTAAACATTTTAAAATTGAAATATAAAATTCCTAATCCCAGATTCAATAGAATATCCAAAAATTCTATTGTAATAAATACCTATACTTAAACTCTGTACAGTTCAAAACAGTTTTGAGTCCGTTTTTACCGATGATTTCACGGATGCCCAATAGGACAACTCTAAACGTCATGTTGCTGATAAATCTGTCTTCCATTTTTACTCTAAAATGATAATGATAATTATTATCATAACTTAGATAATATGTCAATACAAAAATAACATAACTGCAGACACTCCCGTATACTTATCCCTAATATCCCTAATATCCTATAGTGATATATTAGATAACGATCGGTTTTCTTTTTTTTAATTCACTAAGTAACCAGTTAAGCTTAGATAGGTTGCCGGTGCTGTTGAGAAAGTAGATTGCAAAGAAATGGCTGATGGTATGAAGATAGCCTACTGTATCATAAAAAAGAATACAGGCCGCTTAACTAACAATCCCGAAGTTTTTTTTATTTTTTAAATTTGAAATATTATAATTCCTATTTACCCCCCTCAAATTTTCCAGTCCACTCGATGTTCGATTCCGGGGGCCACCCCGAAGGGCATTCCTTCTTTTCCCTGCAATATCTGAAGTCGCAGACCTCGTGGCCATTGGCGATGGTCTTTGTCCTATCAACGCTTACTCCCAACAATTTCCACTTCGCCCAATCGGTAAGACATAGATAAGGGACGAATTCCTCGAGCCCCTGAGATTTCCAGAATTTATGTAACCCACACTCCCTGATATCATAACCAAAGAGATAGTCCTCCCCTCCCTCGACAAACTCGAAGACCCAATCTTCGGGGAATCTACGGAGAAGGGACCTTTCCGCCGCAAGCCTCATTTTATCAATCTTGCTTCCTTGGGAATAGGAAAGCCTCTTCGCCAACGGAAGAAAGAAATTATATGCCCTTTTTGAGAGATTAAAAATACTCTCGCCAATCTCCCTTGTAGAGAGACCCTCTTCTTTCATAACAATTGCAATCGGCATTAAGAAAGTCGCTAAGACGAGGTTAGGATTCATCATATTCTCCTTGCCGCCGATGTCCGGAATTTTTTGATAGATAGATTTGAACATCTCCCGGGATCTCTTAAGCCATATATCGGCTTTCTGTCTCCCATAACGCTCCTTCAATATCTTCCGTTGAAGGAGAACAGAAATATTAAATAAAAACCTTATTTTTATCGGTATCTTAACACCATCTTGATTCAGTGCAGACCTCCAACTCGCGACAGCAGACCAAATGGCATGAACAAAATAGACCCTCCAGAAATCCTACGGCCTTTTGAGGATCAGGACATCATTGAGCTCCTTGGCGTCAAAATAGTGCAGCGGTATCTGTTCGTTGGTCACCCACGCATTTACGAGGTCATTGTAGTGTGGGCTGAGATAGTGTCCCGACTGCCCCGGCGGACTGACAATCGTACAATTTTCAGTATCGGCAAAATCGATGATCATCCTGATGCACCCGCCGTAGGAGACAGCATATGGGTCGTCTCCTTCCCATCCCGAGGCACCAAGGGTGAAAAAGTCCCCGGATAGAGGTATCGCCTTTATATTGAAAAAGGGGATAACTTCTCCGAGGGGATGGGCGATGGTCAATTTATGCAATTTCCCCCACTCCCATTTTTTCGGGTCTTTCCCCAGCTCCTTCTTTAAATCGTAAACGGCGTCTTTTATACTACTCAGAATAACATCGTCTTTGGTCTCAACGACATCGGCGGTTTCAACATCAGCGCCTACAACCGGGGCATGATGGGCTATCGG
>CAZDOD010000042.1:16483-18635 GCA_964506935.1 uncultured Thermodesulfobacteriota bacterium | reverse complement strand
CTCATCTGCGACTGGGACCTCCATCACGGGAATGGAACCCAGCACTCGTTTTATAACGACAAGAGGGTGCTATACTTCTCCACCCACCAGTACCCATACTATCCCGGCACCGGAAGCTTCGGCGAGATTGGAAAAGATGAAGGCAAGGGATATACGGTAAACGTCCCTTTGAATGTGGGCAACGGTGACGCCGAGTATTACAAGATATTCAAAAAGGTGCTCGAACCCGTAGCCGATCAATACAAACCGCAACTCATCCTCGTCTCGGCGGGCTTCGACATCTACTTCAAGGACCCGCTCGGAGGCATGGAGGTTACGCCCCAGGGATTTGCTGCCCTTGCAAAGGTTCTCCTTTCGATTGCCGAAAAACACAGCGATGGAAGACTCCTCATAACCCTCGAAGGGGGATATCACCTCGGGGGGTTGAAAAACGGGATCAAGAACGTCTTAAAACAGCTCATGGGCGAGGATGCGACCGATCCCGACCTCATCGGGGCGAAGATCGAAGACATCGGACACAGAGCTGACCCGATCATAGAAATGGTTGCTTCGACACACAGAGACTTCTGGAAATTTTCCTAAAAGGAAAAGCCACCTAGACTATTCTTTAATATTTCTTTATCCATCCATCTTTTAAGGACAGCCTTATGAGAAAGATGACCATAAACGAGATATTTCTTGAAAACGCCGAAAGATATAAAAATAACACGATAATTAAGTACAAGAGACAGAAGGGGAGCGCCTACTTGGATATGACCTGGGGCGAGCTCAAAGGCGCCGCCACCTCTTTCGCCTCGGGACTGATCAAAGCCGGGATGGAGGCCGAGGACAAACTCGCCATCCTGTCGTTTAACCGCATCGAATGGGTATTGGCGGACCTCGGAACCCTGCTCGCAGGGGGGGTGGATGTCCCGATCTATCACACCAATACGCCCGAGCAGTGTGCGTATATAATAAAAGATTCCGGAGCGAAGTTCGTCGTCGTCGAGGATGCGGAACAGCTCGATAAGATCCTGTCTGTCGAAAAAGAGCTTAAAAGCCTCAAAAAGATAATACTGATTGAAGGGGATACCCCAGATCAAAATGACAAGGTGATCACCTTTTCATCTCTTATGAAGATCGGAGAGGAGAATAAAAGAGATCTCTCTGGAGAACTTGATAGGAGGACGAAATCGAAGAGCCCCGAAGATTTGGCAACAATCGTATACACGTCCGGTACGACGGGCCCCCCCAAGGGTTGCATGGTAAGCCACCACAACACAAACTTCGTCCTTAAATCCATCGACGACCTGATACAGATCGACCCCAGCACCAACATGTCGCTCTTGATCCTACCCCTCTCCCACTTCTATCCTAGGGTGTCGGGCTACTATTACAATATCTATAAAAACATCCCCCTCGTAATAGCCGAGTCGGTCGACACACTTGCCCTAAATATGATCGAGACGGGTCCCACCTATTTCTGCAGCGTCCCCCGAATTTTCGAAAAAGTATACGCGAGGATATCGGGGACTGCAAACAAGGGCCCGCTACTAAAGCGCCTCATATTCCGCTGGGCGGTAAGTGTAGGCAGAAGGCGAAGCAGGCTTCTCAACGCCAAGAGGTCGCTCTCCCCGATAATGAAATTAAAGTTCAATCTGGCGGACGCCATCGTCTTCAAGAAGATACGCTCCGTCCTCGGCGGCAAGCTCTGGTTTGCGGTATCGGCCGGCGCCCCACTGTCATCCGAAGTTGCCGAATTCATCCACAGCATAGGCATACAGGTCATCGAGTTCTACGGGCTGACCGAGACCCTCGGCGGCACGATGACCACATTCGACGATTGTCGATACGGCACGGTCGGAAAACCAATGCCGGGCTTCGATGTAGAGCTTGCGCCGGACGGCGAGATATTGATAAAGGGTAACAACTTCATGGGCTACTTCAACAAGCCCGACCTCACAGACGAGATACTGAAGGGAGACTGGTGCTATACCGGCGACGTCGGGCGCTGGGACGACGACGGCTTCCTCATCATAACCGACCGGAAAAAAGACCTCATCATCACATCGGGGGGAAAGAACATCTCCCCGCAGAACATCGAGAACATGATAAAGGAGATACCCCTCGTATCGAACGTGATGGTTCACGGCGACAGGCGGAAATACCTGAC
>CAZDOD010000042.1:562-16473 GCA_964506935.1 uncultured Thermodesulfobacteriota bacterium | reverse complement strand
TCGATGAGGCCGATACCAAGGCACTCGCAGGTGAGAAAGGTATCCCATACACCACATATGACGAGCTGATAAAAAATAGTGAGTTAGCTGCAATCGTCGAGAAGGGGATGGAGGGGATAAACAAGAGGCTCGCCAAGTTTGAGACGATAAAGAAATTCTCCATACTCCCGAGGGATTTCCTGCAGGAGGAGGGCGAGATTACCCCCACCCTCAAGATCAAGCGAAAGGTCATCTACGAAAAATATCAGGACATCATTGATTCGATGTACGATGACGAGACAGGATAGTAGACTACCCTCATACGGAGATCCAAAAATCACCTGTAGGTGAAACAAAGTTACGGCACTTTTTTCGACGCTACTTTCAAGGCCAACACCATCTTTCTAAAGAAGTAAAAAATGGCCAAGACCATATTCGGCCCGTTTCAGCCCTTTTTAGAAGAATCGCTCGTCTCGGAGCTAGGCCGACTCAAGGATAAAGACCCCTTTTTACCGATATCGGTAATCGTCCCCACAAAGGCGTTGAGAAAGAGGCTCTCGACAATTATCTCGGAGAGGGGCTCGTGGATAAATCTCTCTTTTTCCACCTTTTTGGGCCTCTCGTTTTTCATTCTAAAAAAGTCGCTAAAGACAATTCCCCCGTCCCCCCCGAGGGCCGCATACAGGCTTTTATTGAGGGAAGAGATAGCGGAGATTAGTAAGGGAGACGAGCTAGCAAAAAAGCTCTTCGAATACGAAAGCTACACCGACCGCCTCCTCTCACTATTTTCGCATCTCACGTCACATATGATCCCAGAAGAAGAGGGAGGGAAAAAAATTGAGGATACGGTCTTCTCGATCCATCGCAGGTTTTCGGATGCCAAAAAATCGGCGGGATTATTTGATTCGGAAGACATTATTTCTCTCGCCCTGGAGGGGCTGAAAAATCGAGGAAACGCCGCCGAAGATTTTCCGAATATCTTCATCCTCTACGGATTTTACGACCTCAACCCGCTCCAGAGGGAGATAGTTTCAGAATTGGACTCCATCGGAGACCTTTTCATATTTTCCCCCGTGACTGTAGATGATCCGGCGGCGGAATACACGAAACCGACGGTCGATTTCTTTAATCGTCTGAATAGAGACAAAAATCCGATAATATACGAACCGACTGATGAAAGACCGATCTACGCGATCTCTCGCCGCCTCTTTTCTCCGAGGTCGGGTATTACTATCGACCCGAAAGATTCCATCAGGATAGTCACGGCGTCGGGGAGTCTCGGGGAGGCACAGGCTGTGGCGATGGAAATATTGAGGGAGAAGGGGAACAATCCCGATCTGAGGTGGCGCGACATCGGGGCTATTGCGAGAGATATTTCTTCCGTCTCGGAAAATTTGAGGGGCGTCCTTGACCAGTATTCGATTCCGGCCTTTGTAGAAGACGGGACGCCACTCAGGCGATTCCCCGAAGTGCGGGCATTTTTGAGCCTGAACGGGGCTGTGGAGGCGGGACTTAAAAGGAGGGACATCACAACGCTTCTTGCCTCAGACTATTTCTCGTGGCCGAATCTCGAAAAGACAGAAGAGGAATGGGTCAGGGAAAATTCCCATCTGGCCGAGGTTATAGCGAGAGAATCAAGGGTGATATCCGGAGTCACACAATGGAAAGGCGCATGGGGAAAAGGGGCCGTCGATTTTGATTCACAGATTGAAGAAGGCGACGAAGAGCATCCCGCAAGGGAGGAGTCGATCAGGAGAAAATTGAAATTTATTTCCATAACAAGGGAATCCGTATATGCGCTAATCGTCGATCTGACATCGATACCCGATAATGCCACCCCAAAAGAATACAGCGACATCTTCGGAAACCTCTTTTTGAAATATATAAGGAAAAGGGACGATTCCAAAGTCTACGATATCGTAAGGGAGATGATAGCCTCAATGGCCAAAATTTCGAATAAAAAAATCGATCTTTCGGAATTCATTCACCTCATAAAGAGAGAGACCGAGGATCAAAGTATCCCGGATCTTCCCGACAGGGACGCAGTATACGTCTCTGACGTCATGGGGATAAGGGGCCTGTCTTTCGATATCCTCATCGTCTTCGGGATGAACGAGAAGGTATTTCCGAGGATAAGAAACTCCGACCCGCTTATAGCAGAAACCACGAGAAAACGCCACGGCCTCCCCACCATGACATCGCAGTATCTGGAGGACAAATATCTCTTTGCACTCACAATAAGGGCCGCCCGAGGGCGCCTCATCCTCGTTCACCAGAGGAGCGACGACTCCGGAAGGAAGTCGATACCCTCCATTTTTCTAAGAGAGCTCCTCTCTAAAACGAAAATCGAAGGCGACATGCAAAAGGTAGATAAGCCAAGCGATAAATCGCCCCCGAAAAAATACCGAAAAGACTATCCGAGGCTCATTTTCCAAGAAGATGAGATATCAAAATACAGGGAAAAAGACTTTAGGGTATCAGTGGCGGCCAATCCGAAGGATGTCGAGGTAGCGCGGGGAATCGTCTCAACCTCCAACTTTCTAAGAAATGGACTGATTTCGCGGGATGCGAGGTCATATAAAAAACCGTTCGGCATATACGACGGGGTCATCGGACATCACGAAGGGCTTCTAAATGATCTACTTCCCCTCACCGCAAAAAAACTCGAGACCTATTCGGCCTGCCCGTTCAGGTTCTTCATAGAATACATCCTCGGTGTGAGGGAGCTTGAGGAGGTAGACGAGGAGGAAGACATCGAGGCGATCGAGATGGGGAGCGCATACCACAGGGTCCTGACCCATCTCTTTCGCACCCTGAAATTGAAGGGGATGCTGCCTCTTACCGAAGGTGGCATCGATACGGCATCGGAACTCCTACAGAAGATTGTCGGAGATGAGGTCTCAAAGAAATTTAGGGGCCTCATCTTGGATCTGGTCTTGAGGGCGAGGGAGGAATCGATAAATGAGAACCTAAAAGAATTGATGGGGCGAGAGGCAGAGGCCGAAAGGGACGATTTTATCCCGACCTATTTCGAGGAGCCGTTCGGGACGAGGCGAAGAGATGAATCGGAGGGGATCCCCTACCTCACATTGGATATAGGAGGAAGAGAACTAGTCTTTTCGGGGAGGATAGACAGGATTGATGTAAGCGAGGCCAATAAAGTTTTTATTGTAATTGACTACAAAAAAAAGAGGCCTACAGACCAAAGGAAATTACAGACGGAGATCGAAAGGGGAGGCCACTTCCAAACGCCGCTCTACATCATGGCGGCGAGAGATATAATACTCAAAGGCGAATACAGACCGAAGGAGGGGAGGCTCGTCTATATCGAGTGGGAGGATGAGGGAAAAAGGACAGATGTCCTGGAGCACGATGCGATCTTATCCTCGATAGATAAAGCAACCGAAAAAATAGGCGAAAATGTAAGTCAGATCGAGGTGGGAGCCTTTGCCCCAATAAGCAAAAAGGAAAATACATCTTGCAGATTTTGCCCCTACAAAGACCTCTGCCTCTCGGAATCTAGGGGGACGATAGATAAAAGGGAGGGGATTACGAATATATGAGAGAAAACATGGTGGTCACGGCCGGCGCCGGGACCGGAAAGACAACGTGTCTCATAGGTGAAATATTGAGACTGGTCGAGGCCGAAGGGATCGCCCTCGATAGAATTCTTGCGATCACCTTTACCGATGCCGCCGCCGCGGAGATCAAGGATCGATTGAGGGACGAGATAGAAAAGAAAGCCCTCGATTCCGACGATGACGTGTGGATCACCGCCCTATCCTCCTTGGAGCGCGCCCAGATAAGCACGATACACTCTCTCGCCAACCGAATATTGAGGGAGAACCCGATCGACGCCGGGATCGACCCCGATTTTTCGATAGAGGAGGAGGTCTCCGACATCATTTTGACCTACGAGATATGGAATCTGTGGGCCGACGAGATGTTTCGGGGCGGGAACGACTTCGACGACGATATCGTGAGGCTCATTAAGAAACTCGGTGTCGAGGGGCTAAAGAAAATCGGAAAGGAACTCGCGCGAAGGCCCGACCGCCTATACGAATATTCAAAGACGGCAGTCTCCCGTGATTTATTGTGGAAGATGATCGAATCGGAAATCGACGGTTTAAGAAGAAAATTGGGCGGTCTCTTTCCGATCCCGGCGGATGAGGACGACAACCTCTACCGGCAGTGCCTTATCGCAAAAGAGATACTTTCTGCAAAAAATCTCGACGAATTTGCAGAAGCCCTCTCCAGCAATCAACTTAAAAAAGACAAGGGAAATAAAAACAAATGGAGGGATATCGACGCTTTGGAAAAGGCACGGGAAATCATGATCGGACCCGGAGGCGTCGTCGAGACCCTCAGAAAATACAGTAATAAGAGTGATGGAAGAGACCTGAAAAAAGACCTCGAGGACGATGAGATCACAATGACGGCAATAGACATCCTCACAAAATTCGTCGATTTTGAAAGGAATGAAAAAAAGAGGAGGGGCCTCCTCACATATTTCGACCTCCTTTACGAGGCCGAAAGGCTCCTCAGGGAAAACCTCGACATCAGAAAAAGATACAGCACTGAATTCGACTACATCCTCGTCGACGAATTTCAGGACATAGACCCGCTGCAAGGCGATATCATACTGTTTCTCTCTGAAAAAACACCGACCGCCAAGATATCCGAAGATGTGATCCTAAAGCCCGGGAAATTATTCATCGTCGGCGACCCGAAGCAGTCAATCTACAGGTTCAGGGACGCCGACATCGGGGTCTTCTTTAAAGTAAAGGAAAAGATAATCGAGTCGGGCGGCGAGGAGAAAAAACTTGGGACCAACTATCGAAGCCAGAGACACCTCATCCGGTTTCAAAACGAATTCTTCAAAAAATACATAAAATATCAGGACGAAGACATCTCGATAGACTATTCGCCGCTCGATCACAAAATCGAAGACATCACACAAGTGGAGATCGAAATCAGAAACTCCGACCCCGACGGCGAATTTAGCGCCGAAGAGACGAGGACACGCGAGGCCGAATACATTGCAAAACGCATCTTCGACTTGGTCGATATGCAGTCGGACGGGAAAATAGTGTGGGACAGCGAGGCGAAGAGACCGAGGGCGCCGTCCTACAAGGACATCGCGATACTCTTTCGGGCGCTTAAGGACACATCGCACATATATGAGGAGGCCCTGAAGGAGGTGGGGATACCCTATTTCATTCTGGGCGGCAAGGGCTATTTTCAGCGTCAAGAGATATATGACGTAGCAAACATCCTCGGCGCCCTATACGACCCCACCGATCTAAGGGCGCTCGTGGCGGTGCTCCGATCGCCGATCTTCGGGATCGACGATAAAACGATATATCATTTGAGGCGCGATGGGAATCTCGATTACCTTGACGGAAATCCCGAAGGATATCCAAAAAAGGTATACGATACCCTGAGATATTTAAACAGGAGGACGAGGAAGCTATTCGTCTCGGAGCTAATAGACGAGATATTCGAACGAACCGAGATACTCGAGGTCAACTCCTTTGAATCCGGCGGGGCGCAGCGCGCGGGAAACCTCATGAAGATAAGGAGGATGGCACACGACCTCGAATCGAAGAGGACCCTTATGCTTCCGGCATTTATCTACCTCCTTCGCGAGCTCGCCGAGAGAGACACCGAGGAGGGCGAGGCCGTGGTAACAGAAGAGGTTGAAGACTCCGTCAAGATCATGACCGTCCACAAGGCGAAGGGCCTCGAATTTCCGATAGTCTTCCTCCCCGACCTAGGAAGAGCGATTAGTTCCAAAAAAAGAGACGGAATAGTAAAGGCGAATATATCAGGATTACAAATCACCGGGGTAAATATCGGAAAGATCACTGACCTCGGATATAGACTACTTATCGAAGACAGCGAAAAAAAGAAAAACGACGCCGAGGAGCGCCGACTCTTTTACGTTGCCGCAACAAGGGCGAGAGACAGGCTCATCCTCGTCGGCTCTACGAAAAATAAAAACAGCCACATGAAGGCCATCGTCGACACATTTGAAAAGTCAACCTCCCTGCCCGGCGGAAGTGAAGAAAAGACCCTCGTAAAGAGGAGGAAAAAAGAGATCGGTGACTTTATTATCGGCGGAGGCGATACGACACACATCCAAAGGATCAGGGAAGATGTGAGGATTAGGCAAGAGGAATACACAAGGGCGATTGAAGATATCTCATTTACCTCGGTTGTTGCCGAGATAGAAAAAGATGAGGCATACGAATTTAGAAAGACAGGAAAGGACATTGGGACGCTAGTCGGAAGCCTCGTCCACGAGGCCTTTGA
The DNA here is from genome assembly GCA_964506935.1 of uncultured Thermodesulfobacteriota bacterium. Classification (GTDB taxonomy): domain Bacteria; phylum Desulfobacterota; class Zymogenia; order Zymogenales; family Zymogenaceae; genus CAZDOD01. The sequence continues at coordinate 10,179 of CAZDOD010000042.1, read as the reverse complement.
GAGGATAGATTTCAAAAATTTAGAAATAACTAATGAGATCATCTCGAGCTTTTTTGACACCCTCTCGAAAGACCCGGATGTAAAGGAAGAGGTGATCAGGGAATCCAAAGAACTGGTCTCAAAATTTCAAAAATCCGAGATCTATAATGAAATTGCCTCATCGGAGATCATAGGAAAAGAGATTCCGATCTTAACGAGACAGGACGAAAAGACAAAGGCCGGAAGATGCGACATCATCTACAGGATTGGAGATCAAATAACCGTCCTTGATTACAAGACCGACAGGGTAACAGAGGAGGCGGCCGAGTCTATGGCTGAAACCTACAGATACCAGATAGATACATATGTGGCAACACTGAGGGACGCCCTGGGGATCAATATCGAGATCAGGGGGGCTATCCACTTCGTTAGAGTAAATAAAACCATCTATTTTTAATTACTTCTTGACATCCGGCAGGATAAGTGGTATTAGAATGTGAAGGTGATGGTTTTCGATCAGGTGGTATTTCTGGTTTTCACTCTATCACCGAATCGATCTATATTGAACATATGTTGATTCACGTCATATATCTTTTAAGCCTTTCCAAAACTTTTTATCGACACCCAAAAAAGTCTTATGACAATTAATCAATCCATTTTTCACAATTTTATTTAGGAGTTAAAAATGAAGAAAAAAATTGTCTTTCTTACATTTTTTCTTTTATTCGCCTCTATCTCAGTCGCCTGTGCCACCGGAAGCGACTACTACGCCGGAGATACTTACACCCTAAGGCAGAGTGACATCGTTGAAGGCGACATATTCATCTTCGCCGCAGACGTCAAGGTCTACGGTCAGGTGAAAGGTAGCGCCTTCATTATCGGAAGCAATATAAAGATAACAGGTGATGTCGCCAAAGATGTCTTTATCATAGGCGGCGACGTTGAAATCAGCGGGGATGTCTCGGGTGATACGAGGATCTTCGCCGGCAACATTAGCCTCCCCGGCGCATTCAAGGGAGTGGTGGAAGCATTCGGGGCGGACATGGATCTCACGGGACTTTTCTCGGGAGCCGTCGACGTAGCCGGGGCTAACATCACGGCATCGGGAGAATTTATTGAAGACGTAAAGATCAAGGCGAAGACCGTTACACTCGCCTCAGGCGCCTCGTTTGCGAAAGACGTCAGCTACAAGGCAAAGGAATCCTCCATCGAGGAAGACGTTGTCATCGTAGGTAGCCTAAACGAGATAGTCGGGGAGGAGGCCATCGCAAAGGCAAGGGAGATTGAGGGCCCGGAGATATGGACTTTCATCGCCTTCTGGCTGATCACCCTTGTGGGAATCATCATCGTGGGTCTTGTGTTGGGCGCACTCTTTCCGAAATTTGTTAAGGGTGTCACATCCTCGGTTTTTGAGGACCTCCTCGGCAATCTCGGATGGGGCGTGCTGGTATTTCTTCTGACGCCGCTTGCCATCCTCATCATGTTGGTCACTATAATCGGGATACCCCTCGCAGTCCTGACCATTTTCACATACTGGGTGGGGCTGTATCTCGGAAAACTATTTGTGGCGATCGCGACGGGCGGTTTTGTCCTCTCACTCTTTAAAGGGAAAAAGAAGAAGAAGGCCGCGAGCCCATACTGGCTTACCCTCATCGTCGGCGTCCTCGTGGTCTACATCATCCTCGCCATACCGATCTTGGATATCTTCATCGCCCTCCTCATCTACATCCTGGGTCTTGGTACGTTATTCAACTACATCGTCTCTAAAAAAGGCCAGGTCGCAGCTCAGGTAAGGGCAAAGGCCCCGGCAAGGAAAAGGACGACAAAGAAGTAAAAGGGAAAGGGATGCTTTGTAGTGGGTAAAAGATATTGATTCAGCTTGGCTGTCGATACTCTAACATCTTTTATTCTACGAGTTGTATGATTATAGATTTGGGGGTGATAATTCACCCCCAAATTTTTTTGCAAAGAAACTTTGAATTAAAAACGGCCGGCAACTAAAAACCCGGAAGTCTGACGTGGCCTATGGGTATATCCTCCCCATCATCCTCGGAAACGGTATCGCCTCTCTTAAGTGATCAAGGCCGCATATCCATGCCAGAATCCTCTCTATCCCGAGCCCGAATCCCGAGTGGGGTACCGACCCGTATCTCCTCAGGTCAAGATACCACCCGTAGGCCTCCTCAGGGAGATTTTCTCTTCTTATACTATCTAGTAGGAGGTCGTAATCGTCCTCACGCTGCGATCCCCCGATGATCTCGCCGTATCCTTCGGGTGCCAGAAGGTCGTCGCAGAGGACGACATCACCCCGCTCGGGGTGTGCCTTCATGTAGAACGCCTTGGCCCCTTTTGGATAATTATATACGAATAGCGGCTTTTCAAACATATTCGCAAGCGTCGTCTCGTCCTCCGCCCCGAGGTCTCTTCCCCACTCCACCTTACCCCCCTTCGATTGTAACAGCTTTATCGCCTCGTCATAGGAGATCCTCTGAAACGGCGGTGTTGCCTTCTCGAGAGGCTTTACGTCCCGCTCCAGACCTGATAGCTCCTCCCCCCTTTTTTCGAGAACCCTCATAACTATATATGAAACGAGCTCTTCCTGGAGGTCCATATTATCGTTGCTGTCATAAAACGCCATTTCTCCTTCGACCATCCAGAACTCGGTGAGGTGGCGGCGGGTCTTCGACTTTTCGGCACGAAATGTCGGGCCGAAGCAGTAGACCTTCTCGAAGGCGTAGATTGCGGCTTCGAGATAGAGCTGGCCGGTCTGGGCGAGATAGGCCTTTCCCAAATCGAAGTACTCGGTCGAAAAGAGGGTTCCGGCGCTCTCGCCGATGGAACCGGTAAGTATCGGGGTGTCGATTAGGATAAAACCCCTATCCCGAAAAAAATCCCTGATGGAATTTACGACCTCGTCCCTAATACGCATGATTGCAAGCTGCCGTCTGGATCGGAGCCACAGGTGGCGATTGGATAGTAAAAAATCTATCCCGTGGGACTTCGGCGTGATCGGAAAATCGTAAGATTCGGAGACGACCTCCAGATCGTCCACCAAAAGCTCGTATCCGCCGGGCGCCCTCGGCTCCTCGGAGACCGTGCCCGTGATAAAAATGAGGGTTTCCTGCGTTATGTGGCGAGACAGATCAAAGATTTCGTCCGTAACATTCTCACTATCCACAACACATTGGGCGATCCCCGTACCGTCTCGAACGATCAGAAACGACACCTTGCCGCTCCCCCTCTGGTTCATGAGCCAACCCCTGATCCTGACACGCCCTCCGACATTGCCACCAAATTCCCTTATTGACGTAACACTATCCATCATAGAGAGAGAATATATGATGGAGGGGGAAAAAGTCAAGACGCAAAACCGGTTTTAGAAAATTGTCTTGACAACCCAAAGGTCACTATAACAAAATGTATAAAAGTCAAAACGAAGACTCTCTTTAAAATATGACCATCCTAAAAAAGCCAAAAAGGGGAAAAACTATGGAATTTAAAAAGGTGATTGTAGTCGGCTCTGGCGTTATGGGACCGCAGATAGCCTTGAGCTTCGCGATGGGCGGGGTAAACGCGGCCCTTTTCGATATAGACCCCAAAGCCCTCGAGACCGGAAAGCAGGCTATCGAGGGGGCGGTTTCACTTTTGATATCTGAGGCGATGATACATGACAGTGAAAAAACCATAATCGAGAGGATCAGTTTTTTCACAGATCTCAAGGATGCGGCTTCGAATGCCGACCTCGCGATCGAGGCGATCTCGGAAAACCCCGCCGTAAAGGAAAAAATCTATAGGGAACTCGACAGCCTCCTCCCCCCGGAAATAATCATCGGGAGCAACACATCATCCCTCCCCGTCCCGGAGATGTACCCCGACATAAGGCCCGGCCGCCTCATCATAATCCACTATTTCAATCCCCCCCACATCATGCCGCTCGTCGAGATAGTGAGGGGCGAGAAAACCCCCGAAGAAGCGATAGACAGACTTCGCGCCTTCTATAAAAAGGTGGGTAAATACATCGTTGTATTGAACAAATTTTTGCCCGGATTTCTCGTAAACAGGGTCCAGCTCGCTGTAATGAGGGAGGTCCTTTATATACTCGAGGCGGGTCTGTGCGACCCACAGGAGATAGACAAGGCCTTCAAGTGCTGCTCTGCGCTGCGCGGCGTCGTCCACGGCCCGTTCGAGCACATGGATATGGTTGGGCTTGACACCGTAGAGGCGGCGTCAAACGTCGTCTTTCCACTTTTGGCAAACAACACCGATGTCCCAAAGACGATAAGTGATCTGGTAAAAAAGGGAAAGATCGGATACAAGGCCGACGGCGGATTCTATAATTATCCGGAAGAGACAAAAGAGGAACACAGACTAAGGAGAGACAGGGCATTGATCGGTGAGCTGAAACTCTTTTGGGAGCTTACATCTCGTGGCGATATAGTTATAAAGGAATGAGTATAGTAATGAGATCCCTTATGAGATGGAGGATGTCGATTGAGGGTAAATATAAAATATCAGGCCTCGGACGAAACCGTGGAAGATACTATCTTTCTCCCATCAGACACCAAAGTTGAGAGTGTCTCGCCGTCATGGCCGAAAAAAATACTCGGCGATCAAGAGATCGTATCCGTCATCAAACTCCCCTTCGATCCCGGACGAAACACCCTCTATATCATTAACGACCTCGACCGCCCCACCCCGACCGAGAAGGTCTTAAGATTACTGTCAAAGAGGTATCCCGATGCGCTTTACGGTGACGTCCTCGTCGCCACCGGTGCCCATAAAGTCTCGCATCCGACCGAGGCCCTTGCAAAGACGCTTTTGGGAGGGCTCTCATCGGAATTTGCCGGGAGGTTTTTTGTCCACGACGCAACAGGCGACCAGACGTTTTTTTGCGGAATAACATCCCGCGGGACGAGGGTCGAGGTATCCTATAGACTCCTCGATTACAAAAACGTCGTCACCATCGGGAGCGTCGAGCCACACTGGTTTGCCGGATATACAGGCGGGAGAAAATCGCTGATTCCGGGTGTCGCATCATTCGAGACAATCCGTCAAAACCACGGCCTCGCCCTCCTTGACGGCGTCGGTCCGTTGACCACATTGAAAAATCCCGTCTTCGAGGACTTGAACGAGGGAACGATCTTGATCCTCGAAAAGATAAATGACCTCGGCGGCCCCGAAGTATACAGTATCAACTGTGTGGCGCATAATGAAGATATCTTTTCGATCTCTTCATCGACTGTCATTGAATCGATAAATCCACTGATTTCTGATGTTAATAAAATCTACAAAATAAATGCGGCACCCACTGATATCGTAATCGCAATTGCATGCGCCCCGATGGACAGGGACCTGTATCAGGCGACAAAATCATTCGAAAATGTGAGAACCTCGCTGAGGCAGAAAGCGTCATTTATCCTCGTTGCCTCCTGTCCCGAAGGGATCGGCCCCCCACACTTTGCCCGCACGATGGCCTTATCTAAAAATCCCGATTTACTTAAGGAACACCTATCCGGGGAATACACGCTCGGGGATCACAAGTTCAAAAATCCGCTCCTATTTATCGAGGGGGGCGGCTCGCTTTCCCTCGTATCAAAAAATCTGGCCAACCCGGAAGGGTCCAAAGAAATCGGCCTCTTTTCGATCTTTGGGGATATCAATTCGGCACTCGATAAAGAAATCAACCGCATCGAAAAGATCAAAAGTGAGCCGATAGATCTTCTCATCATAACAGATGCCGTGAATATGGTGACCTCTCCCGTCTCTTGAAGGGCCGCATCTTTATTAATTTCTTGACATACCGACCTTTGCCGGATAAACTCTCCTAAAAAGAAGAAGGGAGTTTTATCATGATAAAGAGAGAGCTTGTTTTTCTTGTCATCCTTTTCCTGATCCTTCCCGTCGGATGTTCAAAGAAGGTCGCCGAAGGAGACGGGTGGAAAATCACTGTTTCGGAATTCAAGGAGAAGTATAATTCGCTTCCACCCGAGCAGTCATACCTCCAGAAATCCGATGAGGGGAAGAAGAGGTATCTCGACAATCTCATCCTTGGGGAGATCCTCTATCACGAGGCCGAAAAGGAAGGGATTTTAAAGGACAAGGAAGTGATAAACAGGGCAGAAGAGGCCCGAAGGACGATAATCATAAATGAGTATCTCAAGAGAAAACTTGAGGGAGGGCTCTCCCCAACCGATGAGGAGATAGATAAATATTACAATGAGAACAAAGAGGCCTTTGATAAAGCCGAGAGTATCAGGGTGATGCACATCCTCGTCAAGACCGAGGAGGGCGCCCAAGAGATCCTAAAGATGCTTGAAGAGGGGGAGAAATTCGATGTCCTCGCACGTGAATACTCCATTTGCCCCACAGCACCATCGGGAGGAGACCTCGGATATTTCAAGCGACACGAGATGGCTCCGGAATTCGACGAGGCGGCCTTCAAGCTAAAAAAGCCGAGGGAGATAAGCCCGATTGTAAAGACTCAGTTCGGCTACCACATCATAAAATTGGTGGACAAGGATCATCTATTGGAAAACTACATCTTCGAAAAACGCGATGAGCTTATCTACCGATACTTTGAAGAAGTCAAAGAAAATACGGATTATAAAATATACGAGAAGAACCTGACCTTTGAATAATTAAGCAGAATAAAAAAAGTTTTTATCGAGGCTTCTTTAGGCAAAGGAACGGTTACAATGTTTCTAAAATAGTTTTTTTCGACACACCACTCCAAAAAAACTGTAGATCGGGAAAATATCTCAAGAGACGAACAATGAGAAAACAAATTCAGTCCGTCTTGCTTATCCTCTTTTTTGCGATTTCATGTTCACATCTTCCCTTCTCTAAAGAAGGGACGGACGGAGGAAGACTCATGTTCTACGAGTACACGATTGAGGACGTAAAGAAGGCTTCCCTCAAGGTCTTAGAGGAACAAGAGTGGAAAGTCACGATGATAGACGATGATAAAAACCATATCTTTGCCAAGAAGAAGGAGGGAATGCCCGGTTTTAAATCACACGTAGACCTATCTCTTCGTCAAGAAGGGAACGGCACATGGCTTGAGATAGAAAGATATGTACCCCCTCAATTTACCCCTGGGTCCACGTTCAAGAGTCGCTTTTCAATTAATGACCTCTTTTACGACATAAGCGTAGAACTGGAAAGGTATTATTGATAGTGAGGTAAAAAAGATAAAGGGACAGACTCCTAAAAGCCTCCCCCCATTCAAGTAAGACAATATTAGAGAAAGAAGTAAGAGAGTTTTTCCCTATTGCATGTAGAAGCTATCCTTCCAGGACGGGTCCAGCTCAACCGCCTTGTCATAATCACGTTTCGCCTTCTCATAATCCCTCATCTCCCAGAATTCCCTTCCGCGGGCATAATATGCCTCGGCGTTTTCCGGGTCTTTTTCGATGACGTAGTTGAAGTCGGCCATGGCGGCACTCGAAAGACCCATCATCCCATAGCACATCCCCCTCGAAATGTAAGCCTGATAGAAGTCGGGCTTAATCTCGACGGCAAGGGTAAAGTCTTCGGAGGCGCTAATAAACTCCTTTTTGGCCTTTTGTAGGTGCTCATCTGAAATGATAGTTCCATAAATGAACATATATAGGTTCCCGAGTCGAAAGTGGGCCGTCCCTCGTGCGAAAAGCGCCTTTATGTCTTCAGGATTCCCCTTGAGGAGTTGGTCCGCATCTTTGATCACACCCTCCAGTATATCAATCTGCTCACCTATGGAAGGCTCCTCCTCAGAAGCCAGTGGGGTAATGGAGACCAGAAAACCGATAAAGAAGATCGTTAAGAATAGAATCGCGAGTTTTTTTACTTTCATTGTATCTATTTACATTCTTGGGATGGTATTGTCAAGTGGAAAGATTTTGGTTGGATAAAAGATGCCCCGGCAAAACCGGGGCATCTTTATTAATCTTAGTACATGCCTCCTCCGGGCATCCCACCAGGCATCGGTGGCATACCGGCACCCTTTTCTTCGGGTTTATCGGCAATCATAGCCTCAGTGGTAAGGAGGAGCCCCGCAACCGATGACGCATTTTGCAGTGCGATTCTCGTGACCTTTGTGGGGTCGATGATACCCGACTTCATCAGATCCTCATATTTAAGGGTCTGGGCATTTAAGCCGAAGCCGTCCTTTCCGTCCTTGACCTTTTCGGCAACTATGGAGCCTTCGAGCCCCGAGTTTTCGGCTATCTGCCTCAACGGCTCTTCGAGGGCGCGCTTTACAATATTTGCCCCGAATTTCTCCTCTTCAGAGAGATTCAGTTTCTCCACAGCGGGGATACAGCGAATAAGCGCCACACCGCCTCCGGGGACGATTCCCTCCTCGACAGCGGCACGGGTTGCATTAAGGGCGTCCTCAACACGGGCCTTTTTCTCTTTCATCTCCGTCTCTGTGGCGGCGCCGACATTGATTACCGCAACACCACCGATGAGCTTTGCGAGTCTCTCCTGGAGCTTCTCACGGTCATAGTCCGAGGTGGTATCTTCAATCTGGGCCCTTATCTGTTTGACCCTACCTTCCAGATCAGCCTTTGTTCCGGCACCGTCAATTATGGTTGTCTCCTCTTTGGTAACCACAATCCTCTTGGCCTGTCCGAGGTCATCAAGCTCAATATTCTCAAGCTTGATGCCCAGATCCTCGGCTATCAGCTTTCCGCCGGTCAGGATGGCGATATCCTCGAGCATCGCCTTCCTCCTGTCGCCGAAGCCGGGGGCCTTGACGGCCGTGCATGAAAGGGTTCCGCGAAGCTTATTGACAACAAGGGTCGCCAGCGCCTCACCCTCAACGTCTTCGGAGAGCAAAATAAAGGGCCTTCCCACCTTGGCAATTTTTTCAAGGATCGGAAGGAGATCCTTCATGCTTGATATCTTCTTCTCGTTTAAGAGTATATAGGGATTTTCGAGGACTACTTCCATCCTCTCCGCATCTGTTACAAAGTATGGTGAGAGGTAACCACGATCGAACTGCATACCCTCGACGATTTCGAGGGTCGTCTCCATACCCTTTGCCTCTTCAACGGTGATGACACCTTCTTTCCCGACCTTCTCCATCGCTTCTGCGATGATTTTGCCGATGGTCTCATCGTTATTGGCAGAGATCGTCCCGACCTGGGCTATCTCGGTCTGGTCTTTAGTCGGTTTCGAGAGCTTTTCGAGCTCGGCCACGACGGTAACAACCGCTTTGTCGATCCCCCTCTTGATATTCATGGGGTCGTTTCCCGCGGCAACAAGCTTCGTCCCCTCCCGGTAGATCGCCTGGGCAAGCAGTGTGGCCGTAGTCGTTCCGTCTCCCGCTACGTCGGATGTCTTGGACGCCACCTCTCTGACCATCTGGGCGCCCATGTTTTCAAACTTGTCTTCCAACTCTATCTCTTTGGCCACCGTAACACCGTCCTTGGTGATCGTCGGTGAGCCGAAAGATTTCTCGATGATCACGTTCCTCCCTTTTGGACCGAGGGTGACCTTCACGGCGTCGGAGAGGGTGTTTATACCTTTTAAGGTCTTCTCCCTTGCCTCTTGATCAAATTTTATTTCTTTTGCCATTATTTGATGCCTCCTTTACTTCTCGATGATACCGAGGATATCATCCTCTCTCATAATTAAATGTTCTACATCTTCGATCT
>CAZDOD010000042.1:0-552 GCA_964506935.1 uncultured Thermodesulfobacteriota bacterium | reverse complement strand
TTCCGGCGTATTTCCCGAAAAGGACCCGATCTCCCGGCTTCACCTCAATTGGTACCTTGGTACCGTTATCGAGGATCTTTCCATTCCCCACCGCGACCACCTCACCCTCCATCGGTTTTTCCTTTGCGGTGTCGGGGATTATTATTCCTCCGGCGGTCTTTTCACTCTCCTCAATCCTTTTGACAATAACTCTGTCTTGCAGTGGTCTGATTTTCATAGCCCACTCCTTTCTTAATAGTGTTGCATAAAACGTATAAGCCGCACCTGCGGCGCTGTTGCCTTTCTCCTAACGGGGTTTTGCACGCCCCCGGAAGCGGCGGGCGGTGCCGGGAACCGGAGAGACGCGATTGGTCGTGTCGGCCCCTCCCGGCAAAAGCCGTTAGCACTCTCTAGAGGTGAGTGCTAATACTATATTACTGCATGATCTGGTATATAGCAAGGGTGATGAGGGGAGATTGGAGGAAGCTAAGATCAAATAGCTATTATTATCTCTGGATTACTTACGATATCTCACAATATGTCATAATATCGCTCATTTATGATAGAGGAAAC
>CAZDOD010000041.1:0-19372 GCA_964506935.1 uncultured Thermodesulfobacteriota bacterium | reverse complement strand
TTTAATGAGGTCATCGATGATATTGTTTAAGGCCTCCAATATTACCCTCTGCAACGTATCGAGACCTCCGGGCTTTGTTGAATATATGATCCTTGTGATTACATCGGGTCCGTATTTTATCTGAGGATTGAATGATGAGCTTGTGGCGAGCACTTTTCCTTCTTTCAGGTCAAGGAGCCTCCCCCAGAGGCTCGTAGTGCCTATATCGAAGACGATCGAGTAGTGGGTCTTTGTCGTATCTCCCGGCTCAACCTGAATCATCTTCGGTCGGCGGGAGCCGCGGTACTGAAATTCGCTTAGCTGTGATTCCACCCTGGTCTGTACAATTACCGCCGTCACTTTCCAGTCTCCGGCCCTTAGTTTTTGACAAAGGGTCTTAAGGAGGAGAAAGTCGACTGATATATTGTCGAGTTTGTGTCGTTTTTTTAATGATCTCAGTAGACGAGTCAGGTCGCTGGTGTTGTCCTCGGGGGAGGGTGGATCGACAGAGACATAGTATTTGTGGAGTGCGGGATTGAACCATGCCCCGACCATCTCCTCCATGGCGACGGCCGAGGCGTGCCTTGGAGAGAAGACCGAGTGATAGGGGGGGAAGTGTTCAATGGCGGGCATCTCGCCCAATTCCTCACGGGATTCCTCGGGTATCTCGACAACGAGGTCCTCGTTTATCTCAGTCCTGCAGGCGAGGCGCCAACCCTTATCGTAAACCTCTTGCCCGAGGATGCTTCTCGATTCCTCAGAGTTGGCCTTACCCTTCTTTATAATTACCTTGCAGCTTTCACAAGAGCCTGCGCCCCCACAGCGGGCATTGATGAATATGCCCATGTCCATGGCCGCTTCAAGAATGGTTACTCCCTTATCAAACTTCCACTGCAAATCGATGGGGAGAAACCAGATTGTAGCACCCTTTTTCATAAGGGTTTTTCCTCAAGATTATTTATCTAAATCTCTTATCGGAATCGTGTGATATCTTTATTTATGTCTTTTTTATACGTGAGACTCTAAAACTCCCTCTTGTAGATCGAATTATATAAACAGTAGTCGTAAATTATCTAAAGCTTCGCCGCCGATATGATGTCAGGTATATATTTATCCCAGCCGAGGGGCATTATATGGGCCCCCTGGCACATATCCTTCATTCGATGTATAAGTTCGCCGGAGATCTCTACGGAGACCTTGGGTACATCCTCTTTTGCGGCAGATGCGAGCCTTTCGATCAACTCATCGGGGACGTGGACACCGGGAACGTTTTTGTTCATATACTTCGCCATTCCCGCCCCCTTTAGGACGACGATACCGACGAGGATCGGGACTTTGAGATGTTCGACCCGCTTTATGAAGTCCTCAAAGGCGTTGGGATCGTAAACGGCCTGTGTCTGGACGAACTCGGCGCCGGCGGCCACCTTCTTCTCAAGCTTGATTACCTGCGGCTCGACCTCCTCGGCACACGGCGCCACAACACACCCCTTGAAGAATTTCGGGGTGCCGTCGAGGACATTCGGTTCTCCCTTGGGTGTCTTTCCCATATCCGACCCGCTCTCCAAAATCCTCATCGCATCAAGGAGGCTCACCGAGTCGAGGTCAAATACCGGCTTAGCCTCAAGATGGTCGCCCATGACCACATGATCGCCGGTAATCGAAAGGACATTCTCGATACCGAATATTGCGGCGTTTAAAAGATCGGATTGCAGCGCTAGTCTATTCCGATCACGACACACCATCTGTAGTATCGGCTCGATCCCCTTCTCCTTCAGAAGGATACACATCGAAAGAGAACCAGCCCTCATCACGGCGGTCTGGATGTCGGTCACGTTTACGGCGACCACGGTATCTTTCAGATATTCTGTGGCCTCATGGAGCGCAGGCCCTACATTTGTCCCCTTCGGTGGGCCTATCTCACCTGTAACTGTGAACTTTCCGCTCTTTAGGGATTCTTTAAACTTGCTCAACCTAAAACTCCTCCATATATCAGATATCCAATATTAAAAAGGCTCGATAACTATATTAGATTCCCTTTTCCGCCCTCGTATAGTCCCTCGTGTAACTTTTACCTTTCATCAACTCTTCTCGTCCCTGTTCCTTGAGCCGTTTATAAATCAATAGCCATATACAATCTTTTTCTGAGTCGACTTCGCATTTCCCGTTCATAGCGCCGCCGCAGGGGCCGTTAAGGAGCCCCTTTGCACAATTCGCCACGGGGCATATCCCCGCGGTTCTTCCGAGGACGCAATCTCCGCATCTTGCGCAGTCGAGCTCGGTCGGCCTCAGACCCGTAAAGCCGGAAAGGTGCATGGTGTCACAGCCGGTGAAGACCGGAATGTCACTTTTTTCCGAGACAAGCCCCGCAACGGTCTGGACACCGACGCCGCAGGAGAAGACGAGAACGCCTTCGGCCTTCTTCATCGAATCGGAATAGAGATCTAGACGTATTGACGTATAATCCGGCCTGCACAGATAATCTGTCATCTCTTCGGAGATCACGTTAACTCCCGTCCCCCTAAGGCTCGATGTCAGTTTTCGGGCATCCTCAAGCGGGAAGTGGACCTCTTTGCACCCGAGACAGTGTATGACAAATAGATTTTTCGGCAGGATGCCGATAAGCTCATCTTCAGCTTTGACTCTTGTTACCAGCATATTATTCTCTCCGTTTTTATCACTTTCTACCCCGCAATTTTTTCTCTGACAATCAGCTTTGCATCTTTAAACAGGGACACGAGGGGCAGTTTGGCCGAACAGATATATTCACAACATCCGCACTCTATACAGTCTTGGGCACCCAATTTCTGTAAGGAGCCGGCGTCTTTTTTGTTTGTGTAGTACCACAGGAGGTGGGGGTTAAGTTCCATCGGACATACCGAGAGACACCGCCCGCACCTGATACATTGCCTCGATTCGTCTATCGCGATATCGGGGAGGGGATATATCGTGATGCCCGATGTACCCTTGACGACCGATCCATCGAGCGACGATTGTCTGATCCCCATCATACGACCTCCCATCTTTATCATCTTTTTTCCTATGAGGTCACCCGGTTGAGTTTCGATGTAATTTTTCAATAGGTCGGAAAATGGTGTCCCAATCCTTACCATGTAGTTCCCAGGCTTTTTTACGCCGTCGCCGCTTATGGTTATTGCCCTCTTTATCAGAGGCATTCCGTTTGCGACGGCATCATAGATGGCGTATGCCGTGCCGACGTTAGAGACGACGACACCGACATCAAGTGGGAGCCCGCCCCTCGGGACGGTCCTTCCGGTGAGCCGGTATACGAGCATTCGCTCCGCCCCCTGGGGGTATTTGGTTTTCAATACCTCGACACTTACGCCGTCCCCCGCAAAAGCCCTTAGCGCCTCGGCGGCGTCGGGCTTGTTGTCCTCGACGGCGATGATGCATTTATCGACGCCCGATGCCTTTGCAATGAGCCTCATCCCACGGACTATCTCTTCGGTATGTTCGAGCATCATCCTGTGGTCGGCCGTCAGATAGGGCTCGCACTCGCAGCCGTTCAAAATTAAAAGATCGAGTGGTTTCGTGGGCTTTATCTTTACATGTGTCGGAAACATCGCGCCGCCCATCCCGACGAGCCCCTTGTCTCTGACTATCTCGATGATCTGTTCGGGGGTGAGCTTTTCGATATCGCCCTTTGGTACGCACGACTCGTCTGTGGTGTCCTTTTTGTCATTTTCTATCACGATTGCGGGGACGTCATTCGGCATGACGGGATGGGGGCGGGGCTCGATGGCGATTACCTTTCCGCTAACGGGAGAATGGATCGGAGACGATACATAGGCGTCGGTCTTGCCGATTACCTGCCCCATCTTTACTGTGTCTCCAACTTTCACGACGGGATCGTTCGGCGCACCTATGTGCTGGCTTAATGGGATTACGAGGATATCGGGTACGGGGGCCATCTCGATAGGTTTTTTTTCTGTCTCTTCCTTCATCTCAAGCGGATATAGGCCGCCGTAAAAGTTCATGTCTCTTCTATTGGCGGCCTCGGTCTTGAGGCTAATTATCTCGGCGAAAGTGGGATTATTATAATCCCTGAGCCTGATGTCCCCCCTCATGAGGTCGACTCTCCCCTGCTTTTTCAGACGCTCATGTATTTTCAGCCATATACAGTCTTTTTCGCTATCTACCTCGCATTTCCCCTCCTTTGCTCCGCCGCACGGCCCGTTGAGGAGGCTCTTGGCACAGTATGCGACGGGGCAGATTCCGGCGGTATAGTTGAGGACGCACTGGCCGCACGCCCTGCACTGTTTACTGTCGGCGGGATGAAATCCTTCATAGAGTCCTCCGCCGAAGGTATCGACGCCGGAAATCACAGGCTTATCTATAAGCGATGCCAAGACCTGAGTCCCTACACCGCAGGATGAGGAGACAACCGCATCAATCTTACCGAGGTCGAGCTCTCCCACGACCTTTTCGGTGAAGGTGCGGTTGCACATGAAATCGAGTTCTCTTATGTCTGTTATTTTTTTACCGGAGGCTTCTAAGGCGGTCTTTATTTCGGAAAGCTCTTCCGACCTGTCTTCGGAAAATTCCTTGAGACAGAGTTTGCAGGCCAAAACGGCGACATTCTTTTTCCCATCGAGGAGCTCCCCCAATTCTGCTATCGGCTTTACGGCAACGTTCATGCGAGTATCCTTTCAATAACGGCACAAAAGAGAAATAGAGCAAACGTGGAAGAGGAAAAGACGGCCTCTTCACCGAAAAAAGACAACAAAAAGCTCTTGTAATAGCAATAATAATTATATGCTATTCTAAAAAGCTATAAAGTAAAAGAAAATAAATTGATTTCCGATGAGCCTAGAGAAAATCAAGATATGATATTAAAATCACACCTCAAAAACCGATCGTGCATCAGATGCCGGTTGAGACCCTCGGGTAGCATGAACGTGATATTGAAGTAGAACTGCCGCAATTATTTTGATTAAGATTATTATTATATTTTAAGGAATATTTTATGTCAAGAAATTTTATGCCAAGAAAGTGCTAATATTTAAATATTGTTTGACATATTACAGGAAAAAATTATATAAAATATTGCACAGATAAAATGCACACTAAATTAAGATAACAAGATAATTGTCGGGAGAGATATCAGATGACAACCAGAGTACTCGTATGCTTTAACATGACAGCGTCGGCGCTACAAAGGATGAAGGAGATACCCGACTTTTCGGTCGATGTGATATCACCCGAAGGCTCGGATAATCTTAGCGATATTATTTCCAAATATGACGCACTCGCCGCTTCCGAAAACACCGTTATCGACTCCGAAGTCATAAATAACGCCAAGGAACTGAAGGTCATAAGCCTCGCCGGAATAGGGCTTGACAATATAGATCTCGAAATTGCCACGTCAAGGGGCATCCTGGTGATGAATACGCCGAAGGCCCACACGATAACAACGGCCGAACACACTATCTCAATGATCATGGCACTCTCGCGAAAAATACCACAGGCAACGGCGTCAATGAAGGCCGGGATGTGGGAAAAAAAGAAATTTATGGGGACGGAGGTCTACAACAAGGTCCTCGGAATAATCGGTTTCGGCAACATAGGTAGGGTCGTAGGGGAGAGGGGATTGTCTTTTGGGATGAGGGTGATCGCATCCGATCTATTTATAAAGAAAGAGATTTTATCTTTAACCGGAGTCAGGATGGTCGATATGGACACACTCCTCAAGGAATCAGATTTTATCACCATCCATACACCGAAGACCGAAAGAACCATAAACCTCATAGACCGTTCGGCAATGGAAAAGATGAAGAGTGGAGTCAAGATAATAAACTGCGCAGGGGGAGGCATAGTATCCGAAAGCGACCTCGTGTGGGCAATCGGTGAGGGGATCGTATCCGGGGCGGCGCTCGACGTCTTCGAGACCGAACCTCCCACCAATTTGGAGCTCTTGGGAAACGAGAAGATAATATTGACGCCTCATCTCGGAGGGTTTACTGAGGAGTCATATGAGAAGATATCGGAGACGGTCATCGATCAGATCAGGGGATACTTTGAAAACCAGACCATAGATAACGCCGTCAACTTTCCTTCTATGAGCCCCGAGACGTTAAGCTCCGTCGCCCCTTTTTTAGAGTTGGGTGAAAAGTTGGGCGATTTTCTGGGACAGGTAATAGAGTCGGAGAAGATAAAGGAGATCGAGATTGCCTACCTCGGCCTTGTAAGCAATATGGATGTCTCAAATATATCGCTGCATATGCTTAAGAGTTTTTTGTCACGGATATCAATGAGGAAGATCAACCCAGTCAACGCCCTGACCGTCACGAGGGAGTTCGGGATAAAGTTCATTGAGGAAAAGTCGTCGTCTTCTTTGGATTATTCAAGTGAGATAAGACTCAGGGTCGTAAGAGACGGAGTCGAGCGGCTCCTGATTGGGGCGATAGTCGGAAACAGGCCGAGGATCGTTAGGATGGACGATTATATCGTAGAAACCATACCCGAAGGGGATATACTCCTCGTCTCGAATTACGATCTTCCGGGAGTGGTTGGCAGTATCGGGACGTCTCTGGGGGAGGCCTCGGTAAACATCGGGAGGATGCAGCTTGCCAGGGACTCGGAAAAGAAGAAGAACCTTATACTGATAAATCTCGACAGCCCGGTCGAGGAGTCGATAATCAAAAAACTCGCCGGGCTTCCAAACGTCATCGAGGTAAAACAGGTTACACTCTAAATTTATCCACTTCTACCTCAAGCTCGTAGTCCTCACCTAAACCCCCTCCATTTATACTGTAACCTATCTTTTTGTGGAGGTTTAGGGCCTTTGTATTGGTCTTTTCAACACATATCCACACTTTTTTGAATTTCATGTAGCGTGCGGTCTCTATGACGTTGATACATAGTGTCCTTCCTATACCTGAACTCTGGTTGGTGGGTAGGAGTGCCATAAAGTATTCGCAGATATCTTTATCAATCGGAAATATCGCCGCATGACCGGTGATTTTCCTGTCAGGGTCCATGACGACGATATTCTTTATGTTATCGGCAAAAAAGTGTTTTACCCACAGTTTGAGCTCAACGGGATTTTCAGGTGGGACACCCATGATGCTCCTCTTCGGCTCAAACTTGGAATACATCTCCAAGAGGCCCTGAAAATCCTTAATGCTCCCGAAGCGGAAGATATATTCTCTTCCTTGCCTGTCGATGAAGTAATTAAGGGATATCCTGGAGTACCATCCCAGACCGTCGTCATCTCCAGAAAACATCTTTACCTCATAAAAGAACTTTGCCCCATAAAGAATGAGAGGTTCAGTAAGAGGTTCAAGAAGAGGTTCAGATAAGAAGTGTTCTGTTAGAAGATGAGATATAAATAGTGTGGAAATAGTGTTGTGTATTTACTATATTCAAAGAATATCCCATTGTCAAAGGATTTTTAATGAATTTATTTTAAAGGTAAAAAATCGCTTGTGAGGATTTTCTCAGGAGAGTTTTTTTTTAATTCGGTGTGTTTTTTTTAGGCCAGGCTTCTCTATCCGACCCCAAATAGCGACTTGATCCTATCAAACAGCATTCGGATCTTTTCGGTTTCGGGGAGTTTTATTGCTTCGCTTATGATTTCTGAGTCTCTCTGATAGGCCGCACACGAATCAATCATCTGGGGCCTCAGGGTCAGAAAGGCCTTGGTTCGCTCTACGGGGGACATTTCATCTAAAATATCCGAGAATCCTTCTACGAACTTCGCATATTGTCCCTGAACCGACGAGTGACATGCCTGCATTATGAGGTTTGTGAGGTGGGCACAGCCGATATTCCCCCCGATCCTCTCCTCCATCTTCAGGGTGAGTCCCTTCTTTATTTCGAGGCCGACCGCCCGATTAAGTGCCGAAAGGGCTTTTCTGCACTCCTCTCGGGGGGCCTTTATCATTTTTCCCCTGATGTCACGGATGACCATGTCGGGAAAGGATACATCGAGCTCGATCTCCATCTCGTGTATCCTCCTTCCCTTCTTAAATAGCCGTCTCTCTATGGATCTTAAAAATTTCGGGCCCCTTATGATATATTTCGTATTATCATAGAAAAAATCACCCATCCAGACCTTGACGGTTATTCCGAAATCGGTGGGATTGATGTTTATGTCGTATTTCCTGTTGTAAAAGGGAGTCGTTTTTGCCACATTACTCTTTGGGCTCGAATTTCGCATCTATTTGGCTTTCCAGATCAAAATGGTTTTGTCAGGTTTCTATCTCAACTTCCGAAGGGATGTTTGATTGTTATGACTTCCTCCCTATCCGGCCCGACCGATATCATAACTGCAGGGATACCGAGGATCTCTTCGATCTTTTCGATGTAACCTATTGCGTTTTTCGGGAGCTTTTTGAACTCCCGCACATCACCTATCTCTTCGTCCCAGCCGGGGAGCTCGATATATTTGGGGGTAGCCCTGTCAAGGATCGATACATCGGCGAGAAAATCATCCGTCTCGACTCCATCTATATCGTAGCTCGTGCAGATATTGAGGGTCTCCAGACCACTCAAAACGTCGAGCTTTGTAATGATGAGTCCCGAGAGACCGTTTAACCTCACCGAGTGTTTTGCGGAAACCGCGTCGTACCACCCGCATCTTCGCCTCCTCCCCGTCGTGGCGCCGTATTCCACACCCTTCTCCTGAAGACGGTCGCCGATTTCGTCATTGAGCTCGGTCGGGAACGGGCCCGAGCCGACTCGCGTCGTGTACGATTTCGAGATACCGTAGACCGCATCTATGACTATGGGCCCGACCCCGGAGCCGGTGGCCGCACACCCCGCCACAGTGTGGGAAGAGGTCACGTATGGGAACGTCCCGTGATCGATATCGAGGAGGGTGCCCTGTGCCCCCTCGAACATCACCGATGCCCCATCCTTTATCCTATCGTTCAGTATCTTGGATGTGTTTTTGATATATTTTTTTATCCTGTCTCCGTATGACATGACGGAGTCGTAGACCTCGTTAAGGTCGAAGGGATACGCATCCAGAAACTCCTTGAGATAGAAGTTTTTCTCGATAAGAACTGTCTCCAGACGCTCCCTGAACCTTTTGGGATTAATCAGGTCGCCTGTCCTGATGCCCATCCTCGTCGCCTTGTCTTCGTATGCCGGGCCGATCCCCCTTCCGGTCGTTCCGATTTTACCCTTGTCCTTTTTCGCCTCACGAGATACGTCGATCCTCTTGTGATAGGGCATAATCAGGTGGGCCTCTTCGCTGACATTTAGGTTCTCTTCATCTACTAAATAGCCTTTATCTGAAAGCCCGTCAATCTCTTCGACTAGGACAGCGGGATCGACCACGACGCCGTTTCCTATAATGCAGAGTTTATTTGGATGAAGGATTCCCGATGGTATGAGGTGGAGGATTATCTGCTCTCCCTTGACCACCAGTGTATGGCCGGCGTTGTTTCCCCCCTGAAAACGAACGACTATATCGGCATATTCACTCAAGAGGTCGACCATCTTTCCCTTACCCTCATCTCCCCACTGGGTTCCAACGATAACTATATTGGGCATTTTGCCTTTCCTTTAAATATCTAAATACTATTTCAATAAAAACTATAACACAGAAGGTTGGGGGTGGGAAGTTTAAAAGACTGGTTTTCCACTATTCAATATCTTCTAATGCTCGCGAGCACAATACGAGCAGACCCAATGCTCGGTCGATATCAATAAGTCCTTGGTTCCGCAGTTGCATTGTGGGTCATCTTCACTGATGTATCCTGTGAAATGTACTTTTCTCACTTAACATCATAAAAACGCATCACTGCGTCCGGTTTTATAGAAAATTTTATATCTTTACCTGCTGGACTGAAAGCATGTTCGGGAGATCGTTGAGCTTCTCTATGACTTCGGGCGGCACCTCCCCGTCGACAGACAGTATGATAAGTGCCTTGCCGCCCATTTCGTCCCTCGCGAGATGCATGCGGGCGATGTTTATGTTGTTTGTCCCCAGTGTATAGCCGATATCTCCGATGACCCCCGGTTTGTCATTATTTTTTAGAACAAGCATGTTGCCTTCGAGTACGGCCTCGAATGTAAAACCTTCGAGCCTGACGAGCCTCGGTCTTTCGGTCCCTAAGACGGCGCCGGAGATAACCTTTTCTCCCTCTTTTGTCCTGGCGATAAGACTTATCATGTTTGAAAAGCCTTCGACTTTCTCACTCTTCGATTCAACCACCTTGATGCCCCGCTCCTTGGCGATGATGGGGGCGTTTACATAATTTGCCCCTTCCTCCAAGATGGGGTCAAAGACGCCTTTGAGGAATGCAACGGTGATCGGAGGGGTATCAAAATCCGATACTTCCCCCTTATATTCGATGAGGATCTCTTTCAGGCCGGGGAGACCCAGCTGTGACAGAAAGGAGCCCATCATCTCGGCGAGGCGGATATACGGCCTCAATATGACGGCGCTTTCAGGACTCACCGAAGGCATGTTTACGGCGTTTCTCACGATACCATTAGTTAGGTAATCAACGATCTGCTCAGCGACCGCGACAGCAACATTGACCTGTGCCTCTTCCGTTGAAGCCCCAAGGTGCGGGGTGAGGATGACCCTTTCGTCCTTTATGAGGTCGCTCATCTCCGGGGGCTCTTGTGAGTATACATCGAGCGCCGCCCCTCCGACTATTCCCTCACGTAGACCCCAGAGGAGGTCGCTCTCGTCGACTATCCCCCCCCTCGCGCAGTTGATGATCATGACACCCTTCCTCATCTTTTTGATGGTATGACGGTTTATAAGCCCGCTCGTCTCTTTCGTCTTTGGGGTATGGACGGTGATGTAGTCGGAGCGTGCGAAGAGGTCGTCGAGGGTGACGGGCTCCACCCCCAATTTTGATGCCACCTCCTGATTAAGGAATGGGTCGTAGACAAGGACCTGCATTCTCAGGCCCATCGCCCTCTCTGCGACTATGCGGCCGATATTGCCGAGGCCCAAGACACCGAGGGTCTTGTTGAATACCTCTTTTCCGATGAACTTTTTCTTTTCCCACCCGCCACTCCTCATTGAGGATGTCGCCTGGGGGATATTTCGGGATAGGGCCAGCATCATCGCGATCGTGTGCTCCGCCGTCGTAATGGTATTGCCACCGGGGGTGTTCATCACCACGATCCCCTTTCTGCTTGCTGCGGGAACATCGACGTTGTCGACCCCGATTCCGGCACGTCCTATCACCTTGAGATTTTTGGCCTTCTCGATAATGTCCTCGGTTATCTTGGTGGCCGAACGAATGGCGATCCCGTTATAATCTCCGATGATCTCCTTTAATTCCTCGGGAGAAAGACCGGTATTTATATCGACATCGATACCTTTTGCATTTTTGAAGATCTCGATGCCTTTCTCAGACATGCTGTCGCTTACGAGTACCTTCATGTTAATTATCTCTCTCCTTTAATCGAGGTCTTTCAGTAACTCTTCCGCAACCCTGACGCCGCTTCCAAGCTCGATCGGAAATCCGAGACCTGAGAGCGTCATCTCAACAGCACAGATTGTGAGAATGATGTCAAAGCGGTCGACATAACCCATGTGTGCAATCCTGAATATCTTCCCTTTCAGGGTGTCCTGACCGCCGGCCACGGTTATGCCGTATGTTTCCCTCAATATCCTGACTATGTCCTTGCCGTCGACTCCGCTTGGAGTCTTTATGGCCGTGATGGAGTTTGACGGTGATTCGGGCGCCAATAGCTCGAGCCCCATTGACAGTGCGGCCTTTCTGGTCGCATCCGCCATCAGGGCATAGCGGGAAAACAGCCTTTCGAGGCCGATATCTTTGATGATCGAGAGTGCCTCCCTTAGACCAACGATCAGTGAGACCGCGGGGGTGTATGCGTTCTGGTTCTTGAGGAGGTTTTTCTCCTCCTTTTTGAAGTCGAAATAGTATTTGGGGAGGTCGGATTTCTCTGCAAACTTCCATGCCTTATCGGAGACCGATGAGAATGCGAGACCAGGAGGGAGCATCAGGCCCTTCTGGGAGCCAGATACCACAACATCCAATCCCCAGTCATCGACTGGGAGGTCGATTACTCCCAAAGCCGATATCGCGTCGACTATGAGAATTACGTCGTCCCGCCCCTTTATAATCTCGGCAATCTCTTTTACGGGGTGGGCGACGCCTGTGGATGTCTCCGATGCCTGTATCATAACGGCCCTTGCGTCCTTGTTTGCATTGAGGGCATCTTCGATCTTGGCCGGGTCTACGGCCCGTCCCCAGTCGACATCAATATTTATAGGACTTAGACCATAAACAGTCGATATTTCAGACCACCGCTCCCCGAACTTCCCGCCCCTTACACAAATCACCTTATCTCCCCGACAGAGCGTGTTGGTCACCGCCGCTTCCATTGCTCCGGTGCCGGATGAGGTGTGGATGATGACCTCGTTTTTGGTCTGGTAGAGATACTTGAGATCGCTTCTCACTTCTTCGATAATTTTTGAGAATTTGGGCGCCCTGTGGTGGATTATCGGTTCCGCCATTGCCTGCAGTACCCTTTCGGGTACAGGTGTAGGGCCTGGAGTCATGAGATATTCTTTCATCAACAGATTGACCTCGCTTTAAAAAATATTATTACGACACCTTTGTTATCAGAATTACATACTTTTGTCAAGAAAAAATGAATGATGATTCATTATTGTGCTTTGAGTATGGTCGCTTCATAGGGTTTGATATTAAATTGATCATCTCCGATAAATTCCCCCTCATCCCTGTGAGTCGATAGCATGACCTCCCATTTGGCCTTGCCTTTGATATTTATATTGATGGTGTCGGCAGATATCCTATAATCGCGTTTTTTGAAGTTGAGGACAACGAGCAAGCTTTCGCCCCCATACTCCCTGAGATATGAGAATATACCTTTCGGGGTGTCTTTTATGATCTCTACCGAACCCCTCCTCAGCGCAGAAATCCTCTTTCGTGTCCAGATGAGGTTTCGGTAAAACGACAAAAGCGATGAGGGGTCGGCGGATTCGGCTTTGACGTTTACGGTTTTTTTGTTCGGATGTACCGGGAGCCACGTAGTCCCAGACCTCGTAAATCCTGCATGTTTTGTGTCGTCCCACTGCATTGGGGTCCTCGCCAAATCCCTCCCGACGGGGATCGGCCAGTATCTGATGCCGACAGGGTCTTTGAGATCACGCCTCTTTATGTGGAGGTTTCTCATCCCGATCTCTTCGCCGTAATATAAAAATGGAGTCCCCCTCAGTGTCAGGAGCATCGTCGCCGCAACCTTCGCCCGCGCCTCGGTCTCATCATCGGAGGTCTTGCCGTATCTCCCGATGTGTCTTGGCTGGTCATGGTTCGATAAAAAATATGTCGGCCACGCGCCGTCGGGGAGGATCTCCTCCCAAAGCGAGACCGCATCGCGAAAAGCCCCGGCCCTCAAGGGCAGATACGAAAAGTTGCAGTAGAAGGCGAGATTCAGCCCGTCGCTGCCGTCGCCGTAATATCGTTTTGCGATGTGGGGGTCTTCAATAAATACCTCCCCGACGAGCATCCGCTCCCCCTTTTTCCCGTATCCGTCGACGAGGGCGCGCATTTCGCGCACGACCTCGATATTATCGTCGTGGAGGTCCTTGTCGTATAGGTGTTTTTGCATATCGTAGGGGCGCCTCCCGATCGTGTATGGGTTGTTCCTGAGTCCTTTATCCTTGAAGATTTGGTTGATAACATCGAGCCTGAATCCATCGACGCCCCGATCGAGCCAGAAACTCATATCGCCATACATCGCCTCCCTCAACTTCTGATTTCTCCAGTTTACATCGGGTTGCTGAGGCAGAAAATGGTGATAGTAGAATTCTTTTGTCTTTTCATCCCATTCCCACGCCGGGCCCCCGAAGACCGACTGCCAGTTGTTCGGGCGCGAGCGACCGCCACTTTTGGGAGGCTCCCAGATGTACCAGTCCCTTTTTGGATTGTCAATTGAGCCTTTGGACTCGATAAACCACTCGTGGAGGTGGGAGGTGTGATTCGGGACAAAATCGAGGATGATCTTTATGTTTCGTTTGTGGGCCTCGGTCAAAAGCTCGTCGAAGTCGGACATGCTCCCGAAGACAGGATCGATATCGGTGTAGTCTGATACGTCGTATCCGAAGTCAAACATAGGCGACGGGAATATCGGAGACAGCCAGATCGCGTCGATACCGAGGGATGTTTCTGTGCCGTCATTCAAATAATCGAGGCGGTCGATGATACCCCTAAGATCGCCGACGCCGTCGCCCGATGCGTCCATGAAGCTTCGGGGGTAGATTTGGTAGATTATGCCTTCCGTCCACCAGTCGAAATTTCCTGATTCTTTATTGAACATCTGATATAGACTCCTTTAGCAAAAAATATTTTATGCTACACGATCATCATTACTCTATATAGCAAAGTTCATAGAAAAAATAAATCTTTTTTCAAAGATATCTTGAATTTAAAGGTGATAGTCTTTCTCAATTTATTGGAAGTGGATTTGGTGGTGTAGGGGAAAACAATGATATTTTAATTCTTGACTTGAACATACGACTCTGGTAATCATCATATTTGATTGAAGGTGTTTTCATGGACACAAAAGAGATCGGGCTTTCGGATTTGGTCGAAGGACTCAAGACCCTTGGTGTTGGGCCGAATGGCAAGTTTCTCGTCCATTCGAGCCTCAAGATGATGGGGCGTGTTGATGGTGGTGCCGGAACCGTCATTGACGCACTGACGTCTCTGGTAACCGACGACGGGACGATCATGATGCCCGCCTTCGCGATACCGCCTGCCGAGATATTCGATATTGACAAGACACCCACGACCCTCGGAGTCATTGCCGAGACTTTCAGGAAGATGCCCGGTGTGGCCAGAAGCCTTCACCCGACGCACTCGGTGGCCGTTTGGGGAAATCACAAGGAGCGATACAAATCCGCGCACCTCTTTTCGACAGCCCTCGGCTACGGCTCTCCCATCCACCTCCTGATAGATGACGGGGGCGATATTCTCCTTTTGGGGGTAGGGCACTGGGCGAACTCCGCCATACACGTAGCCGAGGCGATAGCTAGGGTGCCGTATCTCGATTTGCCCTACAGTGAAGAGTATGCGAGGCCCCTTTCGGTGAAGATGCCCGACGGCACGATCAGAGAATTCACTCCTGCCGAGAATCCCGGATGCAGTATTAATTTTATTTCGGTCGAAAAGCCATTAATAGAGGCGGGGCATGTAAAGTATGAAAGGGTGGGCGATGCCCTCATTCAGCGGGTCGATGGAAGGGGGCTTCTTTCGGTTGTTTCCGATATCCTCAAGGATGACCCCGGAGCGCTCCTGTGCAAATGGGGGCTCTGTCCGTTCTGTCCGAGGGCGAGGGAAATCTTAAAGGCGAAGGCTTAAAAAATACAAAAGATAATAAACGTATCCTTGTAGAAAAGGTAAAAAAGTGGCTTTTTGGAATAAATATCTTGATCACATCTCTGAAATTATAGCGAAATTGGGTGTGACCCAGGGCAAAGAGATAGAGAAAGCGGCGACACTTATTGCCGACTCGATAGAATCGGGCGGGATCGTCCACACCTTCGGGACCGGCCACTCGGCGCTGGTGGCACAGGAGATATTTGTGAGGGCGGGGGGGATAGTCCCGATAAACGCCATACTTGATCCTTCGTTTCTGCTTTCGTCGGGGGCATTAAGGAGCACGTCGCTCGAGAGGACACCGGGGACGGCGGCGTCGGCGCTTGCCGGCCACGACGTCAGGAAAGGAGACGTTGCGATCATCATATCGAATTCGGGAAAGAACCATGCCCCGGTTGAGATGGCGCTTTTACTAAAAGAGATAGGGATAAAGATCATAGCCGTTACTAGCCTTGAGCACACAAAATCTGTAGAATCGAGCCACCCGTCGAAAAAGAGGCTATTTGAGGTCTCCGACGTAGTGTTAGACAACATGGCGCCAATAGGCGACGCATCAATTGTGGTCGATGGCGTAAAGGCGCCTATGGGGCCGATATCGGGGGTCACCGGATCGTTAATCCTCCATTCTGTCATCATCGAGGCGGCCTCGATCCTCGAAAAGAGGGGAAAGCCGCCGGCGGTATTTTTCAGCGTAAATGTCGAGGACGAGGATACCGAGGGGTTGGCATCGGCTCTCATGAAATACAAGGGGAGGATTAAACACCTGTGATATGAAGACGCTGAAAAACGACAAACTGAAAATAGAATTTCTCCCGATCCCCGACGGCACCGAGGGTCTCGGGGTAAGGTTTGTCCTAGGTGGGTGGATATCCGATTTTGTGACGAGGGACGGCTATTCATTTATATCGGAAAAATTCCCCAAGGATCGCGTGGTGGGCTTCGGTTTCCCGGACGAGTTCATAACACCGATGATGATCGGAGACGATCCGGGGAGTTCCACTATAGCGATCAAAATCGGCGTCGGGATAATTAATCTATTTCGGCCGGGAAATTACCGATTCACCGAGGAGCCGGGTGTCGTCGAGATATTTCCATGGGAGATAACAGACGGGGACGATTTCATCTCGTGGTCGCAGGAGGTAGGCAATGGCGGGATCGGCTATAGATTGAAAAAGGAGGTGAGGCTTTTGCCCGGCGAGGCCGGATTTAAAATCTCCTTTAATCTTCTAAATCTCTCGAAGGCCAGGCCGATACAGACCCTGTGGTATTATCACCCCTTCGTCGCCCCCGGCGGAATGGGAAGTGACTGTTATCTTGAAATTCCCGATACCATGAGGCCCGCCTACGATTTCATAAAGGCCCTAGATACCGACGACGACGAGAGGCTTCGGCTCCCAGGAGAATTTTCCGATATCCCCACACAGCTCTTGGAATTTACGCCTGCCGACATGGGGCTTGTAAATAAGATATCCGTCGGGAATGTAAATCACGATCTGAAGCTTGAAATCTCGGGCGATTTCCCTTTGGCGTTTTTGAGGCTGTGGTACGAGCCGAGGGTTTTTTCGCCCGAGCAATTCTATAATATATGCTTGATGCCGAAAGAAGAGGTCTTTTGGTCGGTAACAAACAGGATTATTTGATGAGGTATATATCATGGCAAAGGATATTATAAAGAGGCTGACAAACAGGGAGATATTCTTTTACAACTGGGGCTCGATCAGTCTGAATTTCGTCGAGGGCGTCCTCTTTACATGGATAATGTATTTTTACGCCCCGGCCCCGGATTCTGGAAGGATCGCCTTTATCCCGATCTTCTTGACTGGTGCAGTTTTATCTATTGGCAGGCTCTTTGACGCCATAACCGATCCCCTGATCGGGAACTTCTCGGACAACCTCGAAAGCAGGTGGGGGAGGAGAAAACCATTTATCATATTCGGGACTCCGTTGATGATAATAGCTTTTATCTTTCTTTGGACACCCCCGGTGTATGCGGAGTCTTTGTGGAACCTCCTATATCTCGGGGTGATATTCTTTATATATTTTCTGTTCTATACCGCAATCGGTATCCCATACGATGCCCTGCTTGCCGAGCTCGCCCTGACGTCGGAGGACCGGGTCAAGCTGACCTCATGGAAGCTGATTTACGCAATTGTTGGATTCATGCTGGTTGCTGTGGCCGCCCCGATGTATCAGTTCTGGGGACCTCTCAAGATGGCGCTGGTCGTTGGCGCAATCGGGCTTGTAACGATGTATATATGTCTCCCCGGGATTACAGAACTACCCGTGGAATTTTCCAAGGCCGATAAAAAGATCGGTTTTCGCGATTCGATAAATGCGACCTTCAAAAACAAGCAGTTCTTGTTCTTCGGTCTAGCGATCATCGCCCTGTATATGTGCTATATGGTGCTACTTGTCGTCATGCCGTATTTCGTCACCGTTGTTATCGGGAAGGAAGAGGGATTTGTGATGTACTATCAACTGGAGTTCATCCTGTGCATGGTGGCATCGATACCGCTGTGGATGTGGCTTGTGAAAAAACATGGAAAGGGAAAACTCCTCAGGATAGTCTCTCTGCTCCTTGCGATATTTTTCCCCATAATATATTTTGTGGGAGACCTCCCCGGCATCCCTGTCGTTATACAGGCCTTTATACTGCTCCCGCCCGTGGCCGTGCCGCTCGGCGGATTTATGATCCTCGTATATGCGATGATGGGGGATGTCGTGGACTATGACCAGATGATTACGGGAAAGCGGCGGGAGGCGATGTATTACGGCGTCTTCGGCCTGTCGAGGAAGGTGGGTTTTGCCCTCTCGACCCTGTTTATGCCGTTTCTCTATCAAATATTCGGTTATTCCAAGGAAAATCCACTCGGAATCAAGCTGGTCTGGGTAATGCTAGGAATTTCTTCCCTTATCGGATTTTTTGTCCTTTTCGGCTATAAGCTCGGCGACTCGCCCGAGGAGACGAAAAAGATCATGGGAATAAAAAAATAATGTCAAAAGAGGTAATCATCTCGGTTGACGGCGGCGGGACGCATACGAAGGCCGTCGCTGTTACGAAAAAGGGGGAGATCGTCGGGATAGGGAACTCCGGGCCGGCAAATCACGTACTTTCTCCGATAGAGATTGTGAGGGAGTCCCTCAAAAAAGCAATAGGCAATGCGATTGAGAGCGCTGGGGCATCACTTTCGGATGTCCTAATAATCTCCGGCGATACCGCAGGAATAGGGTATCTCAGGGAAGGTGCCGAGTATGTGGAGGGGATAATAGGGGAGTTTTTCCCCGGAGTCGATATCTATCTCGTCGGGGACATGGTGGCCGGCTTTTTCGGGGCGATCGCAAAAAACTGGGGCGTGGTTGCAACCGCCGGAACGGGGTCGGCCATATACGGGAGAAACAGAGAGGGGGAGGGGCTTCAAGCCGGAGGCTGGGGCCACATCATGGGTGATGAGGGGAGCGCATATGATATAGCGGTAAAGGGTTTGAGGCGTGCGGCGATGGCGTTTGATGGGAGGGGAGGGCCGACGAGTCTGACATCCGAATTTCCGAAACACTTCGGCGTCGGGGATATGATTCAGGTCGCCCTCACAATATATCTAGGTGAGGGGATGACGAGGGACAGGATCGCCGAGGCGGCAAGGGTAGTTGTCGGTGAGGCAAAGGTAGGCGATGAGATGTCGCTCGAGGTGATCGGGGAGGCGGCGGAGGGGCTCTCGCTTGGTGTAGTGACCGTCGCGAGAAACCTGAATATCCCGGCGGACGACATGATCGTCTCTTATACGGGAAGCGTCTTTCTGGCGAAAGAAGTAATTTTAGATCCCTTCGTGAAATATATAAAAAGGGAGTTTCCAAATGCCGAGGTACTACCCCCCGTTCTCCCGACAGTGGGGGGAGGGGTCAGGATAGCATTTGACAGGCTGGGGCTCAATTTTGACGACACAGTTGATAATCTTACGACTGGGCTTGGGCCTCAGTAAAAATAAAAAGATATGGGCGTATTTAAGGCATCGGCTGGGGCGGTCGATATAACT
>CAZDOD010000040.1:0-19398 GCA_964506935.1 uncultured Thermodesulfobacteriota bacterium | reverse complement strand
CGAGGCACGGACAATGCTGACCGGTATCTATGAGGCAGAGCTCGCCTACTTCGCAACGGAAAACACTTTTGACGATGCGGGTTATGGCTCTGCAGGTTCTGGTGCTGCAAATCCTACCGGCGAGGCCCCCAATGTCGGCTTTGAGCCGGCATCTACTCCCAAGTATTACGAATGGATAATTGTGGCAGTTAGCGACTACGGCTTTACCGCATCTGCCAGCGGCAACGTCGACAGGGATGCTGAAGTGGACGAGTGGTATGAGTATGAGAGCTCACGTGAGCCCTACAATACCTATGATGACGTAGGTAACATACCGAAGGGAGGCTATCCCGATCCAGGTTAAACTGATAAAAAGAACTGTTTTTAAGGCAGAATTTTTAAAAAAATTCTGCCTTTTTTTTGCCTTAAATATTTTATTGTGCTAAACTTCACCTATGATAACGAAAGATAACATCAAGACGACCATAAAAAAATATCTACCCTTTTTCATATTTTCTGTATCTTTTTTCGTCTACCTCATAACCCTCTGTCCATCTGTCTACTGGCGTGACTCCGCCGAATTTATCGATGCCGCCTTTACACTCGGCATCCCCCATCCATCCGGCTTCCCGACATACATGCCGCTCGCGAACCTCTTGACCTATCTCCCCTTCGGTTCCGTCGCCTTTAAGGTAAACCTATTCTCGGCCATCATGGGGGGATTGACGACGGTACTTCTATTTTTCCTGACCGCGGAACTCATCTTTGCCCTAACCGATAAAAAGGATGGCTGGACTCTCACATTTTCCGGGCTCACTGCAATGGCCTTCGCCTTTTCCTTTTCGTTTTGGGAGAGCTCGATCACAGCCGAGGTCTACGGTGGGATGGGGGCGGTCGCAGCAGGAATTATGATTTTCGCCATCAAGTGGGTCGAGACAAAAGACGTGCGCCTCTTATTTGCGGGGGCGTTCCTCTTCGGCCTCTCATCGGGTATCCACGCCACCGTCGCCCTCTTCCTCCCGGCGTTGTTATTTCTCGTCGCCACAAATTTTAGGGGAGCGCTCAAGATAAAAGACCTTATAATGGTCGTCTTCTTCTTCCTCCTCGGTTTTTCGGTCTACATATATCTCCCGATACGCTCGGCGGCAGACCCAACGATGGATTGGGGCAATCCCGAAACCTTAAAACAATTTATCAGCCACATCACCGATAAAAAGGACTCGGAATATCATTTTGCGGTATCTCGTGGCGGGTTATTGAAAAATATCTGGCTCTTTTTAAAGATCACAAAAGATGAACTCACGATACTCTGGCCCTTGTCAGCTATTTTAGGTCTCTTTTTCGCGATGAAGAAGAACTGGCGCATCGCCCTTTTCCTCCTCCTCTTCTTTTTGGGACACATCTCGTTCTTCATATGGTACTGGGACAGCGGAACGATCTACGTCGCCTCCTTTCTGGTAGTCATGGCGTTTGGTGGTGCCGGAATCTATCATTTCATAGAACTTTTTGAAAAAACCAAAATCCCAAAGGCAAGTCTCCAGAGGATGGCGGCTATCATCTGTGCCTCTTTCGTCCTATTTACGTTCCTCAAAGATTACGGGAGGCTAGATAAATCAAACTACTACGCCGTAGAAGACCTCGCATCGGCAGATTACATGAGATTCGATTACGATTCTATTGTCCTCACATCTCTATACTGGCCCTTCTTCTACTACTTTCAGGATGTAGAGAGGAAAAGAGAGGATATCAATATTGTCTCTCTGAGCGACATCTTTCAGCCCAAATATTTCAATACGATTACGGCGGAGCGGTTTCCGGGAGTCGAAATCCCAAAAAAGGAGTACAATTCAAAGACCTGGGCCCCCTTCTTAAAAGAGCTTTTGTATTTAAACCACGAAAAGGGAGAGATCTACTTCGGCCCCGATAAAAGACTGGTAGAAAATCTGTCGTCC
The DNA here is from genome assembly GCA_964506935.1 of uncultured Thermodesulfobacteriota bacterium. GTDB lineage: Bacteria > Desulfobacterota > Zymogenia > Zymogenales > Zymogenaceae > CAZDOD01. The sequence continues at coordinate 17,467 of CAZDOD010000040.1, read as the reverse complement.
CAGCTCCTCCCCGAGATCTTCTTTTACCGTCTCATGTCTCCTGATGAGGTTAAAGAGGCCGGCCCTGAATATTACGCCGAATATCTAGACAGGCTCTATCGTTTCATCTCAAGCGAACTGGCATCAAGGAAAGGGGAGTTTTTCGCCGACACCCAGTATAAAGCATACTACGAGATAAATTTTAGCGTCTTATCATTTTATCTTACGGAAAATTACCTCTGGGAAATAGACAGGTCCGTCATAAAAGTAGCGGAGATCATCCTCGGGCCCACATCAAGGCTTAGACTGGACATGATAAATTCGCTCACCCGGCTCGGTGAATATGAGGAGGCCGAAGAGCTGTTCCGCTGGTTGATCTCACGCCATCCCGATGAAGTTTGGCTCCGTATAAATTTCGGGCACAATCTCATAGCACAAAAGAGATACGGGGAGGCCGTATCGGAGTTTGAAGAGGCAATATCGATCGGCGGGGCCGACGCCGAGGCATATTTTGGGCTCGGCCTCGCATTCTATAGCGATGGTAACTACACCGATGCCCTCTCTGCCCTAAATGGGGCCAAAGAAAATATAACCGAAGATACATCGAGAGATGATATCGAAGATATAGAAGGGCTTTTGAGCATAGTTAATGAAAAGCTACCTGTTGATCAATAAAGCCATCAATATTATTTGGCATAAAAGGAAAAATTTCGGTATACTAGGGACAATATAGGTTTCGGCCTATTTGTATCTAAATAACGTTTGAATAGCGTATGCGAAAAAGAAAGAAGATATGCGTCGTAATTCCCGCCTACAACGAGGAGGGTCTTATAACAAAAGTCCTCGAAGGCCTCCCCGACTTCGTCGACTGGGCCGTCGTTGTGGATGACAGGAGCACCGATAGAACCGCCGCCAAGGTCAAAAACTACAAGGGTAAATACAAGGGTGAGATAAAGCTAATCAGACTCGATAAAAACAGCGGCGTCGGCAGAGCGATTGCAAGGGGATACAAGGAATCCATTAAGATCGGGGCGGACATAGCGGTCGTAATGGCGGGGGACAACCAGATGGATCCAACCGATCTTCCGGCCATCGTCGACCCCGTGATTGATGGTTCTGTCGAATACACGAAGGGTAACAGGCTTTTTATGGGAGGGGCGTGGGACATGATCCCGAAGATAAGATATCTGGGCAACTCATTCCTGTCGCTCCTTACCAAGGTCGCCTCGGGATACTGGCACATCGCCGACTTCCAGTCGGGATATACGGCAATAAGTATCGAGATGCTAAAAAGGATAGACATAGACGACATATATCCCCGATACGGCATGCCAAACGACCTCTTGATAAAGCTCAACATCGCCGGCGCGAGGGTAAGGGACATACCCATAAGGCCGGTTTATAACGTAGGGGAAAGGTCGGGGATCAAGCTCTATAAGGTCATCCCCACGATCACTTGGCTCTTGATAAAAGGATTTATCAAGCGGATGATAAAAAAATATGTCATCTACGACTTTCATCCGCTGGTATTCTTCTATGCGATGGGGCTGACCTTGACCCCAATCGGGGGAGTTTTCGGGCTGTATCTTTTCGTGGTGAGGATTTTGGGTCACGGGGTCGCGCCGACGAGCGCGCTCTTTGCCGCATTCCTATTCATCTCCGGCCTCCAGTCCCTTTTCTTCGCCATGTGGTTCGATATGGAATACAATAAATCCCTAAAATAGATTTTTTGATAGAAACATAGATAGGTGAAGATCCTGTTGGTGACAAGTTCATTTCCGAGATGGGACGGCGATTGGGCCGGGGTCTTTTTGCAGAAGCTGGCCATGGCCCTTACAGATATCGGAAATAAAATTATCGTCCTCGCCCCACACTCATCTGGGGCCAAAGCGATAGAGTCTTTTGGCGGGATTGATATCCATCGCTTCCGATATTTTTGGCCCGACAGGTTCGAGACCCTGACATACGGACAGGGAATCATCTATAATCTCAGGAAAAATCCCCTGCGCCTATTGTTATTGGTCCCCTTTATTTTAGCACAGGGACTTTCACTTAAAAAATTGATGAAGGATGTAGATATAGTCAATGTACACTGGCTCTTGCCCCAGGGGCTCGTCGCACGCCTCTTTCGCGTGCCGTCGGTATTGACCCTTCACGGCTCGGACGTTAATTTGAATCTCGGCTTCTTGGGGAGGTACATCTTCAGATTCTCTGCCGGAAAGGCCATCGGAGCTACGGCAAACAGCCACTCGACGATGGAAAGGCTAAAAGGCTTCGTGCCCGATCTGGACGTGAGTGTCATCCCGATGGGTGTCAATATCGAATCCTTTCGGAGAAATGAGGCCGAAAAACAAAAAAATAAAAAAGACCACATAAAGATTTTGAGCATCGGCCGCCTGATTCCGCTCAAGGGCCATTTTTATCTTATCTCCGCCATGCCCGGTATATTGGAGAAACTTCCGAGCGCGAGGCTTACGATCGTGGGCGACGGCCCCAACAGGGGAGATCTTGAGGCACTCGCCCGCAATATCGGCGTCTCGGATTCGGTTACCTTTAAAGGCGAGCTCAACACGGATAAGATACCAAAGACCTTATGGGATCACGATATCTTTATCCTCCCGTCAATCGTAACCGAAAGCGGGGAGACCGAAGGTCTCGGGACGGTGCTTCTGGAGGCGATGTCGGCGGGTGTCCCGGTGATAGGCACAAACGTCGGTGGGATACCGGATATCATCAAAGACGAAAAAAACGGGCTTCTAGTCCCGGAGCGCTCTCCGGAGGCGATCCGTGACGCCGTTATCAGCCTTGCCAAAGACGAGGAGTTGAGGGAGAGGTTGATATCGTCGGCTGCAGATGATATAGAGGGTCAATTCTCTTGGGGAGTGATTGCGAAAAAATTCGATAATTTGTTTTGCAAATATATAAGGTGATGCAATGGATCTTCTAAACGAAGGAAAAATGGTCCTCGAGATCGAAAAGGAAGCCATATGTGACTTAAAGGAGAGGCTGGGGGCCGAATTTATCAGTGCTGTCGACCTCCTCTTTGAGACCAAAGGGAGAGTTATTATTACCGGGATCGGGAAATCCGGGATCGTCGGTAAAAAGATCGTCGCAACCCTGTCGAGCACGGGGACACCCGCATTCTTTCTCCACCCCGCCGAAGGCCTCCACGGTGATATAGGCGTCGTCACTCCCGAAGACCTCGTATGGGCGATATCATACAGCGGCGAGAGCGACGAGATATTAAAACTATTCCCATACTTCAGATGGGTCGGAGTGAAGATAATTGGGATGACGGGAGTGCCATCATCCCGCCTCGGGAGAGAAAGCGACATCGTCCTCGATATCAGCGTAAAACGCGAGGCGTGTCCATGGGACATCGTGCCCACATCGTCCACCACGGCGGCCTTGGCCCTCGGGGATGCCCTTGCGGTCGTGCTCTTGAAAAAGAGGGGCTTTGACCTCAGCGATTTCGCAAAGCGCCATCCGGGGGGGACGATAGGGAGACAGATATTTCTCAAGGTGTCGGACATAATGCACACGGGTGACGAATGCCCCGTTGTAGATGAACATATCTCGCTTGGAGATGCGATATACGAGATGACCTCCAAGGGGCTCGGGATGACGACGATAACAGGAGACGGGGGGAAGTTCGTTGGAATCATCACCGATGGTGACCTGAGGAGGATATTCCAGAAGGTCAAGGATCCACTTGATGCGCCGGTCTTTCAATTGATGATTAAGAATCCGAAAACGATCGCCAAAAATAAATTAGCATCGGAGGCTTTGAGGGTGATGGAGGACTCAACAATCACATCGCTTGTTATTATGGACGATGACGGCCGCCCCCTCGGGGTAATACATATACACGATATCCTAAAGGCAGGGATTACATCATGACAAACGTCCTTGTTTTGGGGGGTGCCGGCTATATTGGGAGCCAGGCCGTAAAGGCACTGATGAAGTCCGGCTTTACCCCGATCGCCTTTGACAACCTGTGTCGCGGCTACAGGGACGCCGTATTGTGCCCCGATTTCGTAGAGGGCGACCTCAAAAATATCGATAATATAAGGGCTGTATTTAAAAACTATCAGATTGATGCCGTCATGCATTTTGCCGCCATGACTTACGTCGGGGAGTCGATGGAGGACCCCGAAAAATATTATTTGAACAATGTGGTGGGCGGGTTAAATTTACTTCGTGTCATGATGGAGGGCGGGATAAAAAAGCTTATATTTTCGTCTTCGGCAGCGGTATACGGCGAGCCGAATACGACCCCCATCCCCGAATCGCACCCGAAAGACCCGATAAATCCGTATGGCGTCACAAAGTATCTCTTTGAGAGGGCGATGGAGGATTACAGCAGAGCATACGGCCTGAGATATGTGTCTCTGAGGTACTTTAACGCCGCTGGGGCCGACCCCGATGGAGAACTCGGCGAGCGCCACGACCCCGAAACACACCTCATCCCCCTGACCCTCATGGCGGCGGGAGGGAAAAAAGACGAGATCGTCATATACGGCGATGACTACCCTACTCCCGATGGAACATGCATCAGGGACTATATACATATCACCGATTTGATCTCCGCCCATATCCTTAGCCTCAAGTGGCTCCTCGACGGTGGGGAGAGCCAGATATTCAACCTCGGAAGCGAAAATGGCCACTCCGTAAAGGAGGTTATCGAGGCGTGCCAAAGGGTGACGGGAAGGGATATCAGGGTGAGGACCGGAGACAGGAGGCCCGGAGACCCGCCCGTGCTGGTGGCGTCATCGGAGAAGATAAAGAGGGAACTCGGCTGGGAGCTCCGCCATAATGACCTTGCGGAGACCATAAAAAGCGCCTGGGATTTTATGCTGAAAAAGGGGATGATCAAGTGAAGGTCTGGGGGATAATCCCAGCTTCGGGTGAGGGAAAGAGGATGGGGGGGCCTGTCGGCAAGCAATTTTTCGAGGTGGGGGGCGTCCCGATCCTCGCCCGAACCGTAAATTCGATCATAAAATCTGGGGTGGTTTCGGGGATCACGGTTGTTGTAAGGGAGGAATCTTTTGAGGAGGCCGAAAAGACTATAAGGGGAACCGTATCGGGAGACTTTCCAATAGAGTTCGCAGCGGGCGGCGACACAAGGCAGGAGTCGGTATATAAGGGGCTTTTGTCTCTTTCGGATAAAAGCATCGAGGGCGACGACCTCATATTGATCCACGATGCGGTCAGGCCCTTTATAAGCTCCGACATAGTGAACCTGTCAATCGCCGAGGCGGAAAAAACCGGGGCTGTGGTCGCGGCCATCCCGGCGACCGACGCGACGATCCTCTCAGATGAAGGATTCATCTTCGAATATCTCCCGAGAGACCGCCTATTTCAAATTCAAACGCCGCAGGTCTTTCGCTACGATCTCATATTGAGGGCATATGAGAGGGCAGAAAGCGACGGAATAAGAAACGCTGTCGACTGCGCCCAGCTTGTTCTCAGACTCGGACAAAAAGTAAAGATTACCCCGGGAAGTCCCGACAATATAAAGATCACCTATAAGTCCGACCTCACAAGAGCCGAGGCGATCTTAAAGAAGATTTCGGAGGGAAAAGGAAAATAGTTGTATTCTATGGGTAGATATTTTATTTGACAATCAAGATTATTTTTTGACTTTTTGAATAATCGAAAAAGATCAGAAATAGAAAAGGGGAGAGCGTTTTGGACAAGATGAATGCGATCATCCTCGCCGCGGGGGCTGCAAAGAGGATGGGAAAGGAGATCCCCAAGCAGTTCCTCCGCATCGGCGGAAAGCCCGTGATGATCTACGTTATGGAGATTCTCGAAAAGACCGACCTCTTCGACCGGTTTATACTGACCACGCTTTCGGGTTACGAGAAAAATTACGATGAATTGATAACGACTTACAATCTCAAAGGCGTCGAGCTTGTCGGCGGGGGAAAAACCCGCCAGGAATCCTGTTACCTCGCCCTGAAGCATGTCGATTCAAAGAGGGTCCTGATCCACGAGGCGGCACGCCCCTTTATTACGATCGAGTTCATAAAGGGGCTCGTCAGCCACGACGATGCGGCGGTCGTGCCGGTCCTTCCGATAGACTATACGGTGTCGGCCGGAGATGAGTATATGACGAAGATATTGGACCGGAGTGAGTTGAAAAACATCCAGCTCCCGCAGGTCTTCGACACAAAGGTGCTGATTAAAGCACACGAGAGGGCGAAGGATGACAAATTTTTCGCCACCGAGGATTCAACGCTTGTCTTCAGGATCGGGGAAAGGGTGAGGTTTGTTGAGGGCTTGAGGGAAAATTTTAAGATAACCGACCAGTACGACCTATTTGTCGCTGAAAAGATAAAACAGGCAAAGGACGAGATAACTGCATAAAGCGGAGATTTTGATGTCTTCTAGTGAATTTCGGGGAAAGAGCGGGATAGTCACCGGGGCGAGCCGGGGGATCGGGGAGCTGATCGCGAGAAAAATGGCCCAAAAGGGGATAAATTTGACCCTCGTCGCCAAGAGCGCCGATGCCCTAAAAAAGAACGCAAAGGAGATCTCGAGCGAGTTCGGTGTCGAGGTGATCCCCTGCCCCATCGATGTGAGGAGGGAAAAAGAGGTGATCGGGGCGGTAAAGGAGACAATTAAAAAATTCGGCTCGATCGATTATCTTGTCAACAACGCAGGCTTCGTAGACCCGGTCGGGATACTCGAGATGACGACCGAAAACTGGACGAGGGTCATCGAGACAAACTTGAGCGGGACATTCCTCTTCACAAGGGAGGTGGTCAGGTACTCGATGAAGGAGAGGGGCGGAAAGATAGTAAATATCGCATCCACGGCGGGGCTCACGGCCCGACCCGGCTGGAGCGCATATGCCGCAAGCAAGGCGGGCGTGATAAATTTTTCGCTCACGATGGCCGAGGAGTTGAAAGAATACGGCATCAAGGTCTACTGTCTGTCGCCGGGTAGGACCGCCACAAAGCTTAGAAGTGTGCTTGTGCCCGATGAAGATATGACAAAGATCCTCCAGCCGGAAAATATCGCCGATACCGTCATCTTTCTCCTGTCGAAAGAAGGAGACTACATCGACGGCCAGTCGATAACGATCAGGAGGTGAAAGACGAAATGCCCCGCTACTCCCTCGAAGACGTGAGGCGCTCGGTTCACGGGATCGACAGCTGGTGGACCCGCTTTTTCATCGACCCCGTGGCGATAAGGCTCACATATCTCGCGGCGAACTTCACAAATATATCTCCGAACACGATAACCTTTATTACACTCCCGATTATCTTCGTCTCGGCATATTTCTTTTACCTCGGAGAGCCCCTCTATCTTATAATCGGCGCAATCGTATATGAGTTCAACTTCGCTCTCGACTGCGTCGACGGGAAGCTCGCGAGGCTAAAGGGTAAGACCTCGACCTTCGGGGCATTTTCAGACCTCTTTTTTGACAACATCAACGTCTTCGTAAACCTGTTCGCCTTAACCTTCGGCCAGTATCAAAAAACGGGCGAAGATAAGTTTATTATAATCGGGATGATCTATATCTTCGTCCACATGACCCAGATACTAAATAAATACATCGCACTCCAAATAATCAATCAAGACTTGAAGAGGGATTTCTATTCGGTTAAATCGCTTGAAAGAAAAAGCGGCATCATAAATCGCATAAGACACTTCTTCGCGAAAAGGGGACTCAACCTGGTCCTCTTCACGACTGTCGAGGGGGAGGCGTTCGTATTCTTTTTCGGGCCGATCACCGGATACATCTTTGAGGCGATATTATTATCATTGATTTTTGTGTCGTTGTTTTTTATACTCAAGACGATATTCTTCTTTAAATCGGCATTGGACGAAGACAGGAGGATGAGATAAGGGGGGAGTAGATATCCCTTTTCTGTTTAGAAAACAGACGCTTCTTTATATAAATTAGGAGACTTTAGGGCTTATCTGAAAGAGTCATCTTCGATGAAATTTCTGCTGAAATTTTCGGACAATCGGGATACCGATTCACTATCCACAAAATTTCGGAAAAAGAGGTTCGAGCTCTTCAGATCCCTTACAGATTTAATCCCCCGCCCCTTGAGCATCCTCGATGTGGGCGGGACCCAAGATTTTTGGGAGAAAATGGACTTTGCCAAAGAACCCGGTGTCGAAGTTACGATCCTCAATATCACGAAAGTACCTGTAAAATACCCGGGCTTTTCGAGCGTAGTCGGAGACGCAAGAGACATGAGCCGCTTTGGGGACGGGGAGTTTGATATTGTGTTTTCAAACTCGGCGATAGAACACCTCGGGAAATACGAGCATCAAAAAAAGATGGCATCGGAGGTGGAGCGCGTCGGAAAGAGATATTTTGTTCAGACTCCGAATCGTCTCTTCCCGATCGAGCCCCATTTCCTCTTTCCATTTTTCCAGTATCTCCCCTTAAGCCTGAAACTTTTTCTCGCAACAAATTTTGAGCTCGGCTGGTACAAAAAATTCAAGGACAAGGAAGAAGCCAAAAAAAAGGTGGGATCAATAAGGCTCCTTAGAAAAAAGGAGCTAAAAAGGCTGTTCCCCGGTGCCACTCTGAAAAAAGAGAGGTTTCTGTTTCTGACAAAATCTTTTATGGTTTTTGATGGATGGGATGCTTCTTAAAAATGTGTGGAAAGACAATAGATATTAAAACATGTTGATACTTCGTATTTAGATAAAATAGTAAACTTTTCACAGTGCCCCAAAAAAAGATAAATGTATTGGGTATCAAGGTGGACCCCCTGACCACCGATGAGTTGAACATCGAGATAGGAAAGATCATCCATGACGGGAGAAAGGAGCTTGTCTTAAACGTCAACGTCAACGCTATAAATCAGGCTTTAAGGCATCCCTGGATGGGCGACCTGTTAAACAGCGCCGCCATCGTATTCTGCGACGGTTACGGGGTGATCCTCGGCGCAAAGATATTAGGATACAATATCCCCGAAAGGATCACATATGCCGATTGGATATGGGATATCTCCTCTTTTTGTGAGAGGGAAGGTTTTTCCTTCTTCTTTCTGGGGGCAAAGGAGGGGATAGCAAAGACGGCGGCCGACAGATTGAGGGAGAAATTCCCGAATCTTGAGATCGTCGGGATAAGAGACGGCTATTTTGATAAGGCCGGAACGGAAAACGAAAAAATTATCGAAGAGATAAACTACGCCTCGCCCGATATCCTCCTTGTCGGCTTCGGGATGCCAGCACAGGAATTGTGGCTAAAAGAGAACTGGCATAAGATCGACGCCCACATCGCCCTGACGGGTGGGGCCTGCTTTGACTTCATCTCCGAGACCGTAAGGCGCGCCCCCCGCTGGATGTCCAATAACGGGCTCGAATGGCTATTTCGCCTGATCTTGGAGCCGAGAAGGATGTTTTTTAGGTACGTGATAGGAAACCCCTTATTTCTCATAAGGATTATAAAGGAGAGGATTTCAAGGAAATCCACTGAGCTCTCGATAATCTAAATGGAAGGTTTTAATCATGAAAGATATACGTAAAATCAAATGGATCGTTCTATTTTTTGTCTTTTTTATCCTCTCGTTTGCCGTAAGGGGGATTTTTCCCTCTGCCGACGCCCCACTCGATCTCTCGTGGTCTCAGGGGCCGAGCACCGACGCCGCATATTACCTCGCCCCGGCGGTTAATTTAGTAAAAAAAGGTGTCCTTGAACCCATATCAAAGGTGTGGAATTCCCCCGGTTACTATATCCTGTATCTCCCCACGCTTTTCCTCTTCGGTGTCGGATATGCACAGGTGAATCTCACAACGGTTATGATCAGCCTTCTGGGATTTGTATTTTTCTTTCTCATCCTCAAGAGGATGGGCGACGAAAAGGCGCTTATCTCCGCCTCGATCTTCTGGGCATTTACATATCTCTGGGCGATGTACAACAGGATACCGATCATATACACGGTGATGATCGCATATATGCTCCTGGCGGCCTATCTCTGGTATATAGGCACAAAAAGGCCGGTCTTTTTTATCCTCGCATGGATAACCCTGATCTTTACGATCCTCTTTGTGAGGGTAATCGCCGTTGCCCTCGTCTTTGCCTTCCTTCTGAGCCATCTCATGTTGTATATAAGTAAAGCCAAGCCCAAGGGATCGAATGTCATAAGGGGAGTTGCGATCATCATGCTTTCCGCAGCGGCATTCGTCGTCGTGATCCTGTTGGGGAGGTTTTTCGACATCTCACCCCTCGATGTAGCTATGGGGAGGGTAAAGGCCCACTTAAGGGAAGATGTCATGGGCGATAGCCTCCTATTTTATCTATTCAACTTCGGAGCGAGCGGAGGTATAATCGAGAGGCTCCCGGTCGTCTCGATCCTCACCTACACATATATATTAATTTTTATCAAAGACACGATGGCAAAGAGATTAAATTTCAAAGACGGCGCCGACGTCATGAAGGTGGTATTTCTTGCACTCTTCGTCTTGGGCGCCCTTTTAACGATTTTGTTTAAATACGCGCCCACGAGATACTTCCTCTTTCTCCTGCCTCCGATGTTTATCCTGGCGGGTCTTACCATCTCCCGTTTCATTGAGCCCAAGGAGAGGGTCAATCTCGGACACGGCTATTATATTATACTCATAATATGGCTTGTCTTTCTGATTTTTAAGGTCCTGCTTTCGGTTCTTTTCTATTTCATCAAAAACTACTCAACTTTCGTCTTGGGATTCGGTCTGTCGGAGGTGGCCGCCGGAATGTTCGGCGCCATAATCAATTTCTTCGGCTCCTTCTATTTACTCCTTTCCTTCTCACTTATCCTGTCGGTGTTGATTATGGCGGCAATCTTCCTGATTGACAGGGCGGCTGAAAGAAAAAAGAAAAAGTACCTGATCAGGAGCGGTGTAAGGGTCGTTTTGGCGGCTTCCATCTTCATCCTTTTCTTCTATTTTCAGGCAAAGATGTATGTTAACTGGGCAAAGAACCCACGCTACACCCTCTCCAAGACATCTCAGGCACTGGGCGTAATCCTGAGCCCCGATGCAAGACTCTCTGGGCCATATGCACACCCTTTGACCATGGAAAACAATCTTGACAGGCTTTACATGACATTTTTCAGGCCCAACGAGACACCCCCCTGCGAGAGATTTGAAAATTGGGGAGCAACCCACCTCATCATAGACACCAGAAACGGCCTCGGTTACATACAAGCTTATTACCCCGATACCTTTGACTGCCTCAACCTGATCGAAACATTTTACATAAGGGGAAACGCCGTTGACCTATACTCTTTTGTCGGCGCCGAAGGTTACATCCCCACAGACTACGAGAGGGCTCGTCTGCTGATGGCGTCCGGGGATTTTGTTTCAGCCGAAAAACTTTTATTGGAATTTATCAAAGAAAGCCCCGGCGTCGCATTTCCGTATGTCTCACTTGCACGATGCCTCATGGGACTAGGCGACATTGCGGGCGCAGAAGAGGCCCTGATAGAGGCCCTCAAGATAGACCCAGACAATATGATGGCACACTGGGGGATGGGACAGGTCTATGAATTGAAGGGTGATCTCAATGGGGCGCTATCTCACTACACCGAGGCATTGGCGCTCTATCCCGAGAGCAATAGGATAAAAGAGAAGATAGAAGAAATTATCTCGATGGAGAAGTGAGACCTTGGAAGGTCTATTTAAGAGAAGAGTGGGGAAAAAGCTTGTAGTTATTTCCCTTGTCCTTCTGGATACAATTTTTTTGAGCCTGTCTTGGATCGGGTCCTACTGGCTGAGATACTACACGGCCTTTTATTTCCCTAAGATAATTAATCCGTTCAAGGTCTACCTCTATTCGACACCGATGATGGTAATCGCGTGGATATTGACCTTTGCCTTCTTCGGGCTTTATAGACGTACAAGTAAGATGTCCCTCCTCACAGAATTCAATCTTCTCGTAAAGGCATCCCTCCTCGGCTTTTTGGTGAGCATGTCGATCTCGTTTATGTTTAAGAATCTCGGCTTCGGGAGGTCGGTGGTAATCTTCATGGTCGGATTGAGCGTGATCTCGCTCTGCCTGACGAGGCTCATCATAAGGTGGGTGGAGGGAAGGATGTGGGAGAGAGGTTTCGGTCTTCTTAGGACACTTGTGGTGGGGGCGGGCGAAAACGGAATCAGGACAGTACAGAAGCTCCAGGACTCGAAGGAGGTCGGATACGGGATCGTGGGTTTCGTCGACGATGATAAAAAGAAATTGGGAAAGAAGATAAGCGGGGTCCCCGTCTTGGGGGGCGTTGAAGATATCCACGATATAATTATGAGGTACGATATCGACGATGTCTTCTTTGCCCTGCCGAATATCAGCCATCACCATATCCTCGATACGGTATCATCCTGCCCGAGGGATGATGTCTCGTTTCATATCGTTACCGACATCTTCGATGTAATATCGGAGGGGACTAAAATAGAGATGATCGGGGATTTTCCCGTAGTCGATCTCAAGGGGGAGGGATTCGCCTTCGGCTACGATGCAATCAAGAGGGTAATGGACATAGCTATTTCGATATCCGGAATAATTTTCACCTCCCCCCTGTGGCTCATCACAATATTGTGGATCAAGCTCGATTCAAAGGGCCCAATCTTCTTTCGTCAAAAGAGGGTTGGAAAGGACGGCAGGGAATTCAACATAATCAAATTCAGGACTATGTTCGAAAAATCGCCCCCCTATGCCCGTTCACCGAAAAGCGGGAAGGATGAGCGGATCACAAGGGTCGGAAAATTTTTGAGGAAGTTCAGCCTCGACGAGCTCCCCCAGCTTGTAAATGTCCTTAAGGGTGATATGAGCATCGTCGGTCCCCGCCCCGAGATGCCCTTTATCGTGGCGAAGTATAAAGACTGGGAGAAAAAACGCCTCTCGGTAAAACCGGGTATCACGGGCCTGTGGCAGATCGTCGGCAGAAAAGACCTCCCACTCGAAGAAAATATTCAGTATGATTTCTTCTACATAAAAAATAAGTCGCTGATTATGGACCTCTCCATCATTCTCAGAACCATCCCCGTACTCTTATCTCGAAGGGGCGCATATTGATCAAAAAAAATGTGGGGGAAGAACAAAATAGGTTGGAGTTGTCACCCGTTGGGATATGGCGGACTATCTTGAGCACGCTTCTCTTGATTGCGGTCATCATCCTTGCGTTTTTCTATTTTCGCAGTCACGGAAAAGAGTTTGTTTCAAAAATCGAGCTTTCCTATAGTTTTATAATCCTCATGAGCCTGCTGATTATCCTTTTTCAGTTTATGGCCGGGCTCAAGATAAAATTCATATTAGACATCTTCGGGCTCGACCTGAAAACAAAGGAGTGGTTCGGCCTTGCCCAGATGAATTCCTTTTTGAACTACCTACCGTTAAAGGGTGGTGCCGCCGCAAAGGCTTTCTACCTCAAGGGTTTCTTCGACTTCCCATACAGTAAATTCTTGGCGGTCTTGGGAGCGAGCTTTATAATAACGATTGCGTCTTTTTCCGCCGTCGGTGTCGCCGGGATGTTTCTGGTCTATCTGAAAACCGGTATATCTTCGTTGAATATCCTTTTAATCTACATATTCTTGACGATAGCACCTCTGATCCCCTTCCTATTTCTCGACCGCACGCTCGGGAGGATCAAAAATCCACATATTATGAGGTTCTTCGAGGGGTGGAGGATGATAAGGAAGGGCGGCAAGAGACTCTTTTTACTCATAATCGTCGATATGATGATGGTACTGGTCGATGCAATGAGGATAAAGCTCTCCTACGGCGCCCAGGGGGTGGATCTCGATTACTATATGGGACTAGTCCTCTCGCCTTTATCGAACCTTGCGGCAATCGCAAGTCAGGTGCCGGCGGGATTGGGCATCAGAGAGACCGTTGTAGGTCTCATATCGGGGGGAATGGGTATGGGATTTGAGATGGGTGTCGACGCCTCGACCCTCGACAGGATGATACTCCTTTTCTGGATAGTCTTACTCGGATCGTTCTCCACTGTAAATCTAATATTTTACCGAGGATACAGTACTAGAGATAAAAAGACTTGAAAAAAATAGAAATTTGTTACATTATTAGGCTTTAAATATCTTTTAATTATTTTATTATGAAAAACAAGAGGGTAAAGAGGTGGGTTCCTTCGATAATACTCGTCCTACTTTTGATCTCTCTTTTCCCGCTCCAATTGAAGATAGACAGTGAGAGAAGGGCCGTAGATATCAAGGAGGAACTTTTATATCTTCCGTCCGGGAATGTGTTGAAGGTCGTCAGCTTGGGTTTCGACGAGGTGGCGTCTGATATCATATATATCAAGATGCTCAACTACTTCGCAACACACCTGATGAGCGACAGGACCTACAAATGGCTTTACCATATGGCCGATCTCGTTACCACCCTCGATCCATATTTCAGGTTCACGTATATCTTTGCAGGGTTGATATTGAACCTTGAGGCCGGGCAGTTCGAGAACGCCAGGGCCATACTCCTCAAGGGAAAGGCATACTTCCCTAACGACTGGTATTTTCCTTTTTCACTGGGGCTGAATTACTTTTTTTATGATGCGGATTTTATGACCGCGGCGGACTATTTCGACCTCGCCTATTCCCTACCCAACTCTCCCGAGTATCTCAAGAATTTCGCAAATAAATTGAGGGAGAAGGGGAAAACGAAGGAGACAACCCTCGAATTTTTGTATTTCCTGTATGAGATATTTCCGATGCCGGAGATACGGGAGATTTTATGGGATAGGATTTTGGAACTACAGGCCGGGAGTTGATATGAGCGAATACGCAATTGAGCTAAAAAGGGTCTTTAAGACATTCAGGACGGGCTTTTTTATGAAGAAGGTCAGGGCCCTAAACGGAGTCAATCTCACGATAAACAGGGGGGAGATCTTCGGATATCTCGGGCCGAACGGCTCGGGGAAGACTACGACCCTAAAGCTCCTAATGGGAATAATACACCCCGATTCGGGCGAGATCAGAGTATTGGATAAAACACCCAAAGATATCAGCGTAAAAGAAAAGATAGGTTTTTTGCCCGAAAGCCCATATTTCTACGATTACCTCAAGGCCGGGGAGTTCTTGGACTTTTATGCCAGACTCTTTGCCATCCCCCTCGGAGTCAGGAAAGAGAAGATAAGGAGTCTCCTCAAAATGGTCGGCCTCGAAGACAAGGCCGATGAACCTCTGCGGAGATTCTCAAGGGGGATGTTACAGAGGATCGGGATCGCCCAGACCCTCATCAACGACCCGGAGCTGATCATCCTGGATGAACCTATGGGCGGCCTTGATCCCTTGGGTAGGGCCGAGGTAAAAGAGATAATCCATAAGCTACGAGACGAGGGTAAGACGATCATCTTTTCTTCCCACATCCTGCCGGATGTTGAGGCGATAGCCGACCGTGTCGGTATCCTTGTTGACGGAAAGATTCGGGACGTCGGGGATCTGGACGAGCTGCTAAAAAAGCGGGTAGACTTTGTCGAAATAACGGTGTCGGGACATGACCCGAAAATGATCGACAACCTAAAGGGCAATGCCTCGGTCAAGAGGAACCTCGGAGACCGTGTCGTCCTTACGGTTGAGGGGCTCAAGAAGATAAATGACGTGATTGATATCATACGAAAGTTCGGCGGGAGCCTTGAATCTGTCGAGCCTATAAGATTGACGCTCGAAGAGCTCTTCCTAAGTGAGATAAAAAAGGACAAAAAGTCATGATACCTTCCATAAAAAAGGTCTGGGCGATAACCCTCAATACCTTCAAGGAGGCGGTAAGGGACAGGATCCTCTACAGCATAGTATTTTTTGCTCTCCTCCTCCTCGCCATTTCCACGATTATGGATATCATAACTATCGGGCAGAGGGCGAAGATCATAAAAGATATGGGGCTTTTTTCGATATCCCTCTTCGGGACGTTGATAGCGATATTCGTCGGCATCGGCCTAGTATATAAAGAGATCGACAAGAGGACGATCTTTTCGATTGTCGCAAAGCCTGTTGCACGCTATCAGTTCCTCATCGGAAAGTATTTCGGGCTGGTCCTCACGATTTTGGTCGAAGTAGCTGCCATGAGCCTGATATTCTTCATCCTCGTATATTCCGAGAGCAAAGAGGTGGCGCCCATGCTGTTTGCGGCCGTCGGCTTCACGTTCTTAGAGCTCATGGTAATCTGTGCCGTGGCCATCTTCTTCTCGTCCTTCACTACCCCCATCTTAAGCGGTATGTTTACTATCGGTGTCTACTTCATAGGTCACCTTACGCGGGACTTATTGGAATTCAGCGTCAGATTCAAGGGCACCTTTTTGGAAATAGTCTTAAAAGTCCTCTACTACATATTCCCCAATCTCGACAATTTCAACATACGCCCCCAGGCCGTGCACGATCTACCTGTAAACCCTGAAAGTCTAATATTTTCAATCGCCTACGGACTTTTATATATAACTATTTTACTTGTTGCCTCTTCTATCATCTTTAGTCGGAGGGATTTTAAATAACAATGGACGAAACAAACAGAATCACAGCTTTTTTAACCATGGTGGTAATTTTATTGTTGATGGTGCTCGTAAGGGTTTACATCGGCTCGGCCACAGAATACCGTCGAGCGGTCGAGGCTCAGGAAATTGGGGATCTGACATCCGCCGTCAACTATTACGGCCGCTCGATAAAATGGTACGCGCCTCTAAGCCCGTGGGTTAAGAGATCGCTCGAGGGGCTCTGGAAAATCGGGGAGGATTCCTATTCACAGGGTGATCTGGACACGGCGATCTTCGCCGTAACTACGCTTCGAAGCTCCCTCTATTCCTCAAGGGGCCCCTTTACACCTTTTAAGGGGCAGGTGGAGATGGCCGACGATTGGCTTTCGTCACATGTCCCCGAGGCATATCCTGGAGTAAAAGAGGAAGACCTGAGCCACATCTTAAGGACTCCGAAAGCACCGAACAGGGCGTGGTCGCTGTCCGTTGGGATAGGCTTTATCGGTTGGATACTTTCGGTCTTCGCCTTCATCTTTGCCGTATTTCCCGACGGCAAAGGAAATTTTAAGCTTAGGAAAGTCCTGGGAATCGGTTTTTTTGTGGCCGCTTTTTACGCCCTCTGGGTCCTTGGAATCTATTTCTCGTAAACTTCGATCCACATGATATCGGCACTAACTATAACATCAGGGGTTGCAACGATCGTCTTCGGTTTTTACCTCTTTATTGAAAAAGAGGGATCTGGCGCCGTCCTGGGCGCGATTTTCTCTATCCTTGGGCTTTTGGTCACGCTTTTCGGGATCGTATCGGCCCTAGTACCGGGCTTTTTTCAGTAATATCGATGAATATAGTCTATTTTTACATCGTTTCGGCATTCATATTGGGCTCGGTCATAGGAAGTTTCTTGAACGTCTGCATCTTCAGGATCCCGAAAGAAAAATCTATTGTCAGCCCATCGTCATCCTGTCCGAACTGTGAGAAACCGATTGCATGGTATGACAACATCCCGTTTTTTAGCTTTATTATCCTTGGCGAACTACTTACATTTTTCCATTATATTGGAA
>CAZDOD010000039.1:4878-19723 GCA_964506935.1 uncultured Thermodesulfobacteriota bacterium | reverse complement strand
AGACCTTCGTCACGCTCAACACCTCAACCCCGGCGTCCTTGAGCGCCTTCGTTACATCACCCGCCTTGGCGTCATAGGTCTTGACGATAAAGTTTACCTTCGTTTTCATTTTTCCCTTCTATTTGTTCAAATATTAAAATATCCCGACTAAAATATCTCGACCTTTATACAAGATATTTAGATGATTTGCAATTTTATTATCAGTGTCTCTATCTATCTACCACAGTTTCCCTTTTTTGTAAAGCGGGTTTGGTTTTTCTATCTATTTTTTGATGTGAAATATCGAAAAAGGGAGGGTTTTAGAGGTTAAGCGTGATTCCAATTCGGTTTATTCCATTTGTTTCAAGTGCAATTTTACTAAAAAAACCTTGGGATTTCCTTCTATAATCCTTAATATAGAAAAAGGCGGGGCCGAAAAGGAAATGGCCCCGCCCTTTTGGTCATTCTCCTAAAGGCTGAAGAATCTCGCGATTCCAAACCCCGCTTTCCATTCGGGGTCGGAGTTGCTGAAGCCAGAACCACCAAAGACAGATAGCGAGTATTTGCCAAGTAGGAATCTCAGGCCGCCCGTGGCCTGGTAACTCGACAGATCTGCATCATTTCCGAATTTTCCGTAAAACTCACCGTATGCCGATGCCCAGTCGGTAAGGGCATATTCCATGCCGAGCCCCGCAACGAAGAAGTCGTTTTGTGCGCTGAGCTCTGTAGGATTGCCTTCGATTGCGAGTCCGAGGTTCAGGTGGGCCGTAAATTTTCCACAGGAGGCGGAAGTCAGAAACAGGAAGGTGTAGTCCATTTCGTTTCTGCTTATGCCGTCCATGCCGTTTGAAGTCGGGAATTTGACCTCAGAGTAAATTCCGAACCTCAGGCTCTTGTACTGCCACGGGGAGAGCTTGAAATTCAGCCTGACGTCGCCGAAACCGTTGTCATCACCGAAAACTGAAGAATCTTCCACAAAGAGGTACGGCACATCGATCCCGACGCTGACCCCGCGTGCGATGCCCCAGCGAAGGTCGACGGATGGCGAATAGAGGTTTGAATCATCGTCAAACCCCATCATCTCAAATTTCAGTGCGGCGTAAATCGTATTGGGCGTAGTTGTCCACGCCTCTTTCGTATGGAGCGGGAACGGATAGTATGTCAGGCGGAGCGGGTCTTCATCCGTAAAGAGCGGACCCTGATGCATGAGGTTCGGAAGTCCCCATGTCTTAGAGAAAAATAACCCGGCCGACCAATCGGGGGCCGCCGGAGACAGCCCGACCGATCCCGTTACCGCCCATTCCCATCCCCAGCCCAGGGGGCCGACGACGCCCAGGCTCGCCTCGTGAATATCGTAGTCGCTGTCACCCCCTGTCGTCCCGTGGACATCGGCAACGATCGAGAAATCCTCGTTTATCATATACTCGGCCCCGACGCCATATGCGAATAGATAATGGTATTTCTGGGTCATCGTATTATCACCGATGATGTGGACGCCGGCGTTTAGATTGAACTTGAAGCTTTCGAGGGCATAGGTATAAAGCCCCATAAAATAGAAATCCTGCATATCGGTCCCGAGGCCGTCTTCGTCGCTGGCGTTGGGTAGCTTCGTCGCTAAAAGGAATCCCATTGTTCCCCACGATTTTGTAAGCGGCGAAACCTTGAGGCCAACGGTGAGATCGCCCGAACCCGTTGCGCTATCAATGTTATCCCCCTCAATCATCTCCAAACCACCGTAGGACAAAATCAGGTCGGTGATGTCCGATATTCCGTAAGTCGCCCTGACGCCCGGAAGATGATAAAGCCGGACGTCGTTATCGAGTGAATCTACGGAGAACATCACGTCGAGCCTTAGATTTCCCATCCCTAGTGTCTCTGCCCTCTCGGTATCGAGGGGGTTAAGGTCGGCTGCCTGCGCTGTCAGGCCGAAGGCCAAAAGTCCAACAAACAAGAATAAGGTCAAGAAAGTTGATTTCGATTTCATTTAAATCCCCTTGGAAAAATTTCAAAATTAGATTACTTTATACTAAAATAATTCATTTTGCAATATAAAATTATATGAAAGGAAATAAATCGGTGGGGTGTTTTACGAAAAAATAGGTAATGCTTTAAAAAGTTTTAAATATAGAGGTTTTCTCAAAAAAATGTTCTTTTACTTTTTAGCATGCTTGAGCAATTTCGTCGAATACGTCCTATTTAAAAACTTAATAATAATCACAGCAACACCTTAAATATCTTGCAGATGATAACAAATATCGCCCCTCCAAAAACTAAAATCAAGACACAATACAAAGCAATTTTTTGAAATTATCCAGTCGAAAAAGCTTGACATGAAATGAATATTATACTAAAAACGTATTACGTTCATTTATCATTTTACGATTTTTTGGATTTTGCCTTGAAAAATGACAATAAAAGAGATTCGGTAATAGTCACGGCCGCCAGGACGCCCGTCGGCAACTTCGCCGGCGCCCTAAAAGATGTTCCACCAGAAGACCTCGCCGCAATAGTGATGAGGGAGGTCATAAAAAGGGGCGGCATCGAACCATCGGATGTGAATGACGTTATCTTCGGCAACAACCAGGCCTTCTCCGGAAATCCCGCAAGGCTCGCCTCTCTTACCGCCGGCATCCCGATAGAGATCTCGGCCGTCACGATAGACAGGGCGTGCCTCTCGGGCCTAAACGCCATCACAATGGCCGGCCAGGCGATCAGGTCGGGCGACGCCGACATCATAGTCGCTGGCGGAACCGAGAGCATGACGAGGCGTCCCTACGTCTTGGAAAAGCCATCATCACCATTTCAGAGGACGCCACCGAAATTCCTGGCCTTTCAGCTCGCCCCCGAAGCGATAGGGAGCCCCCCGATGGGGATAACCGCCGAAAATATCGCCGAAAAATACGAGATCAAAAGAGACGAGATGGACGAATTCGCGGTGAGGAGCCACAGGTTGGCAACTAAAGCATGGGAAGACGGCAAATATGACGAGGAGACAGTCCCCGTCTCCGTTCCGCAAAAAAAAGGCGATCCCGTCCTGTTTTCCCGTGATGAACATCCGAGGCCCGACACCTCGATTGAGGCGATCTCTAAACTAAGGCCCGCATTTTTGGCCGACGGCAAAGTCACGGCCGGGAATTCAAGCCCATTAACCGACGGTGCCGCCGCCGTCCTAGTCATGTCGCGGGGAGAGGCCGGGGCGAGGAGGATAAAGCCCATCGCCCGCATCGTCGCACACACGATAGTCGGTGTGGACCCGAACATAATGGGGATCGGCCCGGCATTCGCGATCCCGAAGCTCCTCGAGATAACAAAATTTTCTATATCGGACATGGACCTAGTCGAGATAAACGAGGCCTTCGCATCACAGGTCCTCGCCTGTATCAAGGAGCTGAAATCGCAGGGGATCGAGATTGATATCGATAAGCTCAACGTCAACGGCGGCGCCATAGCGATCGGCCACCCGATATCGAGCAGCGGATGCCGGATCGTCGTCACCATGCTCAACGAGCTTAGGAGGAGAAAGGGAAGATATGGCCTCGCCTCGATATGCGGCGGAGGCGGTCACGGCATGGCCGTAATATTTGAAAACGAAGAGACTAAATAGAAAGGAAATATCAATCCAATGGGTAAATCGGATTATAAATTTATTAAATACGAGGCCCCGGAAAAGCACATTCGGGTGATATGTCTGAACAGGCCCGAGAAGCTCAACGCCCTGTCTATGGATGTGCACAGAGAGTTACAGGATGCCCTTGACAGGGCCCGGGAAGATGCGGATTTGAGGGCGCTTGTAATCTGGGGCGAGGGGACGTCATTTTCGGCGGGAACCGATGTCACACAGATGAAGGCGCAGGATGCGAAGAGCTTCTGGTTCTTCATGAACGAGTATCTCCATAAGACGATCAAGAAGGTCAGGTTCTTCCCGCTTCCGGTCATATTCGCCGTCCACGGATATGTCATCGGCGGCGCGCTCGAGATGATGATATCAGGAGATTTCGTGGTGGCGGGCGAGTCTACGAAATTCTACATGCCCGAGGTCAAGATAGGTATCCCATCAATCATTGAGGCCGCGATCGTCTCCCGCCAGATAGGGATCCTCCATGCAAAGGAGTTCGTATTCTTCGGAGATATCTGGGATGCGGACAAAATTAGGGAGCTCAACATGGTAAATCGTGTGCTTCCGGACGATCAGATAAGAGACGAGGCGATGACCGCTGCGAGAAAGCTCGCAAAGTTCTCCCCCCTTGCCCTCATGATCCAAAAGGAGGTAACACAAAAATGGCTCTCAACCGACCTCGAGACCGCGATCGATTACTCTAAGGCGATAATCTCGATCAACTTCGCCTCCGAGGACAAGGAGGAGGGGATGAGGGCATTCCTCGAAAAGAGGGAGCCGGATTTTAAGGGGCGCTGATAAATATTTGGAATTATTATGGAAAACAGTAAATACAAAGAAATTGTCTACGAGAAACGAAAAGACCGTATAGCCGTCCTCACCCTCAACCGTCCACACAAGGTGAACGCCCTGTCGATGAGTCTACTTTCCGAAATCAGGGACGCCCTCGACGAGGCCGAAACGGACGATGACATCAGGGTGCTTATAATCAGGGGCGAGGGGAAGAATTTCTCGGCCGGAATCGATGTAAAGGAATCGGGTGCGCAGACGGGATCGACCGTGTGGCAGTTTATGAATAAGAACCTCCACGCCACTATCAAGAAGGTCCGTCTCTTCCCCAAGCCTGTAATCTTCGCCGTCTCCGGCTTCGTGATCGGAGGGGCGCTTGAGATGATGGTCTCCGGCGATTTCGTCGTGGCGGGCCAGACAACAAAATTCTACATGCCCGAGATAAAGACAGGCTTCCCCTCGATCGTAGAGGTGGCCCTCCTCCCGAGACAGATGGGGATCCTCCACGCAAAGGAACTCGTTCTGTTCGGGGAGGTCTGGGATATCGAGAGGATAAAGTCGCTAAAAATCGTAAACAGAATAGTCAAAGACGATGAACTTATGGAGGAAGCCACAGAAGAGGCGAAGAAGCTCGCTTCGGTCTCACCCATAGCCTTAAGGATACAAAAAGAGGTAACAAACAAGTGGCTCTATACCGATCTCGAGACGGCGATCGACTATTCCAAGGCGCTGATAACCGTAAATTTCGCCTCGGAAGATAAAGAAGAAGGGATGAGCGCCTTTCTTTCGAGGAGAAAACCCGACTTTAAAGGAAGATAGGATATGAAGATAGAAGACGTTGTAATTGCAGGAGGAGTGAGGCTCCCGATCGGACGATTCGGCGGAAGCCTCTTGGGATTTCAGGTCTATGAGCTGGGCGCAAAGGCGATAGCCGGTCTTGTCGACAGGACTGGGATTGATGTAGATCTCGTCGACGACGTAATTATGGCCTGTAACCGCCTTGACGGCGTCGGCCTTAATCCCGCGCGCTCGGCCGCCTATCTCGGCGGGATACCCTTAAAGACGCCCGCCTTTACCGTGATAAAGGTCTGCCCCGCGGGGCTCAAGGCCGTCGCCATAGCGTCCCAGGAGATAAGACTCGGTGAGGCGAACATCATCATTGCGGGCGGTTTTGAGAGCATGAGCAACATGCCCCATTTATTGAAGGGGATGAGATTTTCCGGCCAACGAATGGGGGATATGGTTCTCACCGACTCCTTTGCGTCGATAGTCGACCCCACATCGGGGATGAGGGTCGGCGAGATTGCCGAGAGGACCGCCCAGAGGTACAACATCTCCCGCGAAGAGCAGGACATCTACGCCATAGAGAGCCACAAAAAAGCAAAATCGGCGTGGGACGACGGCGTTTTTTCCGATGAGGTGATCCCGATTGAAATACCCCCGACGAGAAAGGAGCCAAAGAGACTATTTGATAAGGACGAATGCTTCAGGGAAGATATATCATTAGAAAAAATTGCAAAGCTCCGTCCGGCCTATATGGAAGACGGAACGGTGACGGCGGGAAACGCCTCCGGCATCACCGACGGTGCTGCGGCGCTCCTTGTCGGCTCAAGGGAAAAGACAGAAAAACTGGGGCTGAAACCTATGGTTCACATAGTGGGCTACGAGTTTATGGGTATAAAGCCTGAGGACTTCACAGACGGCCCTGCCCTTGTGATACCGAGGCTCCTTCAAAAAGTCAACCTTTCGCTCGATGACATCAGATACCTCGAAATCAACGAGGCCTTCGCCGTCCAGATCCTCGCCAACGAGAAAGAGCTGAAATGGAACAGGGAGAGATTAAACGTCCATGGTGGGGCGATCGCCCTCGGCCACCCGACCGGCTACAGCGGGGCGAGGCTTTTACTTCACCTCTCCCATATTTTAAAACCGGGGGAATTGGGCCTCGCCGCCCTGTGCGGCGGACAGGGGATTGCCGGGGCGATGATACTCAAGGGGGAGTGATGAAGGAAAAGCTCATGAATATGCAAAAAGCCGTATCCCAATATGTCAAGGATGGAGACACCGTCCACATAGGGGGTTTTGTCCACGGGGTGCCCAACGCCGCCGTCCATGAGATCATCAGACAGAAAAAGAAAAACCTCACGATAACGACCCTCGGCGGCACCCTCTTTATGGATCAGCTCATCGGTGCTAGTTGCGTTGACCGGGTTATCACGTGTTACATCTGGAACAATGTCCCCCTCCCCGCCCACGCCTTTCGCAGGGCGATGGAAAATGGGATACCCAAAAGTATCGCCCTCGAAGAATATTCCCTATTGGGGATGAACCTCGCATACTTCGCCGGTGCAATGGGATTGCCATTCATCGCTACAAAAACCATGCTTGGGACCGACTTTATAAAGAAAAAAAGTTTTTTGGGTGAGAAAAAGCTCAAGGTAATCGATTCTCCCTTTGACGGGGAAAAGGTCTGCCTTATCCCGCCGATAAAACACGATGTCGGAATTCTGCACCTACAGAGGGCCGACAATTTTGGCAACGCCCAGATGTGGGGCTTTTTCGGAGGGATAAAATACGGGATGCTCTCATCAGATAGGATCATCATCTCGACAGAAGAAATCGTGGATAGAAAAAAGATCAGGAGAGACCCAAACAGGACGATCATCCCCGCATATCGGGTATCGGCCGTGGTCGAGGAACCGTGGGGTGCCCACCCCGAATATGTCCAAGGGTACTACGACCGTGACTGGGAGTTTTTCCCGCACTACGAGAAGCTTACGAGGACCGAGGAGGGATTTAAGACATTTCTCGATGACTGGGTCTTCGGAGTACCAGACAGAAAAGAATATATAAAAAAATTGGGGAAAAGGAGACTTCGCAAATTGAGGGCACGAAGATATAGCACTAGTCCCGTAAATTACGGATATTTCGATAGATACTGACCTATGGATGCCGAATACACCGACATAGAGATGATGACCGTTTGTGTTGCTCGCGAGATAACCGATGATATGGTCGTCTTCGTCGGGACATTCTGGCCGGTTTTGCCGGCGATGCTCGCCCGATGCTATCACGCGCCGAACGCCGTATTTCTATACGAGGCGGGAATTGTATATACCGGAACTCCTTCGAGGTTTCCGATCAGCACAGTCGACCCCTCGCTTTCGGTCGGTGCGGATATGACAGGGGAGACCTTTGACACCTTAGGCTCCGGACTCTCTCGCGGCCACGTTGATCTCGGCATACTGTCTGCCAGCGCCGTGGACATGTATGGAAATATCAATTCGACCGTGATCGGGGACTACGAAAAGCCGAAGGTGAGGCTCCCAGGAAGCGGCGGCGCATGCGACATCGCAACCTTCGCCCAAAAAACCATCATTGTGCTTGAGCAGGATAAAAGGAGGTTTCTTCCGAAGCTCGATTACATAACGACTCCAGGATACCTCGGAGGGGCGGGAGAGAGAGAAAAACTTGGACTCTTCGGAAAAGGCCCCCAAAAGGTGATCACGACCATGGGCGTCTTTATGTTCGAAGATAAAACGAAAGTGATGTATCTCGGTTCCGTTCACCCGAAATACAAAGTTGAAGATGTCAAGAAGGAGGTCGGCTGGGATATCGATGTGGCAGACAAATTGGAACACACAAAACCACCGACCGATAAAGAGCTAAAGATACTGAGGGAATTAGCCGACCCACAGGGTATGTTCCTAAATAAGACGAGAGAGATCGGCATAGACTTTCCCATCTTTTAAGAAGTGGAGGAAAAATGGACTACAATTTTTTTAAGAGGATAGTCGTTGAGAAGATTGATGACGGAAAGATAGCATTATTGACGCTCAACCGCCCCGAAAAGCTCAACGCCATAGACTGGGACATGTTTTACGAAATCCAATGGGCATTTGGGATGTTCGCGAGGGACGAAGAAGTCAGGGTCGTCGTCATCAAAGGCGCCGGGAGGTCATTTTCCGCCGGCTCCGATGTAAAGCTGACGGCAGAGCTCGCTGTAAGCCCGTGGGTCGGCAGAAAATGGACGATGAACATCCACGAGACCTGCCGTGTAATACGCTATTTCGAAAAGCCGGTCATCGCCATGGTCCACGGCTGGTGCATTGGCGCGGCGCTTGAGATGTCGCTGTCATGCGACTTTATCATCGCCGCCGACGACATGAAGGTTCAGATGCCGGAGGTCAACATGGGGATACCCACGGTCGTTGAGGCCGCAATCCTCCCGATGGTCATCGGCATATGGAACGCCAAGGACCTCGTGCTCATGGGCGAGGTATGGGATGCAAAAAAGATCAAAGAGGTCGGGCTCGTGACCGAGATGGTGCCGAAGGATAAGCTCGAAGAGTCGGTGATGGCAAGGGCGAGAAACCTCGCCGCAAAGCCGCCCGTCGGCCTCGCCATGCAAAAGGACGTGATCCTTCGTTGGATGACGACAGATCTCGAGACCGCCTGCAAGGTCTCGGTCAATTCCGCCGTTGTCTGTCTCAGCTCACACGAGGCGATGGAAGGCCTAACCGGTTTCGGGAAAAAGGAAAAATAGAGATATGCCGAAGGTCGTAAGCCCGAAGGAAGCGATAAGCAAAATCAAGCCGAACTCAAGGGTCCTGGCCCTCATGGGGACATCGGAGCCGACACTCCTGATCTCTGCGCTTCTTGAAGATAGGGAGAGGCTTAAAACGATAGAGCTCGTAAGCGGCTTTTCGCTTGGGGATTGCGATTTTTTAAAAGGTGAATACAACGGCTTAATAAGCTACACAACATGGCAGATCAATCCGCGCATCATGCGTCTTGTGAGGGAGGGTAATATCAAATTTGTTTCCCTCCCCCTCTCCCGAATCTCGGATGCAATATCTCCGGGCGGCCCACTTTTTCCAGATGTATTTTTAGTCCAGACCTCACCCTCCGACGAAAAGGGGAATCTCAACCTCGGCACATCCGTGGGATACGCCCTCGGTGCGGCCAAAAATTCCCCGATTGTGATCACCGAGATAAATCCCGAGGTACCGAGGACATGGGGGAGGACGACGATACCAATTGATAGAGTCGATTGCATGATAGAGGCCGAAAAGCCCCTCTTTGGGATTGGGGGAAGAGAACCAACCGAAAGCGACAAAAAGATCGCCGATTTAGTGTCGGAATTAATCCCCGACGGATCGACCATTGAGCTCGGTATCGGAAGCATACCCAATGCCGTATACAGCGCCCTCTACGAGAAAAAAGACCTCGGAATCCATTCCGGTATGGTCTCGGACGGAATCATAGGGCTTTTTGAATCGGGCGCCGTGACCAATATGAAAAAGTCGATAGACAGGGGAAAGATCGTCATAGCCGAGGCGGTCGGCACGAAAAGGCTCTACGACTACATCGATGAAAATCCGATCTTTTCGATGTATCCATATGAATATACACACAGTCAGGCGACCCTTGGGAGTATTGAAAACCTTCACGCCGTAAACTCCGCCATAGAGGTCGACCTTGCGGGTCAGGTCAACTCAGAGTGCTTGGGAAATATCCAGATCGGGTTCGGGGGGCTTTTGGATTTCGCCGTAGGGGCGTATTGTTCCCAAGGCGGGAAATCGATCATCGCCCTCCCGTCGACGAGGAGAAAGGGGGAGGTATCCACAATAGTCCCCCGGATCTCGGAGGGAACCCCCGTAACCCTCCCCAAGTGGCTCGTGAACTATGTGGTCACGGAATACGGAGTGGCACGTCTTGACAATAAAAGCACAAAAGAGCGGGCAAAGGCATTGGTCGAGATCGCCCACCCCGATTTCAGAGACATCCTTTCGGGTGAGATTCCCAGAATATTTAGATAATGGAGGTAAATAGATGAAGCTCAAAGATAGGGTGGCGATAGTTACCGGCGGCGGGAGGGGGCTTGGAAGGGCCGTCTCGATTGCCCTTGCCGGTGAGGGGGCAAATGTCGTGATAGCTGAATACGACGAAGACCCCGGAAGAGAGGTCGTGAAAGAGATAAAGAACAGCAAAGGAGAGGCGATCTCGATAAAGGCAGATGTAACAAATAGGGAGGATATCGAAAGGGTCGTAAAGAGCGCAATAGATACGTTCGGGCATGTCGATATCCTCGTTAACAACGCCGGAATTATAAAGCCCGCGATGCTCCATAAAATGACGATGGAAGATTTCAACAAGGTCATCGAGGTCCACGTCGGCGGTGCCTTTATGTGCATCCAGTCGGTTGTCGGTCACATGAGGGAGAGAAATTACGGGAAGATCATCAATGTCACGTCTGCCGCCGGCCTCGTCGGAACGATAGGCCAAGTCAACTACAGTGCCGCGAAGGGTGCCGTGGCGTCCCTCACCAAATCCGCTGCGAGAGAGCTCGCCCGCTACAACATCACCGTAAACTGCATCGCCCCCAGCGCGGCAACAAGGATGACCGAAAAGATCATGACCGACGAGAAGCTAAAGGACATCTATCTCGAACGGATACCGATGAGAAGATGGGCCGAGCCCGATGAGGTGGCCCCGGCATTCGTATTTTTCGCAAGCGATGATTCAAGCTATATCACCGGACAGATACTGTGTGTCGACGGTGGCATGGTGATGTGAGAAAAAGATGGACAAATATCTTTTATATGACGATATGTATGTCGGGATGGAATTTGCTGATGCGACATACGAGCTTAGACCCGAACAGGTAAAAAAATACATCGAGGCAGTAGAAGATGAAGTTGAACCCGACGGATCGGCCGCACCGCCCACGATCGCGGCCCTGTTTACGACGATACGGGTTGCACTTAGGGATCACAAGATGCCTCCGGGCGCAATACACGCAAAACAGTATTACAAATTTATAAAGCCTGTGAGGGCCGGGGAAAAGCTAAAGATAAAAGTCAAGATAGTCGATAAACATATAAAGAAGGATCGGAAATACGCAGTAATAGAGAGTAAGGTCTTTGACGGAGGTGGAGATCATCTCCTGACCGGGATGATGAGCGGTATCTGGCCTAAATAGTAAAATTGAGGTTACGATATGAAAAGGGTGTTCAATACGGGGGATAAGCTCCCGACCGTCGTAAGGGAGATCACGCAAGAGAAGATCGATCTATACGCCGAGGCATCCGGCGATTTCAATCCCCTCCACATAGATCCCGAGTTCGCCAAAGATACAATCTTCGGCGGTACCATCGCCCATGGCATGTTGACACTCGCCTATATATCGCAGGTAATGAGCGAATTTTATAGAGAGGGTTGGATAAACGGCGGGCAAATGGAGATAAATTTTTTGGCCCCCGTAAGGCCAAAGGACAAAATTACATGCACGGGGGAAGTAGTCGAGGTATGGGAGAACTTCGCCAAATGCAGCGTTACGTGCGAAAACCAGAGGGGTGAGACGGTTGCGGCCGGAAATGCATCCGTCAAGATCTGATAGGAGAAGAATATGCGTAAAGTCGTCATAACGGCCGCCATGACGGGCGCCCGTCAGAGCAAAGAGGCTAATCCGAATATACCGATATCCCCAGACGAGATTATCGAGCAGGCCGTAGACTGCCTCTCGGCAGGGGCGGCGATAATCCACATCCACGCACGCGATAAAGATGGAAGGCCGACCGCCGACCCGGAGGTATTCAAAGAGATAGTCGATGGGATAAGGGAAAGGGCCGACGCAATCTTCTGTCTCTCTACTGGCGGGGCGGCAACCATACCCCTTGAGGAGAGGATCGCCATGGTGCCGGCACTCAGGCCCGACTTCGCATCCTTCAGCGTAGGCTCGGGTCTCACCGGGAGATACAATAAAGATAAGAAGGAGTGGATAGTTGACTTCAACCTCACCCAGAGTTTTAAGGACCTCGAATTTATCGCCCGTTCTATGCTAGACTGCGGAGTCAGGCCCGAGCTAGAGATATACGACCTCGGGATGATATCCAATGCGATGCTGCTACGAGATATCGGGGTGATAAAGGAGCCGATGCACTTCAACTTCGTCTTGGGGATGCCCGGCCAAGGCCCAAAACCGACCGTTAAGAACTACCTCCACCTCGCGGAGACCATCCCAGAAGGCTCGACGTGGCACGCAACCGGCATCGGGAGACACGAGTTTGAGGTAGTCGCCATGGCGGTGCTCATGGGGGGCCATGTCAGGGTCGGCCTCGAGGATAATATATATTTGGAGAAAGGTGTCCTCGCCCCAAGCAACGCCTCACTCGTCGAGAAGGCGGTAAGGATCATAAGAGACCTTGGTGCCGTCCCGGCGACTCCGATCGAGGCGAGGGAGATATTGAGGCTTTAGAGGATTTAGATTTATGAAAATTTCAGAATATGATACCGTAAAGATCGAGATGAGGGATAGCATCCTGTGGGCGATCCTCAACAGACCCGACCATATGAACGCGCTTAGCCCCGAGATGGTATCGGACCTCTTGGATCTAATCGAAAAGCTGAGGAAGGAAGACAGTATCAGGGCGCTCGTCATAACCGGTCAGGGAAAGGCGTTTTCGGCGGGAGGCGACGTAAAGAACTACGCAAAAGGTATATCAGCGGGAGAAGCCGCTAAAAGATTCGGGAGGGGTAGCCTTTTGGCGAAAAGGCTTTTTTCGCTCGAAAAGCCATACATCTCGGCCGTCAACGGCACCGCTGCCGGAGCCGGGATGGGGCTTGCACTGTCGGCCGATATGGTAATAGCGAGCGAAGTCGCAAGGTTTGTTCCCGCCTTTATGAGGATCGGTCTTATACCCGACTTTGGACTCCTCTACATCCTGCCGAGGATAATCGGGATGAGGAGGGCAAAAGAGATCCTGTTTTCGGCAAAGACGATAGACGCCGAATTGGCGTTGGAATTGGGACTCGTAAATTTTGTGATTAAGGAGGACGAGCTTGAGAAGGAGGCACAAAAGATCGCACTCGCCATGGCATCGAATCCTCCGCTGGCCTTCGCTCAGGCAAAGGCGTTGATGCACACCTCCTATGGTATCGACTATCAGGCCTTTCTCGATATCGAGGGAAAGGCACAGGCGTTGCTTACTGGGACGGATGATTTTAAGGAAGGGATACGGGCATTATTGGAAAGGCGTGAACCTGAATTCAGAGGTGAATAGTATAATATATTAATAGTTTTTACGGGGGGCAGTCATGAAAGAGCCTTGGAAGTGGGTGCACGATGGAAACCATTTTAAGCATTTTGAATACGACGATAAAAATGTCGTCGAGTATTTCGAAGAATCGGTAAAAAAATATCCTGACAATGTCGCTCTTATATTCATGGGCAAAAAAATAACCTACAGTGAATTTAGCGATATGGTAGACCGCCTCTCAACGGAACTGATTAAGCTCGGAGTAAAAAAGGGCGACAGGGTGGCCATCTCGTTTCCTAACATACCACATTCGGCCATAAGCTTTTTTGCCACGGCAAAGACGGGGGCTATCATGGTGCAGATCAATCCCCTCTTGGTCGAGAGAGAAATCAAATATATCCTCGATGATTCGGGGGCGAAAGTCTATATAGCCTTAAACCTGTTGAGGGACAGGATAAGAAAGGCGTCTGAGGGCACGAAGATCGAAAAATTCATCTACGGCGGGATCATTGATTACCTCCCCGGCCTTAAAAAACCCTTCTATAAGATCAAGGCGAAAAAGGATGGAATGTGGCCCAAATTTGAGCCAGATAAGAACGAATACGATTTTGTCGATCTCATAGCTGGGCACTCCCCAATGGCTTCGAAGGTGAAGCTTGAACTTTCTGACCTGATTGCAATCCAGTACACATCGGCAACTACCGGTCTCCCGAAGGGGGTGATGTTGACCCACAAGAATCTCGCCTTCAATATGCGGCAGACCGAGAGCATATTCGCAAATTCCGTGCACGGCAAAGAGATCTTTGTCGCCCTTATGCCCTTTTTCCACGCATACGGCATGACCCTTGCCCTGTGCATGGCAACGTATATGGGCGACACGATTATCCTGATCCCCCGCTTCGATGCCGATATGTTGATAAAGGCTATCTCAAAGTACAGGGTAAATTACTTCCCCGGAGTCCCGACGATGTACGTCGCCCTTCTCAACCATCCCCAGTTGAAAAAATTCAAGATAGATTCACTCAAGGGTTGTTTCTCCGGAGCCGCCCCGATGCCCGTTGACGTCATGAAGAAGTTTGAGGATATCACGGGCGGAAAGATCGTCGAGGGATACGGCCTCACCGAGGCCTCACCGGTAACCCATGCCAATACCATCGGAGGCCCGCGGAAACCCGGAAGCGTCGGCGTCCCGAAGCTCTACACACAGGCGAAGATAATGGACATAAAGACGGGCAAAAAAGAGATGCCCATTGGCGAGTTGGGAGAGATCTGTGTAAAGGGCCCGCAGGTTATGAAGGGGTACTGGAACAATCCAAAGTCCACAAAGGAGGCCCTGAGGGACGGATGGCTCTATACAGGGGATATCGGGAAGATGGATGAGGAGGGATTCTTCTATGTAGCTGACAGGAAGAAGGATATG
>CAZDOD010000039.1:0-4868 GCA_964506935.1 uncultured Thermodesulfobacteriota bacterium | reverse complement strand
GCGGATACAACATATATCCGAGGGAGATAGACGAGGTCCTCTATGCACACCCGAAGATACAAAACGCCTGTGCCGTCGGAATCCCCGATGCATACAGGGGGGAGACTGTCAAGGCGTTTATCCAGTTGAGAGAAGGAGAGACGGCGACCACAGACGAGATCATCAAATACTGTAAGGAGAATCTTGCGGCATACAAGGTCCCAAAAATCATCGAATTCAAAGAAGAGCTGCCTGTGACGGCGGTGGGAAAGGTCTTGAGGAAAAAACTCAGAGACGAGGAAATAGCCAAAAAGGAGAAAAAGTAGTGTGTTTACCGGAGACGATTTTCTTTTTTACAAAGGGTTGCAATCGTTGCAAAATCAGTGGATAATATAACAAATAGATATTGATAAAGGTGGTATCGATGAAACACTCCTCGGAAGAAAAGGAAAAGCTGATTTTGGACACGGCCCTCAAGAGGTTCAACAGATTCGGATTCAAAAAGACTACTATCGAGGAGATAGCCAACGACGCCCGCATTGCGAAGGGGACTATCTATCTCTACTTCGACAACAAAACGGATATATATAAGAAGCTTGTTGAAGAGGAGCTCAGGATTTTTACCGATCTCTTCTCCGACATTATAAGCGACGATGTCGGGGTGGGCGAGAAGATAAGGAAGCTCTTTTATATCACTGTAGATTACTATTCAAACAACAACTTCCTGAAAAGCACCCTGGTGGGTGATGATGAGATGGTCCTCCCTTATGTAGCTATGGAGGGACAGAAGATACAGGAAAAGGAGATCGTTGCGCTGATAAAAAAGCTCCTCGAAAAGGGTGTTGAAGAGGGGGAGGTAAGGGAGGATCTCGACCTAAACAAGGTGTCATATCTCTTGTATCACTTTGGGCTTTTTCTCGTCATAAAGGAGTTCTCCCCCGATAAAAAGTATCCCTTCAAGGAGATGCTCAAAATCATGAATAACCTTCTGGGTTATGGGATAAGGAAGAAGTAAAATATTTACCCTTTTATTTCTTCCATTTTTTTAACTGAAAAATGACTAAAAAACGATAAAAGTATTATGGTAATTAGTTCAGAAATGAGTTTATGAGGTTTTTGAAGTAATCCCATCTCGAATTAGCCCCTCTTTCGGCCCAATCTGATGGGTGTTTTTGAAACTGTTTTAGATTTTGGGGTAGAGGTGAAAAAATGTTTGACTTTTCAATATATTTTAATGAAGACCACGAGCTCTTCAGACAGACCGTGAGGAAGTTCGCCGAAGGACGTCTCAAACCCCACGCAAAGGAGTGGGAAGAAAGGTGCGACTATCCCAGGGATGTCTTCAAGGAATTTGCTGAAATGGGCTTTCTGGGGATAAGGTTCCCCGAACGATACGGCGGGACGGATCTCGACTATTGGTATACCTGTATCCTGTGTGAGGAGCTGATGCGCTCCGGTATGGTCGGACTGCCCGTGGATATGCTTGCCCACTCTGAGTTCGCAATAGGGGTCATAGACGACGTTGGGACCGAGGAACAGAAACAGGAGTTTCTCATGCCCGCAATCGCCGGCGAAAAGATAGCGGCCCTCGGCGTTACGGAACCTGACTTCGGCTCCAATGTTGGGGGTATCAAAACGACCGCCAAGAAAGTTGGGGGCGACTATGTTATAAACGGATCTAAGACCTTTATCACGAACGGCAACATAGCCAATTTTGTAACCCTCGCCGTAAGGACGGGTAGTGAAGGCCCCGGCGGTTTAAGCCTCGTAATCCTCCCCACCGATGTCAAGGGTTTCGCCGTAGGGAAGTCTCTAAAAAAGATCGCCGCCAACACGAGCCACACCTCTGAGATCTTTTTCGATGACTGCAAGATACCTCAGAGGTATCTTCTCGGTGAAGAGGGAAACGGCTTCGGATATATATTGGACCATTTCCAGGGCGAGAGGCTCGTGGTCACCTTCTTTGTAGTGGGTATGATACAGATCGCCTATGAGGATGCCGTGAAGTATGCCCAGGAGCGTGAGGTATTCGGAAAGCCGATTATTAAGCATCAGGTTTGGAGACACAGGCTTGCGGACGTCTTGACCACTATAGTCGCCTCAAAGCTCATCACATATTACGCCGTCGACAGATTCGTCAAGACGGGTAACGCCCATTCCGAGATCTCCACCGCAAAGATATTCGTAACCGAGAACGCCAAAAAGGTTGCGGCCGAGTGCATGCAGATATTCGGCGGCTACGGGATCATGGATGAATACGAGGTCTCACGCATATACAGGGAGGTCTCTGGCTTTACAGTTGGTGCCGGTACGAGCGAGATCATGAGAGAGATCGTAACTCGCTTTTCAATCGATGTCTGAGATAAAGGGGGTATATAAGATGGCATTTAAGATCGGAGCAATCGACGCCTGGGGCGGACTCATGGGGAAAGACCCGAGTTTCAAATGGCCCGAATCGATCAGGCACATATTCAAGATGTATGGAACGCTCGAGAGGCTGGAGGGCGGATACAGCGCCGAGGAGATGATCGAGGAGATGGACATAAACGATGTGGAGTACTGTATCCTGACCGCCTTCGAGTTCGGCCCGGTGCATATCACGAATGAGATGGTGGCGGACGCCGTAAAAAAACATCCCAAGCGATTTATCGGGTCGGGGACGATAAACCCGATGCAGAAACCCATGAAGGCGATAAGGGACCTCGAGTATATGGTAAATGATCTCGGTATCAGGATACTCAGGCTCGAACCTTACGCCTACGGCGACGGGATGGTCGGGAGCCCGCCCAATGCAAAGATGTACTGGCCGATATACGCCAAGTGTGCCGAGCTCGACGTTCAGGTGGCGATTCAGGTCGGACACACCGGCCCCCTACTCCCTTCCGAGCCTGGAAGGCCGATATATCTAGATGAGGTGGCACTATCGTTTCCGGAGGTCAATTTCGTCGGTTGCCACCTCGGACAGCCGTGGCACGAGGAGATGATGGTACTAGCTTGGAAGCATCCGAACGTCTATATCGAAACGAGCGCCCGCACGCCGAGACACTTTCCGAAGTCGTTCGTAAACTTCATAAATACCTACGGTCAGGACAAGGCGTTATATGGCACCGACTATCCCCTCCTCTCTTACGACAGGACGATAAAGGAGGTCGAGGATCTAGGGCTAAATGACGTATCTAAGAAAAAATTTCTGCGGGAAAATGTTATAAGGGCATATAAGCTTGAGGTATAGTTGCTATGAGGGCAGCACGATTTTACGGGGCGAAAAAGCCCCTCGTAATTGAAGAGATCGAAAGGCCGACGCCGAAAGAGGGAGAAGTCTTGGTCAGGGTCTTCGCCTGCGGGATATGCGGCACGGATGTCCATATCGCCGTCGAGGGCCTCTTCCCGACTTTCTTTACTCCGATCACCCTCGGCCACGAGGGGGCGGGGGTCGTCGATGAATTGGGAGAAGGTGTGAGTGTTCTGAAGGTAGGCGATCGCGTCGGTATCTACCCCGGCATCCCGTGCGGAGAATGCAGTTTATGTCTCTCAGGAAAAGACTATCTATGCCCGAAAAATAAGATCCTTGGGATATTTCAGGACGGCTGTTTTGCCGAGTATGTCGTTGTGCCGGAGGAAAATCTCTTTCTCCTCCCTGATGACATCCCGTTTGAGGTGGGCGCCCTACTCTCGGACGCCGTCTCCACGGCGTTTCACGCAACATACCGAAGGGCAAAGATAAGGGGCGGTGAAGTGGTCTCGGTCTTCGGGTGCGGCGGCCTCGGATACCACGGCGTGATGTTTGCAAAGGCGCTTGGCGCCGAAAAGGTGATCGCCGTTGACATAAAGGACGAGCTGATAGACAGGGCGAAGGGTGTAGGGGCCGATTTCGGGATAAATCCGACAAAAGAGGATGTCAATGGAAAAATCTCAGAATTAACCGGAGGAGATGGGGTCGATGTCGCAATCGAGTTTGTCGGGAATCCCGAGGTCGTCCTTTCTGCCATGAAGGGACTCAAAAGGGGTGGGAGGCTCGTAATCGTGGGGATCGGGATGGAAAGGGTAAGCCTCCCGCCGATTCGTGTCTTCGTCGGAAAAGAGCTCTCGATCCTCGGCTCGATGGGATACGCCAAAGACGAGATGGAGATGATCTTTTCTCTTATAGGTGAGGGTAAAATAGATCTCTCAAACTCGGTCACCGCAATCCTTTCGCTCGATGATATAAATGATGGGATGAGAAAGATGGCCGAAAAAGATGGAAACCCTATCCGCTTTGTAATAAACCCTCAAGAGACTTTTTAGTCAGGGGAAAAAAGATGTCTTATCAAGGTCTTGACTTCTACAATATCGAAGAGATGCTGTTCCCCGAAGAGATAATGGTCAGAAATACCGTAAGGTCATTTGTCGAGGATGAGTTTTTGCCGCTAGTCGAGGATTCCTTCGAGGAGGCGAAATTTCCCCTCGAGATAGTGCCCAGGATCGCCGAGCTAGGCCTCTTCGGGATAAAGACGAAGGGTTACGGCTGTGCCGGGATGAACAACGTCTGCTACGGGCTCGCCTGCATGGAGCTCGAGAAGGGTGACACGGGGCTGAGGAGCTTTATCTCGGTGCAGAACTCCCTCGTCATGTACCCGATATATGCTTTTGGGTCCGATGAGCAGAAAGACAGGTGGCTCCCCCCCTTGGCGAAGGGCGAGGCAGTGGGGTGCTTTGGCCTTACCGAGCCCGACCACGGCTCCGATCCCGGCGGGATGGTGACGAGTGCCAAAAAGGTGGGGGATGAATATGTTATCAACGGTGCAAAGATGTGGATCACCAACGGGAGCATCGCCGATGTTTCGATCGTGTGGGCGAAGACCGAAGACGGGATCGGGGGGTTTCTCGTAGAAAAGGGGACGCCCGGCTTT
>CAZDOD010000038.1:0-19777 GCA_964506935.1 uncultured Thermodesulfobacteriota bacterium | reverse complement strand
GGCAAGGAGGGTGCCCCATGTAATCGGCATGGTCTTTGTCGGGATCATCTTTGCCGTACTGTTTGCGTTTGCATTCGGTTTCTTCATAAAGCTCTTATGGAACTGGCTCATGCCGGCCATATTCGGGATCGGCGTGATCACCTACTGGCAGGCCTTCGGGCTTTTCATCCTGGCGAGGATCTTCTTCACGGTATTCGGTCCTGGGCACCGTGACTTCAAAAGCAAGTCGTACCACCACGAATTCTTCGGGCCGTTCAATGGATTCCAGAGAGAGGGATCACACTTCGATTGGTCGTCGAGGAAATGGCGGGGCTACTACAGGGATTTCTGGCGCGAAGAGGGAAAGGCCGCATTCGATGCCTACGTAAAGAAGATCGAGGGTGAAAAGGAGAAGGGTGGCAAGTAGGGTTGGTCGATGAGTTTTCCCACATGGGTCGGACGGCATCTGATTTCGGCCCATGTGGGAAGAGAAAGAAGATCGGTTATGTATTATGTCGCAGAAAAAATATATGAGGTGGGGTTGAAAAGGGATTTTAATCCACAGGAGATGGGTTCGGGCTTATTAAACAGTATGGGAAATTCACACACAAAATATGACGCCGTCGTAAAACTTCTGGGGGAGATTGATTTCGATTCCATTCTGGATATCGGCTGTAGAGACGGGGAGCTCCTGTCTCAAATAATCAGAGACAGGAAGATATCGGCCTTCGGCGTCGACAGTTCCGAAGAGATGATAGAGGTCGCGAGGGAAAGGCTCGGAAATGACGTTGAGATTTACGCCCGCGATTATGGGAGGCTCCCGTGGGGTAAAAACAGCTTCGATGTGGTGGTGTGCGACGGTTTATTCTGCCGATTTTTTGATCCCGAGGGTGTCATTTGTGAGATGAAGAGGGTGATCAAACACTGCGGGAGTTTGGTAATCGCAAATGTCGAGCGCACCGGCCGAATCCGGCGGCTTTTTGATTCCATCGTGAGATTTCGAGGGTCAAGCGATCTCCGCATCTATTCAAAGGATGAGATTGTTGATCTTCTGGGGAGGAGCGGTTTTTTCGTTGAGGATTGGCAGGACATAAAAGATCGAGGATACGTGCTTCGCGCTCTGGCGATAAGATGATTGAAGATTATGGAGGATTTTTTTGATGAAGAGGATTGAACATAAAGACGAGGGTTTGAGCGGGATCGAAAACGCGAGGGAATATGCAAGGATTCATGAGGGGCATGCAAATATGATGTACGGACCTTTTTTGAAAGAGATGAAGGCTTTGGGGCCAGTGGGGAAATGCCTCGAGGTCGGGGCGGGGCCGGCGATCATGACTTGTCTCTTCGCCGAGGCAAATCCCGACATACAGGTCACGGCATTTGACATCTCGAAGGATATGGCAACCGTGGCGAAGGAGCGAATTAGAGACAAGGGGCTGGATGACAGGATAGATTATTTGATATGTGATGCCAACAAAGAAGAGGATGTAAAGAGACTCGGCAAATTTGATCTCATCTATTCGATCTATTCTCTGCATCACTGGGATGACCCGAAAAAATGTATCGGAAATCTCTTTGGCGCCCTGAAAGATGACGGGGTTTTATACATCGGTGATCTCAAGAGGGTGTGGTGGCTATATTATCTGCCCGTAAAAAATAGGGATATAGATCAGATCAGGGCGGCGTATATGTCGCGTGAGATCAAGGCTATCCTTAAGGGAAACGGAATTGCAAAATATGAAATCAGGACGCTTTTCCCGTTCTTCCTACAGTCTGTCGCCATAAATCATTGAAAAATTTTCAAAGAAGGGATAAAGGTCGGTCTTGTCCGGTGGGAAGTCGGTTTTTTTAAGGAAAACCGACTTCTTTTTTTGTGATATTTTTCCCGGGCGGATTACCTTTTCGGGGTGAGTGCAAGGACCCTCGCCGGGGATGTCGTCGCCCCCTCGATAGGCAAAATCCCGATGAAGATCGCGGCGCCTTTCGGTGGGAGCACCTTTAGGCCTTTTAGGTTCAAGAGCAAAAGCCCACCTGACATCGCAAAGAGGTCGGTGGCCTCGGTCTTTTTGCTGAATCCGGGGTCGATGCCCGGCCCGTCGATCCCGATCACCTTTATATGCCTCTCTTCGGTGAGAAATCTCACACCGTCGGCGGAGATGCCCGGAAAGTGCATATTTCCGCCCCCGTCGTAGTTGAAATAGATCGTCTCGTCTCCCCACAGCCTATCCCACCCCGTCTCGACAAGGACTGCCGAGTCAGATGCGATCTCGCCGTTAAAGATCTCCCACCTCATGATGCTTTCGGAATCGAGGACAAAGTCGGGATCTTCTGCGGCCGAGCTCTCGACGTTGATCACTACGACGGGGCGTATCAGGAGATCGGTCCGCACTTCTTTTGCGGAAGTCGGGGGATTGGATATAATGGCGTATGTCCCGCTCATCCCACCGAGGGAAAATTGCAGGTCGGGTTGGGAGCCCCCGGTTTCGGTATCACCCGGCTGTGTCTGACCCAAGGGGTGTGTGAGATCAATGATTTCGTAACCTGATAGGTCGATTGAAAACGAGGGAGGTGCGAAAGGGATGGTGATTAAAAGCGAAAAAAAAATATAGACGAGGGACTTTTTACTATATTTTAAGAAGATAGACACATTTACCCCCTTGGTAACTTTTTGGATCAATCATATCATTTTAGAATAAGAAATTAAAGTCGCCCTTATTTGCGATGGCAACAACAAATCTATCCCCTCCTCAATATCATATATTTTTCCCTGAACTGCTTTATGTCGCCCTGTTCGGCAAAGCTGTAATAGTCGTTGTGCCCGATGATGATATGATCATATACATCCATATCCATCATTCGGGCCGCGAAGACGAGATTTCGGGTTATCTCGCGGTCTTGTGTCGAGGGCTTTGCGTGGCCGCTGGGGTGGTTGTGGACAAATATCAATGAAGATGCGTTGTATTTCAAGGCCCTTTCTATGATCTTCCTTGGATATACGATCGACTGATTTAAAGTCCCCTCGTGCAGGGTCTCGGTATGAATGATTTCATTTTTGGCGTTTAAGAATATAACCGTAAAGATCTCATTTTTCAGAGACTTCATGGAGTGCTGGAGATATTTTAAGACGTCCTTTGCCGAGTGGAGATACTCCTTCTTTTTTATCTTATCTTTCAGGTAAAAAGAGGGGGCCTCGAGGAAGAACTTTATTAAAAAAGCGGCGTTTTCCCCGATACCTGAAACCTTCATGAGATCTTCCGTCGGCGCCTCGAAGACACCCTCGAGGGACTTGAACGTCCGGAGTAGCTCCTTGGCTATTGGTTTCGTGTCTTTTCTCGGGATGGCAAAGGTCAGAAGGAGCTCGATGATCTCATAATCCGACAGACTCTCCGCACCGGACTTTAAGAATCTCCCTCTCAAACGTTGCCTGTGGCCGATATGGTCTTTCTCTCCCATATTCGAAACCGGCAAAATTTACTATATGAATTAGATTTCTTGAGCCGAAACTTCGTCCAAAGATATGTAAATAAAAAGGGAACAAGGCCTTTTTAACAGAATGTTATATGCGTGTCAAATTTTTTTAAATATAATCGTCGGGAATAGAAAAACCGGTCATCACATTTTGAGCCTTGCGACGAAAAATCCGTCCGGTTTATCCGGATCGCTCTCGTCAAAAATGTAGGGGGGTGTAAAGATGGCCTTGTCATCATCGATGAGGCCGGACCCCTTGCTCAGAAGGGGTGATATGTCATCTATCGAAAAATCGGGGTGATCGCCGAGAAATTGGCCTATCATATCCTTCCCCTCGGCGGGATTGATTGTGCACACCGAATAGACCAGTATCCCGCCCCTCTTTACGTGTGCGGCCCCTTCTTCGAGGATCAATCTCTGATTTTTGATCATTACCCTGATGTTATCAATTTTTAGCCGCCACTTTATCTCGGGGCTTCTCCTTATTATCCCTAGGGCGCTGCAAGGCGGGTCTATCAGTACGCGGTCGAATTTTTCGTTCAGCTTAATAGGGAGTCTTTTTGCATCGGCCGAGATCACCTTTACGGAATTGATCCCCAGCCTCGATTTATTTTCTTTGATCGAATCGGCCCTGTTTCTGTTTATCTCGACCGATATGATAGAGCCTCTATCGCCCATCAGCTCGGCGGCGAACGTGCCTTTCAGGCCCGGTGCGGCGCAAAGATCCAAGATCCTCATATCAGGCTTCGGATCGAGGATGATCGGAACGAGCTGGGATGCCTCGTCCTGAAGCGAGAAATATCCCTCTTTGAAGAGGTCGTGTCTTGAGATGGCTCCTCCTCCCTCTACGATTACCCCAAAGGGAGAATACTTCGCAGGTCGAACCGAGAGGTTTTTCCCCTTCATAATCTCTATTAAATTATTTCTAT
This sequence comes from uncultured Thermodesulfobacteriota bacterium, assembly GCA_964506935.1. Classification (GTDB taxonomy): domain Bacteria; phylum Desulfobacterota; class Zymogenia; order Zymogenales; family Zymogenaceae; genus CAZDOD01. Next base: position 15,401 of record CAZDOD010000038.1, on the reverse strand, counting down.
CCCCCATGAGGCTGTTTGTCCTCAATGTTGTGGGGGGCCGCTCATTTTGTGCCCTTGCGATTTTCTCTGTCTTTTCAAATCCGAATGTGTCGATAAAAAACTCGGATAACCAAGTTGGGAGGGAGTAGTATGTTGAGATGTATGATATCGGGTCACTTTTTGGGTCGGGGTATCTAATGTCATCGATCCCGCCGAGTGCCGCCCTCAATACGCCGTTTACGAATGAGCCGGCGCTCCTCTTGCCGAAGACGGCGGCGAGATTGACCGCTTCGTTTACGGCGGCGTAGGGAGGTATCTTATCAAGAAATACTATCTGATAGACGGCGGTTCTCAGGATATTCAGGACGTCGCGGTCGATGGATGAGATTTTTTTATTTGAGAAGTGGGAGATGATATGGTCGAGGCGAAGGAGGTTTCTCAAGACACCGTATGTAAGCTCGGTTGCGAGGGCCCTGTCGAGTTCTGAGAGGGTTTTGTCCCTTGAGATCAATATATCGAGGACGGTGTCGGAGTAGGCACCCCTTTGTAGTACGGCGCCGACGGCCGATACGGCGATATCTCTCGCTCCTCCCATATTTTTTACCCTAGATAATGAGATGGCGGGATCATTCGATGTAGCAGTGGATTGGGGTATCTCTTTGCCCGACTTTTCACATTAGCCTTCATCCACATTTTTTTACTTATCCCCTCCGAATTTTGTCCCCACCTCGATTTTTCTTCCTCTGATGAATTCGGCAGCGGCAATCCTTTTCTTTCCCGGCGCCTGAAGCTCCTTTATCACGATATTTCCGCCCAGGGCTGTGACGACGATGCCGTCATCAGAAGTCCCGATCACAACACCGGGATCGGTCTTGGCATCGCCTTTTATCGTCTCGACCCTGTAGATCTTTATCGCCTCGCCGAAGAGGGTTGTAAAGGCAGTTGGCCACGGGGACATCCCCCTTACGTGGTTCTTTATCTCAAGGGGGGTTTTTGACCAGTCGATATAGCCGTCCTCCTTTTTTAAGATCGGCGCAAGTGTCTTTTTTGAGTGATCCTGGGGGATCGGTCTTATACTCTTATTTTTCAATCCCGCGATGGTTTCGATTAGGAGTTCGGCCGCTATACGGCTGAGTCGCCCTGCGAGCTCACCTGCGGTCTCATCATCATCGATCGGGGTCTCCCTTATAAGGAGGATATCTCCTGAATCCATCCCCTCGTCGAGGAGCATCGTGGTGATCCCCGTGGTCTTCTCACCTTTTAGGATCGCCCAGTTTATGGGAGCCGCCCCGCGATACTTCGGGAGGATTGAGGCATGGGTGTTTATACACCCCATGGGTGGTATATCGAGAAGCGTCTTGGGAAGCAGTTGGCCGAAGGCGACGACGACGACGAGATCGGGGGCGATCTTTTTTAGTGTGTCTATAAATTTGGCGTCCGATACCTTGTCGGGCTGGGCTATCTCTAATTTCCTCTCTAGTGCCGTGATCTTGACCGGAGAAGGGACAAGTTCCCTCCCTCTCCCTTTCGGTCGGTCGGGCTGTGTAACGACGAGGACAAGCCTGTCGTCACTATCCGCTACCGCCTCAAGGCTTGAGACGGCAAATTGGGGGGTCCCCATAAAGACGATATTTAAGGGATTAGAGTTCACTTTGGCCGTTGTGCTTGGCTTCTAACTTTATGCCTTTCTTGACCTTCCTCCTATAGATATCCCTCTTGAGCCTGCTTACTTTGTCAACAAGGAGGATGCCGTTAAGGTGGTCGATCTCGTGCTGGAAGACGACCGCCAGAAAACCCTTGATGTCATGGGTCACATCTTCCCCTTTTTCATTGATTCCCCTGACCAGAACGCTCGCCTTTCTGTTGACCTCGGTCCGAAATTCGGGAAGCGAGAGACAACCTTCCTCGAAGAGCAATTCCCCTTCACTCTCCAATATCTCGGGATCGGCAAGGAGTATCGGCGACCGATCGTTTTCAGAGCCTATATCTATGGCGATGACCCTCTTATCCACCCCGACCTGCGGGGCGGCAAGTCCGACTCCGGGCGCCTTGTACATAGTCTCGAGCATATCGTCCATGAGCTTCTTTACCTCACCGTCTACATCCCCGACCTTACTAGCCTTCTTGGAGAGGACGGGATCAGGAAAGGTCACTATTTCGAGTAGAGACATAATTAAAACACCTTTTACTTTTCATAGGTTGACCTTTTATTATAACATATCTACTGGATCGATATCAACGGTTATCTTAACGTCACCCCCTATATTACTTCCTATGTCGGATAAGATGGCCTCGACCATCTCGGATATTTGGCGACTCTTTTTCCCCTTCAGGAGCAATTGGTACCTGAAGTTTCCTTTGAGGCGCGAGAGCGGCGACGGGGAAGGCCCGAGGATCGAGACATCGATGTTTCTTTTACTTTTGATCCGCTCGGCCTCGTCCCTGATTTTTATCGCGGCCTCTTCCGTGCGCTCCTTTATCGGGCCGAAGAGCCTTATCAGGGCGAGCCTCGAAAAGGGGGGGTAGAAGAGTGCCTCCCTCTCTTCCGATTCGGCCTTGGCAAAGGATTCGTAGTCGTGTGACGAGGCGAGGATCACTGCCGAATGGGTCGGATTGTATGTTTGTATCAGGACCTTTGACGCCATGTCGCCCCTTCCGGCCCTCCCCGCCACCTGCGTGAGGAGTGAGAAGGTCCTCTCGGCAGACCTGAAATCGGGGAGGTTAAGGGAGGTGTCGGCGTTGATGACTCCGACGAGTGTCACGCCGGGAAAGTCGTGGCCCTTTGCCACCATCTGGGTTCCCAATAGGATATCGGCCTCGAATCTGGCGAAGTCGGATATGATCTTTCCCATGGCGCCCTTCCTCCTCGTAGTGTCCCTGTCAAGCCTCGATATCTTTGCCGCCGGCAGTATTTCAAGGATCTCCTCCTCGACCCTCTCTGTGCCTGTTCCCATGAGGACGAGATTTCTTCCCTCGCACTTCGGGCAGAAATCAGGGGCGGGGGACTTAAAATCGCAGTAGTGGCAAAGTAAAGACCGCGACCTTTTATGAAAGGTGAGGGTTATGCTGCAGGAGGGGCATACAAAACTATGACCGCAGACCGGGCACAGGATAAAGGTCGAGAAACCCCGCCTGTTGATCAGGAGTATTATCTGCCCCTTTGACTCGAATGTTTCGGTCATCAGTTCGGAGAGCCTGGTCGTTATGCTCCTGGTGGCAAAGGTTGCCTCTTTCATATCGACTATCTCGACCTCGGGCATCAGACCTTCTGTCGTTACCCTTTTTGGGAGGATGGAGATATCGTATCGGCCGCTCTTTGCGTTGTAATAGCTCTCGAGCGAGGGAGTCGCCGACCCCAGGACGACGGTCGCCCCCCTTATCTTTCCGAGCATCACGGCGATGTCCCTCGCGTTGTACCTCGGGATGTCCCCCTGTTTGTAGGAGGAATCATGCTCTTCGTCGATTATTATTATTTTTAAATCAGATATGGGAGCGAATATCGCCGACCTCGCCCCGAGCACCACCTTCGCTTTTTTCGATTTTATTCGCCACCACTGATCAAGCCGCTCCCCCTGTGAGAGGCCGCTGTGTAGAACCGCCACGTTGTCTCCGAGCCGTGCCGTAAAACGGGACATCAATTGCGGCGTCAGAGAGATCTCGGGAACGAGGACGATCGCACCCTTTCCACTTGTGAGGGCCTCCTTTACCGCACGAATGTATACCTCGGTCTTGCCGCTTCCCGTGACGCCGAAAAGGAGATGGACCGAAAATCCGCCCGACCGGATGGACTCCATTATCTTTGAAAGGGCTTCTTTTTGTGGTCGACTCAGCTCCTCGACGACGCCGACCTCCATATCAGGTACGTCTATCTTTCTCTCCCGGTATTCCGATTCGATCTCTATCGCCCCGATTTCCGATAGCCTGTCAAGCTGGGATTTCACATCGCCGAAGCGCTCTTTCAAGGTGGAAAGTTCTATCCTCCCAGCCTCCGCAATGAAATTTAAGACATCTCTTGCCTTAAAAGATCGGGAGAGTTTTTCCGCTACTTCGTCTAAATTCACGCCATCAGTAATCGAAATCACCTTCGCGATGCCCCTTTTCGCCTTGGGTCTCTTCATCTCATATTCAAAAGTCAAGGCGCCCGATCTGAAGAGCTTATCCACATGGTAATGGATATTTTTCCCGCCGAGCTTCCTTTTTAGGGCCTCGATGGATATCCCCGCCTCACCCTCGGAGAGGCGTATAATATCGTTTTCGATCTCGGACAAACCAACAGCGCCCTCTTTTGCCCTTATCCTCTTTTTTGACTCGACGTTTAGTCCGGCGGGGAGGGCTTTTCTTATGACCTCCCCGAGCGGGGCGAAGTAGTAGCTTGAGAGGAACTCAAAAAATCGGAGGGAGTCGGCGTCAAAAAGGGGCTCTGAGTCGAGGACTTCGATTACGTCTCTCAGCTCTCCTTTATATGTCCCATCGGTCCCCACTATGTATCCCGTGACCCTCCGCTTTCCGAGCGGTACGAGGACCCTAGTCCCTAGTGTGACCTTGTCTCTAAATTCTTCCGGGACCCTGTAAGAGAGGATTTTCGAAAGGCCCGTTGCGGGCGCCACCGAAACGACATCGCTGCTTGCGGTAGTATCTCTTTTTTTCACTTGGGGGAAATCACCTTTTTCACAAGCTTTTTTCAAGGCCTTTTTTAAAAAGGGAGTGGGGGGTTTTTTTGGATTCGGTTTTAAAATTTAAAAGGGAAATCTAGTCTATATAATTATTGAGGAGGTTGGCTTCCACCTCTTTATCTGAGATCTGTTCCGGCCCTAAGATAAGGATGCTTTTACCCGATATGGATATGAGGCCCCTGCGGTTTAGATGGTTGAGGACCCTCGAGACGGTCTCCCTCGATACACCGATCATCGATGCGATCTCCTGTTGTGTCGGCCTCTTTTCGATGAGGATTCCGCCTTCCACCTTCTTCCCCTCGCTTCTCGCCATCTGGAGGAGGAAGCTTGCCACCCTGCCGTAGACGTCGAGGAGTATCAAGGAGCCGATCCTCTCATCGGCCCTCCTTATCCTGCGGCTCATCTCCTCGAGCACGGCCTTTGCTATGCTCGGGTTTTCCTCGACCTGTTTCAGGAAAACGTTTCTCTGGATTATTAAGAGTGTGGATTCGCTCATGGCGATTACCGTTGCAGACCTCGGTTCTCCGTCCAATAGGGACATCTCCCCGACGAAATCCCCTTCTTTGAGTATTGACAGAATTATCTCTTTCCCGTCCTCGGAGATCAGAACCACCTTCACCTGCCCCGAAAGGATTATCATGAGGGAATCCCCCTCGTCAGCTTCCTGAACGATGATGCTATCCCTTGGGAATTTTTTCCGGATGGCCCTTTCCGCTATACTCTTGAGTTCCTCCTCACCGAGGTTCTTGAATATTGGGATCTTTTTTAATACTCCGATCTTCTCCATGACACTACCATATCTCGTACAATGGTTGATATATAGCACAAAATAAATATAATTGTAAAGGAAAAATTTAACTATTTGCAGCATAGGGGTTGCAATAAATCGTGATTATGCTATAAATTTCTTCTTATGATTATCTTAAAATCCCCGGAAGAAATAGAATATATGCGGGAGGCGAATCAGGTCGTGGCCGAGACCCTGTCGAAGCTTGTCGAGGCCATAAGACCAGGGATCACCACCCTTGAGCTCGACAGGATTTCCGAAGAAGAGATAAGGGGAATGGGTGCGGAGCCGGCCTTTTTGGGTTATCGTGGATTCCCTAAAAGCCTTTGTGTTTCTATAAACAACGAGGTGGTTCACGGGATCCCCAAGGGGAGAAAGATCAAAGAAGGAGATATAGTGAGCCTTGACCTCGGTTCGAAAAAAAACGGTTACTACGGGGACTCGGCCTTAACTGTTGCCGTCGGAAATATCCCGGATAGGGCAAGGGAGCTGATCAGGGTTACCGAGGAATCCCTGTATAAGGGGATCGAAAAGGCCGTTTTGGGAAACCGACTCCACGATATATCGGCCGCCGTCCAGAAACACGTTGAGGCCCACGGCTTTTCGGTCGTAAGGCAGTTCGTTGGCCACGGTATCGGAAAAGAGATGCACGAGGAGCCCCAGATCCCCAATTTCGGAAAGGCGGGCACGGGCGTAAGGCTCAAAGAAGGCATGACAATAGCGATCGAGCCGATGGTCAACATGGGTGGATGGGAGGTCGAGATCGAAAAAGACGACTGGACCGTGGTGACCACAGACGGCTCGATATCGGCTCATTTTGAGCACTCGATCGCAATAACAAGGAAAGGGCCTGTTATCTTGAGTGAAAGGAAGGTCAGGTGAAGCAGTATCTGTCTTTACAAATCTCAAATTGCCTATTTATATAATCAATTGATAAAATCTATAATGGGGGCAAATTGTAATGTTTGGTAAAAAAACCGATTTTTTTACGGATAAGATTGCTATCGTAACCGGTGCGGCATCAGGCATCGGGCGAGCATTATCTTACGAGATGGGTAATATGGGGGCGGTCGTCATCGCCGCCGATATCAATCTTGAAGGTGCAGAAAAGACAGCCTCTTTTATTAAATCGAACGGCGGTCGGGCACATGCCCGATATCTCGATGTGACGAAGACCGGTGAGGTGGAGGGGCTCATCGAAAAGACTGTCAAGGAAGAGGGGCGAATAGACTATATGTTTAATAATGCCGGCATCGGCATCGCCGCAGATATGCGCGATATGGATCTGGGACACTGGCGCAAGATAGTCGATGTGAACCTCTGGGGCGTCATCTACGGGACGTTGGCCGCATACAGGGTGATGGTGGATCAGGGATTCGGGCATATTGTAAACACGGCGTCACTTGCGGGATTGGTGCCGATTCCGATCACGACGGCATACACAATGACGAAGCACGGGGTCGTGGGGCTTTCGGCAGCACTCAGGGCCGAGGCCTCCGATTTGGGCGTAAAGGTGAGCGTTGTTTGTCCGGGTATGATTGATACCGATATTATATATTCGGGCTTGCTTTTGAACGTGGAGCGCAAAGACGCCCTGGACAGTCTAAAATTAAAGTTAATGGACCCAGCAAAGGCGGCGCGTTTGATCCTTTCCGGTGTAAGAAAGAACCGCTCGATAATAAAGGTTACCCTCCACGCCCGGATCTTTTGGTGGCTTTTTCGGATCAGCCCCTCTCTCTTTTATCCTATTTGTCTGCAGTCGGTAAAAGATTTCAGAAAGATACGCCGCGAAGCATAGGCGGTCGGGCACATAAAATACCAGGTGCAAACATTCGCCCCTTTTCTTTTCCATTCCATAGTACCCGCTTTTTAACTTGACTATATTCTTAATATCGTATAGCCTCAATATTTGTATCGTAATATCGTTTAATTAGATTTTCAGGTTATATATTTGTCTACCAGGCCGAAAGAAGAATCCCCGGAAAACGAGCTGATCAGGATAAGGAGGGAGAAGAGGGACGCCATTAGTGGGCGGGGCGAAAATCCCTACCCGAACGATTTTTCCCCCGAAAATACCGCAAGGGAGATTCTCGAAAAATACAATGAGATCACAGGTGACGAGCTTTCCAACCTGAAAGGCACTTTCACGATCGCCGGGAGGCTCATGTCAAAGAGGGACTTTGGCAAGGCCTCTTTCGCCCATATCCAGGACGGAACCGGCAGGATTCAGATATTTTTTCAGAAGGATATTTTAGGGGAAGGCTTCAAAGAAATAAAGGATTACGACATCGGGGACATTATCGGCGTTTCGGGAGGTCTCTTCAGGACCAAGACCGATGAGCTCACAATAAAGGTCGAAGAGGCGCGACTTCTGGTGAAGGGTCTCAGACCCCTTCCCGAAAAATGGCATGGACTGGTCGACGTTGAGACGAGATATAGGAGGCGTTACCTCGACCTACTTGTGAATCCCGGCGTGAGGGAGGTATTTGAGACGAGGGGTAGGATTATTTCTGCCGTAAGGTCGTTTTTCCTCGAGAGGGGTTTTTTTGAGGTCGAGACGCCGATGCTTCACGAGATCGTCGGTGGTGCCACAGCGAGGCCATTTGCCACCCACCACAATACACTCGACATGAAACTATATCTCCGTATCGCCCCGGAACTTTATCTCAAGCGCCTCCTTGTGGGGGGGATGGACAAGGTATTCGAGATAAACAAGAATTTCAGGAACGAGGGGATATCAACCCAGCACAATCCCGAATTCACGATGCTCGAGTTCTATCAGGCCTTTTCCACCTATCAGGATTTCATGGAGCTCACCGAAGAGCTTTTCGTGAGCACCGCCGAAAAGATAATCGGAAGCAATATTCTTTCATATCAGGGGAAAGAGATGGATCTCACTCCCCCGTGGGAGAGGATAGATCTCTATGAGGCGGTAATAAAATATGGCGGAATTTCCGAAAAGGATATCTCCGACGATGGGAGAATACGTGATCTGGCAAAGAGGCTTGAGATCGAGACCGAAGATGAATGGGGGCATGGAAAAGTCCTTCTTGAGATATTCGAGAAGACCACGGAGGAAAATCTCGTCGGGCCCGTATTTATCACGAAATATCCAACCGAGGTCTCACCCCTCTCCCGCACGTCCGATGACGATCCGAACTATACGGATCGCTTTGAGCTCTTCATCTCATCGATGGAGATAGCCAATGCGTTTTCAGAGCTAAACGACCCCGATGATCAGAGGGCGAGGTTTATAAGACAGCTTGACATGGGGGATTTCGGTGAGGGTGTGAGGGCATATGACAAAGACTATGTTATGGCCCTCGAATACGGCATGCCGCCCGCGGCAGGTGAGGGAGTAGGCATAGACAGGATGGTCATGTTATTTACAGATTCAAGATCGATAAGGGATGTTATCCTTTTCCCGCAGCTAAAGGGGAAGGAGGAATAATGAAATACGAACTCTTAGTAAGCCTGAGATACCTGAAGGCCAAGAGGAAGCAGACCTTCATTTCTATTATTACTATTATTTCCATAGGCGGGGTTGCGCTCGGTGTTGCGGCCCTGATCGTAGTCATATCGGTTATGACGGGATTCAAGGAGGACCTCCAGGAGAAGATCCTCGGGGTCTATTCCCACCTCGTGATCACCAAATACTACGATCCCCTGGGGGATATCGACAAAAGGATCGATTATCATGATGCGTTGGAAATAATAGATAAGACGCCCGGTGTTCTGGCATCCACACCGTTTATACAGACACAGGTCATGTTGACATCAAAATTCGGTGGTGCGACGGGGGCGTTTTTGAGGGGTATAGATGCTAAAACGGCCCCGAACGTAATCAGCCTGGATGAAGACATCATAAAGGGGAGTATAGATGAACTCGATGTAGAAGAGGGTGATATGCCGGGGGTAATTGTCGGAAAGGAACTAGCCAGACTCTTGGGTGTATTTTATGGCGATGAGGTATTGATGTTATCCCCTCAAGGGCCGCTCACTCCTCTCGGGATCGTTCCTAAGATGAAGCGGTTTAGGATTGTGGGTATCTTTGATTCAGGGATGTATGATTTCGATACAAGCTTCGCATTTATATCGTTGTCTTCGGCCCAGTCCTTCTTTGGGCTTGGCAGCGAGGTCACGGGTATAGAGGTCAAGGTCGACAATATCTATAAGGCGAGGGAGATAGGCGGATATATACAGGCCGAGCTCGGGACATCTTTTCGGACCGTAGACTGGATGGAGATGAACAAGAATCTCTTCGCGGCGCTTCAGTTGGAGAAGATCGCTATGTTCATTATACTCGTGATGATAGTATTTGTGGCGGCCTTCAACATCGTCTCAACCCTCATCATGGTTGTTATGGAAAAGACAAAGGATATAGCCATCTTGAAGTCTTTGGGCGCATCGAAGATAAACATCATGAGGATATTTATATATGAGGGGTTGATTATCGGGGTATTGGGCACGGTATTGGGGCTTTTGTCGGGATTAGGGATATGCTTGCTCCTTGGGCGCTATGAATTTATAAAACTCGACCCCAACATCTACTATATGTCCACGCTCCCGGTCAAGATTGTATGGTCGGATGTGCTCATTATCGCGGTGTGTTCCTTGATCCTGTGCTTCTTGGCGACGATTTACCCCGCCTGGCAGGCATCTCGTCTTGATCCCGCCGAAGCGTTAAGATACGAATAGATGATGGGTGGAATTTCGTGGCTGATTTGAAAAGTAAAATCGCCAAGCACAAAGAATCGGGCGCCCACTTTATGGCGAAGGGAAACTGGGAGAAGGCTAAGGGCGAATTTCTGGAGGTCTTAAAGCTTTCCCCAAATGACCAGTACTCGATACTCAAGGTCGGGGATTGCTCGGCAAAGCTAGGTGATGTGGACGGGGCGATACGCTATTACGACAAGGTCGCCGAGATGTACGCAAGGGAGGACTTTTTGGTCAAGGCCATTGCCGTAAACAAGCTCATTTTGAAACTCAGGCCGGATTCGCCCCGGATAATAGATAGATTATCTACGCTCTATTCCGAGAAGATCAAATATGAAGCCCCAAAGTTATCTATAAAGGGTATTGAGAAAAAGAAGGAGGAGCCTTATCCCCGGACACTCCTTTTTTCTGATTTGTCTCACGAGGAGTTTATGGCGACGGTCGATAAGATGAAGCCGATAGACATCCCCGAAGGCACCCTCATAATAAGGGAGGGGGACAAGGGCAATTCCATCTTCATCATCGCCTCGGGAGAGGTGAGCATCTTCAGGGAAGATGAGGATTTGAACGAGCTTTGGATTTCGAATCTGGAGGAGGGGGATTTCTTCGGCGAGTTCGGTTTTTTCTCCGAATCGGGAAGAATCGCATCTGTCAAGGCCGTATCTGATACCACCCTCCTTGAGCTCTCAAGACAGGATCTCGAGTCGATTATAAAGAAGCACCCCGGAGTCAAAGAGGTCCTCCAAAAGTTCTATAAGGAAAGGGTATTGGATACCCTCCTTGCGATATCTCCGATATTCTATCCCCTGGGTCCTGAGCAGAGGGGGATGTTGTTGAAATCATTCACTTTGAAGGCGGTCAAAAAGGGTGAGGTTGTCTTAAGGGAGGGGGAGGTTGGAGATAATATGTATTTCATCCAGTCGGGGGAGGTGGAGGTTAGCACCGAAAAAGATGGTAGCTCTGTGTTCCTGGCGAAGCTAAAGCCCGGAGACTTTTTCGGCGAGGTTTCTGTGATCACCGGAAAGCCGAGGACGGCTACTGTAAAGGCGGTCAGTAATGCGAAGCTGTTGGAGGTATCCAAAGAGGAGATCCAGAAGGTCGTGAAGGTCTATCCCGAGGTTCTCGATGCCCTAAATAAATATATAAATAAGAGGGTTGAGGATACCATAGCTACGATAATGGAGTATAAAAATAGGAAAAGCGAAAGCGGGTTGATATAAAAATGGCACAGATAAGAGTCAGAGATCTCAATAAGACATTTTTCGGTGACGGAAAGAGGGTTGAGGTTCTAAAAAATCTCTCCCTCGACGTCGAAAAGGGGGAGGTCTTGAACATCCTCGGGGCGTCCGGTGTGGGGAAGTCCACGCTCCTATATATAATGGGCGCCCTTGACAGTCCCACGAGCGGGAAGATCATACACAATGGTGTGGATATATTCACCATGGGTGACAGGGATCTGGCAAGTTTCCGAAATGAAAAGATAGGTTTTGTTTTTCAGTTCCACAACCTACTGTCAGAGTTCACGGCGTTGGAGAACGCCATAATGCCGGGTCTCGTTGCCGGTTGGTCTGAGGGCAAAGCTGAGAAGAGGGCGATAGATGTCCTTGGAAGATTGGGGCTCGAAAACAGGATTCATCACAGGCCCGGAGAGCTTTCGGGCGGCGAACAGCAGAGGGTTGCGGTTGCCCGCGCAATTTTCCTTTCACCGGATGTGGTCTTGGCCGACGAGCCCACGGGGAATTTGGATACAAAGATTGGAGGTGAGGTGCACGAACTTTTGATGGATCTAAACAGGGAGCTTGGGATCACCATGATTATAGTTACACACAACCTGAAACTCGCCGAAAAAAGGGGACGGAGGGTGCTCTTGGTGGATGGCAAAATTGAGAATAACTAGAATTTTTTCCTTTACAAGGGTTTTTCATTTGGTATAATTGCATGGTTTTCTATATAAGTTTATTTTTTGGAGGACGGAAATGATTAAAAAAGTCCTTTCCTTTGCCATTTTTTTGGCATTTATAGTGGCCTTCTTTTCAGTTAGTGGTTTTGCTGCGGAAAAGAAAGTTGGAGTAACAGTTCTCCCATTTTCAATATATGCTGCTGAAGATCTTACGGCATATGAGACGGATATACAGAAAGTCCTTCTTTCCGCACTGGCATACCATGAAAAGATAGAGCCTCTCGACCTTGATAAGTTGATGGGTATTGTGGGTGACATGCGCCCTGAGGAGATGGATGAGAACTATGCCAGGAGTGTGGGGAGCAAGATGGGGGCGGATTATGTCGTCTTGGGGAGTATGACTAAGGTCGGAGATACGATAAGCCTAGACGCCAAGCTGGTGCCGGTCCGAAAAAAGGGTGAGCCTGAGAGGTTCTATATAGAGACCTACGGGCTCGCAACGGTGCTCGACAGGGTGGGTGATCTGGCAAAGAAGATCAACGAGAAGATCTTCTTAGACGAGATAATCGTAAAGGTCACCATCAGGGGTAACAAGAGGCTCTCCGACGAAGATATTCTCGGAGTAATACAGAGCAAGGAAGGTACCCTCCCCTATGAGAAGTTTTTGGCGGAAGATGTAAAGACCATAACCCAGATGGGGTATTTTGAAGATGTCTCGATGGAGACTAAATCGGTCGAGGGTGGTACGGAAGTTATCTTTACAGTAAAAGAGAGATCTCTCGTAAGGGAGGTCAGGGTTAACGGCGCTGACAAGATCGATGTGGAAGATATCTTTGCCGTGATAACCGTAACGCCCCCGGAAGTTTTGAGCGTAAGGGAGTTGAAAGAGAGCCTCGAGGCGATAAAAGACCTTTACGCCGAAAAGCAGTATCACGCTGCAACAGTCGATTACAAGATAGAGCCTATTGATGAAGATGAGGTCATGTTGGAGTTCAACATCGATGAGGGAAAGAGGCTCATGATCAAGAAGATCGAGTTTATAGGTAACGACAGGATCTCTGACAGAGAAATCGAAAAGGGTCTCGCAAATAAGAGCAAGGGGTGGATCTGGTGGATTACCGACAGGGGTAGATACCATAAAGAAGAGCTTGACAACGATGTGGAGCGAGTCACAGCGGTCTACTATGACAACGGATATCTTGAGGCGGTTGTAGAACCCCCAGAGGTTGAAATGACCAAGAATGGGATATTTCTCTCCTATCGCATTAACGAGGGGAATCGGTACAAGGTCGGCAGTGTAGATGTTTCGGGAGACCTAATCAGGCCGAAGGAGGAGTTCCTCGATGAATTTTTGCTTGAATCGGGTGATTACTTTTCGAGGACTAATCTCATAGACGATATAAACTACCTCGTGAGGGAATATAGTAACGAGGGTTATGCCCTTGTGGACATCCAACCCCTGACCGATCTCGATTCAGAAAAACTCATCGCCAATGTGAACTACAACATCATCAAGGGGAAGAAGGCATACTTCGAGAGGATAAATATCTCAGGAAATATAAAGACCCTTGATAAGGTCATCAGGCGGGAACTCAAGTTTGCGGAAGGCGATCTCTTTAACGGTGATGATCTGGAGAGGAGTCAAGAGAAGGTAAACAACCTCGGCTACTTTGAGGCAGTTAATTTTGCCACGGAGAGGGGAAGTGCGGACGACAGAGTCGTTGTCAACGTAGAGGTCGAAGAGAAACCCACCGGACTCATATCGGCCGGTCTGGGATATTCAAGTGTCGTAAACGTCACGGGAATGATAAGGGTGCAGGAGAGAAACCTCTTCGGGAGGGGATACAAGGTCGCCGCAATCGCCGAGTTCAGCGGTATATCTACAAATTACTCCTTTACCTTCGAAGATCCATATTTCTTCGATAGCAACGTCTCGATGTCACTTAGGATCTACAACCTTACTAGGGAATATGACACATACGATGCCGACACCTTTGGCTTTGAGATAGGGGCCGGATATCCCCTTTGGAAGGAGAGCAAGTTGTTTGTTACCTATATATTCAACGATGTAAATATCAAGAACATTGATGCTGCGACTGCCCCTACAGATATCTGGGATTACGAGGGACACACCATTACAAGCGGTATCGAAGCGCTTTTGGTCAGGGATACGAGGAACAACATCTACGATCCGACCAAGGGTTCGCTGAACTCTATATCGTTGTTCTACGCCGGTATCGGCGGTGACGAAAACTATATCAAGGGTGTCGTGGAGAGCAGTTGGTACTTTCCTCTGTTCTGGAAGGTCGTGTTCCATCCGAGGGCAATGATTGGATATATCGAAAGTCTTGAGAGTGGTGGTGTGCCGGTTTACGCCCGCTTCTTTGCAGGGGGACTCAATTCTCTCAGAGGATTTGCTCCATACAGTGTAGGGCCCGTTGAGAGAGACGCCAGTGGGAACATCATTGAGTACCTTGGTGGAACCAAGGAATTAATAGTGAACGTGGAATTCATCTTCCCGCTCTTTGAGGATATCGATATGAAGGGTGTGGTGTTCTTCGATATCGGAAATGTGTGGGGTGAAGATGAAAGCTGGTTTGATGAGTTGAGGTACTCGGCTGGCGGTGGTATCAGGTGGTTGTCTCCGATGGGTCCCATCAGAGTTGAATGGGGTTACAATCTTGCTCCCAAAAAGGGTGAGAAAGCTTCAGAGTGGAATTTCTCTGTGGGAACGACTTTTTAAGACTTAGACATGTAACTAAAGATGGTAAAAAAGGGGGGGGAAGTATCCACTTCTCTCCCCTTTTTGCAAGTTGGAGAAATGTAAAGGATATTTGATGAAGAGAGCCATCCCAGCGATACTTCTACTCTTGGTAATCTCTTTTTCGGCAAGGACTGTTTCGGCAGACGATGTCAAGATAGGAGTAATAGACCTGATAAAGGTCATCGACATGTCAGATGAGGGAAAGAAGGGCAAAAAAGAGATGGACGCCAAGATCGAAGATGCAGAGGCAAAGATAAAGAAGATCGAGGAAAAGCTCGTTGAGATGAAGGTTGAGATAGAACGAGAGGCAATGCTGATCTCGGAGGCCGAACTGGAGAAAAAAGAGAGGGAGTATCAGGACGAGTTCCTAAAATATCAACGGATTGTCGAGGACTATAAATACGAGATTAATGAGAGGGACACTGAACTCGCTGGGCTTATAGTTTTCAAGACGAAAGAAATCGTAAACAAAATTGGTGAGGAGGAAGGATATACTATAATCCTCGAAAAGACAGATTCAACAGTCTTATATTATAGTGATACCATTGACATCTCAGATCGTGTGATAAAGGAATTAAACAG
>CAZDOD010000037.1:0-19843 GCA_964506935.1 uncultured Thermodesulfobacteriota bacterium | reverse complement strand
CGAGGAGCTAAAAGAGCTACTGGGGACGAAAAAGGGGGAAAAAGCCTCAAAATAGGTAGAAAATTAGATAGATTTCGCAATATTTCGGGCCAAATATGATTTGGCCCCTTTTTTTGTACTTTTTTCTTGACACGATAATGAAATTTATATATATTTTATGCATAATTTTATATAAAATATGTTTATTAGTAGTTACATGAAGCGAAAAATTATCAAAGATATTATCGATTTATTCCCGGAATTGAGATCGAAGATCAAGGATATTGCAGAAAGGGCACAGATGCTGTCAAAGGAGCCTTCAATTGATATCGACGAAATCAATCGCCTGTTCGGCGGGCTTTTGCGGGTGGAGGAGGAGGCCGTAGGAGAAATTTACGGGGGCTTGGAGTCGGCCGTAGTGGTTGAAGACGTAGAGGGAGAAAAAGGCCGCTGTTTTATGATTACGCTAAAGCCATTCAAAGAGATCATCGACCAAGAGAGGATGATCAGGCGCCGATTTATCATCGGCAATGGATTTTCCTATGGGGTGATGGAGAGACCGGGATCGGCGAAATAATAAAAACTATTATATTCTATTCCTCCTTACATATTTCATTTAGTATTTGAATATTTCTTTCTGTCTGCTGAATTAGTTCAGGGGCTTTCGCTTCTATAAAGACTTTCATGGCTTCTCCATACGCTTCCCTAGCCCTCCTGCAGTTTTCTGCCCTGTTACCTGCCTTTGCTAGAGAACCGTATAAATTCCCGATGCTTCCATGTGTCATAGCATACTGAATGGGGAATCGGTTAAGGGCATAAACCTTTAGTGCCTCATTGAAAGCTTTAATCGCAAGTTTCGCGTTTTTCTCCCTATCTAAAACTTCGGAAAGCTTCCAGTATGCAATCCCCAAATTGTTCTGTGTCATGGCGAAATAAGTTGGGAATCGGTCAAGAGTATAAACCTTAAGGGCCTCATTGTGTGCTTTTATCGCGAGTTTGGCGTTTTTCTTCGTATCTACTACCTCGGAAAGTTTCGAGTATGTACCCCCCAAATTGTTCTGTGTCATAGCGTAATCTGCCGGGAAGCGGTCGATTGTCCTGACCTTCAGGGCTTCATTGTATGCTTCAATCGCGAGTTTCGCGTTTTTCTCCCTATCTAAAACTTCGGAAAGCTTCCAGTATGCAATCCCCAAGTTATTCTGCGTCATGGCATAATAGAACGGGTAGCGGTCAAGAGTATAAACATTTAGGGCCTCATTGCATGCTTTTATCGCGAGTTTGGCATTTTTCTCCTTATCTACAACCTCTGAAAGTGTTCGGTATGAAAGCCCTAAATTGTTTTGAGTCCCAGCGTAATCGATTGGGTATTTGTCAAGGGTCATGACTTTTAGGATATCATTAAATGCCTCTATTGCCTTCTTTACGTTTTCTATTCTTTTCTCTACTTCGGAAAGTCTTCCATAAGAAATCCCGAGACCGTTTTTTGCCCGGCCGTATTTTGTGGGATTTGCTTTCTTTGTCCAAACCTTCAGGGCACCTTCAAAAGCCTCTATCGCAACCTTCATAAGGTCCGCTATATCAAGAGATATCTCTCCTATATCATAAGCCCGATCCCCTAAGTCATATAGTGCCTCTGGATCACCCGAGAATATATCCAGCATTTCGCGGAAATCTTCGAGAGTAAATTCATCATCTTCAATAATGAAATCGAGATAAGCCTCTTCTATTTGAATCTTTTCTTTATTTCTCTTTATAAAACCATTTTTTTCTAGGTTATCTAAAAAATTTCTAAATTCATATCCATTCTGTTTAATTTTTTCACATACCAAGCAAACCTTTTTTATCCGATTAACAGAAAAAACCTCCCTTTCCTCATAAATCCCTGACCTATAAAGACGCTTTATAGACCTTAAAATTCCCTTTTCAACATCTGTGCACTCTTTAAATCTCTTTTCCATTGTCTCAAGTGGTAAAAAGATTGAGCCGATATTACCATCGAATCTTTCTGGGAAATCCTCTCCCGCTTCATTAGCAATTTTTTTCGCCTCATCTTTTTGTAACTTCGTTATTTCTTCAGGATCATTAAAAATGTATGAAAGCTCGCTTTTTGAAAATTCATCCTTTTCAGGCCCGAGACGACACGTTGCAATTATTGGTATGTTTCTCCTTCTAAATTCTTCAATCAAAAATTTAAAGTTTTGTTTAACCGAGAACTTTTGTATGTCATCAAGAATCAAAATCCTCCTTTTTCTTACATTTGGCAAAAAACTAAAAAAAAGTGGAACACGGAATCCTTTCGTTTCAAGATAGTCTCGCTTTGGGATAATGACGTAATAATTTTTATCACAGCGTTTTAAAACTTCATAAACAGTTCTTGTTTTGCCTGAGATAGGCCCTCCTAAAACCAATATATTTTCACCTTTTTCAATTTTTTTCTTTATAATCTTGTCATGGCTACGTTCATAATAGTATTTTCTGAAACCATATAACTTTGAAGCTCTCAAGCCCAAAAGATGATCCGGTTTCAGATTGGATATGCTTTTCCAGATAATACTATAATTTTCTCTGTTTGTTTTCCATGTCTTATAAATAAACTCGTAACAAAAAAAACTTAAAAGTGCCAATATAATTGATATTATTATCTGAATGATTGTCGCTGAATCCATGATTCAACTTTCCCTTTTTATTTAAAACATTTATTTTATCTACGCAAATATTACCATATCGTTTATCAACATACAACGATAAATATTTATCCTGAAGATTTATTAATATTTTTTGTTAGAGATTACTTCGGGGCCGTAGCCCTTCGCAATGACGGCGGGTGGTACAGGCAAAGTCGTTTGTCCGTGTTATTAGGTGTTCAAAGATAATTCTTTTGTAGGGGCGGCTCGTGAGCCGCCCTCCTAATTAAGGGCGCGTCCCGACGCGCCCCTACAGTTACATTTGAATGACGGTTTCGTAGGAATAAAAACCGCCCCAACCTTGAAATCTGAAAATCCATAATTATATTAATTATGCAATAAAAAAAAGAAAGTGAGGTAACAATTATGTCTAAGACTATAGGAATAGACCTTGGGACCACAAATTCCGTTGTGGCGGTTCTTGAGGGCGGCGAGCCAAAGATCATCATCAATGAGGAAGGAAACCGCACGACCCCTTCGGTAGTTGCATTTGCCGATGACGGATCGGAGCTCGTCGGGCAGGCCGCGAAACGCCAGGCCGTAACCAACCCCGAAAAGACCGTCTACTCCATCAAGAGGTTCATGGGAAGGCGCCATGACGAGGTAAAAGAAGAAATCGGTATGGTGCCCTACAAGGTCGTAAAGGCCGAAAACGGCGACGCCAGGATAAAGATAGGCAGCAAAGAATACTCCCCGCCCGAGATCTCGGCCATGATATTAAGAAAGCTCAAAAAAGCGGCCGAAGATTACCTCGGCGAAAAGGTAACAGACGCCGTAATCACGACCCCAGCATATTTCAATGACAGCCAGAGGCAGGCGACAAAGGATGCCGGGAAGATCGCGGGGCTAAATGTCAAGAGGATCGTAAACGAGCCCACGGCGGCGGCGCTTGCATACGGCCTCGAAAAAAAGAAGGACGAAAAGATAGCCGTATTCGACTTCGGCGGCGGGACATTCGATATCTCGATTCTCGAGGTCGGGGATAACGTAGTTGAAGTTAAATCGACAAACGGCGACACCCACCTCGGCGGTGATAACATCGACCAGGCCCTGATCAATTATCTCGTAGGTGAGTTCAAGAAGGATCAGGGAGTCGACCTCTCGACAGACAAGATGGCAATACAGAGGCTAAAAGAGGCGGCGGAAAAGGCGAAGATCGAGCTGTCTTCCGCCATGGAGACCGAGATCAATCTCCCATTCATCACGGCCGACGCCTCAGGCCCGAAGCATATGATGATAAAGCTCACGAGGGCGAAGTTCGAGGCGCTTGCCGCACCGATCATCGAGAGGACGCTCGAGCCGACGAAGAAGGCGATTTCCGATTCCGGCTTTTCCGCATCGGAGATCGATGAAGTGATCCTGGTCGGCGGATCGACGAGGATTCCAAAGGTACAGGAAGAGGTGAAGAAGCTCTTCGGTAAAGAGCCACACAAAGGCGTAAATCCCGACGAGGTGGTTGGAATGGGCGCGGCGATCCAGGCGGGAGTCCTTTCGGGCGACATAAAAGATGTGCTCCTACTTGATGTCACACCCCTGTCTCTCGGAATCGAGACTCTGGGCGGCGTTATGACGAGGTTAATCGACAGAAACACCACGATACCCACAAAGAAGAGCCAGACATTTTCCACCGCCGAAGACAACCAGCCGGCGGTCGACATACACGTCCTTCAGGGCGAGCGCGAGATGGCATCGAATAACCGCACCCTCGGGAAATTCCAGCTGACCGGGATAAATCCGGCGCCGAGGGGATTACCTCAGATAGAAGTAACATTCGATATCGACGCAAACGGCATCGTCAACGTCTCGGCGAAAGACATGGCGACACAGAAATCCCAGGCGATTACCATCACATCCTCATCGGGGCTTACCGAGAGCGAGGTCGAAAAACTCGTGAAAGAGGCCGGATCCCACGCCGACGAGGACAAAAAGAAGAGGAGAGAGGTCGAGATCAGAAACGAGGCCGACATGATCGTCTATCAGACGGAAAAAACGCTGTCTGAGAACAGGGAAAAGCTTGCGAGTGCCGACATCTCTGAGGTCGAAAAGGCGATATCCGAGGCGAAAGACGCTATCAAGGCGAATGACACACAGAAGATCGAGCGCTCGATAGAGACACTCAAGGCGGCGTCCCACGTTATGGCCGAAAAGCTCTACTCAAAAAGTTCTCAAACTGAACAGGGCGATCACACTGAAAGCACAGAGAGTGCCCACACGTCGGGTGATGATGACGTAATAGACGCAGAGTTCACAGACTCGGTTTGACGCTCTTAACCATGCACAGGTTTTGTGTGCATGTCAATATAGATATGAGGGCTTTGGGGATATTACTTTCCCCAAGGCCCTTTTTTTTCAAGATGGGTATGTCACCTCGAGCGTCCCCGCTTTGTTGACTCCGACTTTATAATGTGATATCTATAGCGCGAGGGTCGGGCCGCGCATATTTTTTTATGCCTATCTGTAACAAGGGAAGGAATCAGGATAACGCCGATTATTGAAAGGTGGCACGTTTAAGAAAGGTCGTTTTTACCTCATAGATCAGAGGTCAAAAAATGTCAGATGGAGAGAAGAAGAAGAGCCGAATAAGGTATTTATTTGGGTGCCTTATTATATTTTTGTGTGCTGTCGGGCTCATGGTCGCGGCCTTTTATATAAACAAGATAATCAAGGGAGTAGAAGAAGAAAAAGAACATGACATAGTCGCCGAACTCCGCGACAGTAAATACCCCGACCACATGCTTTTACATGACATCGACACGGATACCAAAGATAAAACTAATGCACAGATAACCGCCTACGGAAAGGGACTTTCGGGGCGAAAGTGTGTCGGGATGGGGAGTGTTGAGGATATCAAGAAATCGCTCTTCTCTTCGGCCGTCGGCCTTTTCGGCCTCGAGGTTCCCGGCACGATAATTAAGCTCGAGGGGGAAAAGAGCGATATAGAGCTCTACCTCCCGGGTTCCCACACCGATGAGTTCCTGTCATGGAAGGTGGGTGACAAGGTCCTCTTCGCGGGCACCATCTCAAATGTCAAGCTCGGAAGTTATACCTCGTCTGTTTTCATCGAAGATGTAGTCATTGAGAGACACTGGTCGGAGTAGGATTGTGTATAATAGGGATTGGGGGCTTATTAAAGCCTGAAATATTTAAATCAAAAGATAGCGAACTTTTTGAGATAGTACTTGTAATAGGTTTCGAAAAATGATATTGTAGCAATATATGAATAAAACAAAAGATGCGGAAGCCGATATTGAAAGCCTGAAGGGAAAAGCAGGAGAAGTATACGCGATTCTTAAAAAAAACTATCCCAAAGCCTCTTGTACCCTCAATTTTAAAAATCCCCTCGAAATCATGGTCGCCTCGATGCTGTCGGCCCAGTGTACCGACGAGAAGGTAAACGAGGTGACAAAAAGCCTTTTCAAAAAATACAAACGCGCCAAAGATTACGCCGAGGCCGACCTCTCCGCGCTGGAGGAAGATGTCCGTTCCACGGGCTTTTACCGGAACAAGGCGAGGGCGCTGAAGGTGAGCTCCAAGGGGCTCATCGAAAACCACAAGGGGAAAGTCCCTAATAATATGGAGGAGTTGGTGGGACTTTCCGGAATAGGGAGGAAGACCGCAAACCTCGTCCTTTCCTGCGCCTTCAACAAGCCCGCGATAGTCGTGGACACCCATGTGTATCGGACATCCCGAAGGCTGGGTCTTACCGAAAAGAAAAAAGCCGATAAGATCGAGTTCGATCTGAGGGGGATATTACCTGAGGATAGATGGTCGAAGTTCTCGATGCTTTTGGTATCCCATGGGAGGGAGACCTGCAAGGCCAAAAAGCCGCTCTGCCCGAACTGTCCCTTAAGCCACCTCTGTAGCTATTACGCCGAGGCATCCCCGGCCGCTTAAATATCAAGAGATTTTGTTAAAGGGCCTGCGTGTTATAAATCATCGCGGATTGAAGACCGACAGGGCCATTCCTGTTTAGGCAATAAAATCCCACCTTTATTGTCCAAGTTTAAAAAACAAAGTCATTTCAAGGGATTGTAGAATTGAATTAATCTGTTGAGGATGTCTTTTGGACGGGGTCGAAAAACCCTATTTTTGTCTCATTTCCTGTTTTGTAGCTTCCAAAGCCTGATAAGATTGACTATCGTCCGCCCGGCCCTGTGGGGTGTGTTGAAGGTCGGCGCCCCGGCGTCGTCGGCCTCGCAAAGCTCTTTCCTGTGAAGGTACGGGGCCATGAGGCATATGATGGCGGGTTTGTTGTGCTTTTTCGCTATCTCTGCGTATTGTTTTGCGGGAAAGGTGATCCCCATCTCGGAGCCTCCGCTGTAGCAGGCGCAGGCGATATGGATGTCGCGTTGCGACAGGGCGATATCCGCGGCCTTGAGGTACATGGAGTTGTCGACCCATGCGTGGGCGAACATGTCGAGCGGGTTCGTCGGGACGGTGAACTGCGGTACGAAATCGAGGAGTTTTTTCTTATTTTCGGGGGTATAATCGGGGATTTCCCCTCCCGACTCCTCGACCGCTTCGGCAACGATCAGGGCCGGCCCCGCCGT
This sequence comes from uncultured Thermodesulfobacteriota bacterium, assembly GCA_964506935.1. Classification (GTDB taxonomy): domain Bacteria; phylum Desulfobacterota; class Zymogenia; order Zymogenales; family Zymogenaceae; genus CAZDOD01. Next base: position 12,630 of record CAZDOD010000037.1, on the reverse strand, counting down.
ATGGGTGAAGATCGCCACGCCCGGGCCGGAGATCGGAGGGAGGGATGACAGCGCCTTCGCGGTGTCGACAAGCTCCTCATAGTCTCCAACAAACAGCACCCCGGCCTGCTCATAGGCGGCCCTGTAGATATCCTTCGATGCGCTCATCGATCCGGTGTGGGAGAGCGAGAGCCTTCGGGTCGTCTCCGTGAATCCCGCCTGATATGCAAGGATCGGTTTTTTCTTTGATACCCTCTTTGCGGTGTCGAAAAACTCTCTCGCGTCGTCCATCCCCTCGACAAATAAACATATGACATCGGTGTCATCGTCGTCGGCAAGATAATCGATCAGCTCGGCGAAGTCGAGGTTGACCCTGTTTCCGATGCTTACGAATTTCGACAAGCCGACGTTGTTGTCCATCATCATTGTCACGATCGCCGATCCCGTCCCGCCGCTCTGGCTCACTACGGAGACCCTTCCGGGCTTGAGATAAGACAGTGGATGTGCGAAGGTCGCATTCAGCCCGTGGTGCGTGTTTACCGTCCCGACGCAGTTGGGCCCGATGATCTTTATCCCGTTTGAGTTCGCCGAATCTCGAATCCTCTCCTGTAGTTCTTTTCCCTCTCCCCCGACTTCCCTAAATCCCCCGGCGAAGATCACCACTCCCCTAGCGCCCTTTTCGGCGGCGGATTTTAAGGCTTTCTCGATCTTGTCATGGGGTATGGCGAAGACCATGAGCTCGGCGTCCTCGGGGATTTCTGTGATGTCACCGTATCCTTTAATGCCCATGACCTCCTTCCCCTTAAGTGACGGCGAGACCGGAAATATTTTTCCCGTAAAACTTCCGGTCTTTACGGCCATGAGTGCCTGAAAGCCGAGCTTTAAGGGATTTTCGGATGCACCGACGACGGCGACGTTTTTCGGATAGAATAGAGCGTTGAGATTTTCGATCTTATCGCTTTTCATAAACTAATATATCATTTTGATCAAAGCGGTTGAGATTTTCTTTGGAATCGAGGGATTTCAGTAAAGCAATAAACAAATACCAAATAGAGATTCAGTTTCAAAATCGCCCCCGACGAGGGGCCCGGCTGTTATGCGTGGAACTTGGTCTTTTTGCGCCTCTCTCTCACGGAGCCGGTCGGCTTGAGCGTCTGCACCTCGCCTGTAAACAGCGCCTCTATCCCGATGCTCTTTGCGCCCTTCTTTTTCATGGCCTCGCAGATCTCGCACTCCTCATGCTTTACAACCGGCTCGGTGTATGCGCTGATGAATCCTTCATAGTTTCTGAAGATGATCTTGTGGTCGCTCCTGCTTATCATATACTGGGGCATCACTGGGATCTTTCCGCCGCCGCCGGGGGCATCTACGACGAACATTGGGACGGCAAGGCCTGACGTGTGGCCCAAGAGCCGCTCCATCATCTCGATCCCCTTGCCGACGGATGTCCTGAAATGTTCGATCCCAACCGAGAGATCGCACTGATATAGGTAATAGGGCCTGACCCTGATCCTCACCAGCTCGTGGATGAGTTTCTTCATGACGTGGATACAGTCGTTTACGCCCCGAAGCAAGACCGACTGGTTCCCGAGGGGTATACCGCCGCGGCTCAGAAGATCGCAGGCCCTCTCGGACTCGGGCGTTATCTCTTTCGGGTGGTTGAAGTGTGTGTTGAACCATATCGGGTGATATTTTGCAAGCATATCCACGAGATCGGGCGTGATCCTCTGGGGGAGCACCACGGGCGTCCTCGACCCGATCCTGATTATCTCGACGTGGGGGATTTTTCTGAGCTCGGCGATGATCCACTCGAGCTGATCGTCCGACAGGGTAAGTGGGTCGCCTCCTGATAGTAGGACGTCCCTGACCTCGGGAGTCGACCGGATGTAGTCTATATCGGCGAGAAGCTCGGTCTTTGACCTCATCATGTCGTTTACCCCAACCATCCGCCTCCTCGTGCAGTGGCGGCAGTACATCGTGCACTGGTCGGTGACCTGAAAGAGGACGCGGTCGGGGTAGCGGTGGGTGAGGCCGGCCACGGGTGAATCCTCGTCCTCGGAGAGGGGATCGACCATGTCCTCCGGTGCCTTGTGGGACTCGTGAAAGCTTGGGACGGCCTGTTTCCTGATCGGGCACGAGGGGTCGGAAGGATCCATGAGCGAGGCGTAGTATGGCGATATCGCCATCCTGAAGATTTTAAGGGTCTTCTTTATCCCCTCCTCTTCCTCTTTTGATATGTTGATCACCTTCTTTAGATTTTCTAGGTTGGTGATGCGGTTTCTCACGTGCCAGCGCCAGTCGCTCCACTCGTCTTCGGTGACGTTTTTAAAAAGCTCTATTTCTTTATAGTTTCTCATGGTTTAACCGTATTTCCAATTTAGCTATTTTCTATTTAGTTTGTCCTTTGAAGAAAGAATTAATCCCGAATTTTCCTCCTATCTTTTGAGCTCGATCCTCGCCTCTGTGACCGCTTCGGAGACGACATGGATCCCCTCCATCAGCGGCTCCTCGGTGATAACGAGGGGCGGGTTCATCTTGACCGTCCCGCCTCCCGGCCCGAGAGGTGCATAGAGCATAACACCCTTCTGTATACATTTCTCGACGATCGAAAACGCCAGAGGGTGGTCGGGTTCTTTTGTCCCCTTTTTGACCATCAGCATCGCCGCCAGGAGTCCCCTTCCCTGCACCCTACCTATGACGTCGGGATTATCTTTTTGTATCTTAGAAAGCTCGTGGTGAAATATCTTTCCCATCTTCATTGAATTTTCGACTAGTTTCTTTTTTTCGATGATCTCGATGCTGGTCAGCGCCGCCCTGCATGTCAGTGGATTTCCGCTGTGTGTAGAGGTCATCTCGCCCGGGCCGTATATGTCCATGAACTTCGAGTTGCCGATGACGGCAGAGATCGGGAGGCCGCCGCTCATTCCCTTCCCGAGGCAGATGATGTCGGGAGTTACTCCGTAGTGCTCGATGGAGAAAAATTTACCCGACCTTCCGAAGCCCGCTTGGACCTCGTCGTCGATGAAGAGTGCATTATATTTATCGCACCATTTCCTCAAATCTTTTATATAGGCGTCGGGGTAAAACCCCGCGATCCCCCCCTGATACGCCTCGATCATAACACCGCAGACGTCTTCGGACCTTATTCCCTTCTCTTTTAGGGTCTTCTCGAAGACTGAAAAATCTGTGTTTTCAAACCTGTATCCGTCGGGGAACGGGACCTGGACAAATGTTCCGCCGATTCCGGAGTTAATGTCCCCCATCCAATCCTTCAGCGTAGGGATCCCGCCCGCAAGCTGAGACCCCATCGTCCTCCCGTGAAATGAGCCGCTGAAAGTTACGATGACATTTTTTTTATTTCCCCCTTTGACCATCCCGTATGTCTTTGCGAGCTTTATAGCGTTTTCGGTCGCCTCGGCCCCGGTCGTAAGTAGAAATACCTTGTCCATACCCTTCGGCGCTATTTTTTTCAGCTTTTCCACAAGATGAGCCCTCGGCTCGTTTGGGAAGCAGTAGGAATGTATCATGCCGGAATTTATCTGGTCCGTGAGGGCGCGCTTCATCTCTTTAGGGAGGTGGCCCGAGTTTGCAACCAAGACGCCCGATGAGAAATCTATCCATTTGTTGCCGTAGGCGTCAAAGACCGAAAATTCGCTTGCCCTGTCCCATACGATGAGGGGCTGCCCGCTCATCGAGATCGGCTCATGTTTCCTGAGGCTCTTTAAGATCGGGATCGATTCCGGAACCGGGATCGGGGTTGTGATCGTCCTATATTTTGTCTTTATTGAATTTGTTTTTTTTGGTGTCAGGTCAAAGTTCATATAAGCCATTTCGGGACCTCCGGAAAATTACGTTTTCTTTCTCTTCAAATCTTTCGGCGTGACGCAAACGCCTCTTGCCCTCGCCACAACGACCGGCTCGTCTAAAAAATCGGCCGCGGTATCTCCCTCGTCTCTCCTCGCCGAGACGATCTTCTTTGCCTCAAATTCCATATGTCTCGAGGTGTTCCCCACTTTTGTGATCCTTCCCCTTGCCTCGATGTAATCGCCACAGAAGACCGGGGCGGTAAATTCGACATCGTCGTAGCGGAGAAACAGCCCCTCGTCCCCGTCGAGCCTGATCAAGAGCTCGGTCGCCACATCGCCGAAGAGCGACAGTATCTTCGCGCCGTCCACCAGGCCGCCGCCGTAGTGGGCGTCGGCGTCGCTCATCCTGACCCTGATCAGAGACTCTCCAATCTCAATATAAGTAGCCATAGGTAAAATCGGATGCTCGCAAAAAAAACTAACCTATGTTATATCGTTTGCGGCAAAAATTCAAGACCAACTATTTTTATGGCCTCATTTTATCTAATATTTCACAGACTATTTAAAAATCTTTCGTACTAAATCTCTGCGAGAAAATCCGAGAGGGCCGATATCCCCCTATTAAATTCCTCGGTCTTCGTTCCGACCCCAACCCTGAACCTTTCATTATCGCCGAAGACCCTTCCGGGGAGGAGGAGGACGTCCTTTTCTCTAATGAGTCTTATGCAGAATTCCTCCGCGGTCATCTTTGGGACGTTTAGCTTCACAAATCCGGTGTATCCACCCATCGGCCTTGTCCACGAGAGGATTCCATCGGAATCCTTTATCACCCCGTCAAAGGTGTCGATATTTTTTCTTGCGATTTCTATGTTTCTTCCGAGTATCTCACCTTTGTGGGTAAGGACAAGTGTGGACAAAAATTCCGAGGGGGCAGGGGCGCACATAGTGGTGTAGTCTTTCAGGCCTGACGCCGCCTCAAGGATACCTGTTCTTTTCGAGGCGAGCCACCCGACCCTGAGCCCCCCCAATCCGTAGGGCTTTGTCATATCGCCGATCGTGACGACGTTTTCACCGAGGTCGGCGGCGTGGGGGATTTTTTCGCCCTCGTTGTAAAAGACACCCCAGTAGACCTCGTCCGAGACGAGGAGGGCGCCGTATTTCTCGCAAAGCCCGATGATTTCTAATAGCAACTTTTCAGACACTATAGAGCCGGTGGGGCTGTGGGGGTGGTTTATCACCACCATCGAAATCTTTCCTGACTTGAGGAGGGTCTCGAGCCTGGCGGGATCCGGGACAAATCCCTCGTCTTCTATAAGGTCGAGAAATTCGACATCGACGCCGAGGTCGGCCGCCACCTGAAAGAGTGATTGATATATTGGACGCTCGACGACGATTCTGTCGCCCGGGGAGAGAAAAGTAGTCATCAATAGATAGATCGCCTCTGATCCGCCGCACGATAGCTGGATGTCTTTTGCGTCGAGATTTTTATACTCGTCTGCGATTTTTTCCCTAAGCGATAAATTCCCCTTGTTTTCACGATAGCCGAGGCCCAGAGCGAGATATTCCTCTTTCGCATCGTCTCCGGCCAGGGCAAAGATATCGGCGGTCGTGGTCTCGGCCCCGCACGAGGCGCTTATGTTCGTGCCAGTGGTGTACTCATATTCGACGTAAAACCGCTCAAGATAAAACGGCGTTACCTTCACGAGGCACCTCCTTTTTCTAATAGACTCTTCAATATAAAATATGCGACGTGTGACGGAAGCGTCCCCTTCCCGAAGCCGGCGTCAAAGCCTATCTCACTTGCTATCTTTTCTGTTATCCTAGGCCCGCCGACGATCAGTATCACTTTGTCCCTTAACCCCTTAGATTCCATAATATCGACAAGACGCGTCAGGTTTTTTATGTGGACGTTACGCTGGGTTACGACCTGAGAGATGAGGATGACATCGGCGTCGACCTTCAATGCCTCGGAAACCACCTCCTCCGACGTTACCTGGGCGCCCATATTCACGGCCCTGATGTTTTTATAGCGCTCAAGGCCGTAGTCGCCGGCGTATCCCTTCATGTTCATTATGGCGTCTATACCGACGGTGTGGGCGTCGCTCTCGATACATGCCCCGACCACTATGATCTCTCGCCCTAACTTTTCGCCGATGAGGTTATCTATCGTCTTCATGTCCGGGATATTTTCAGTATTGTCTGTAACATCTTCTATCTCGCTGAGATCGACGCTGTGCCTTGTCCTCCCATAGAGGACGATAAAGGTCATCTCCGATCCGATGTCGGATGAATAACTAACGAAGGCGTCCTCTATCCCCATCTTTGAGGCGAGGCGTTTTGCGACCACCTCCGCGACCTTTTCGGAGACGCCGGGGAGTGTAAAGGAAACCTGTACCGCCCCGTCTCCGAGGGAGTCGCCGTAAGGTTTAATGTTTTTATCAGACTTTATCTTCAATATTAGTCCTAAACAAAAAATGGATTGTAATAATCGTCTCCCTTCTCTATGACTCCGTCTTTTCCTTTTCCTCCATCGGGGTCTCGCTTGATGTCGGCAAACATCCCCCTCGCCAGGGCCTCGACGAGGCCAATATCGGATATCTCACCGAGCATCTCGTGCGCCTTCCTCAGGACGTGATCGGCCCTCCTTTGGATGATTCCCCCGCTTTTGAAGTCTATTTCTCCTGCGAAATCTTTCATGTTATCTCTTGCATACTTTGCCCCCGAAAGGCTGAGGTAACGGTCACCAACAAACGGTGTGTGGATCGCCTCGGTGAGGATACCCACAAGGTGGATCGATTGTTTGGTCATGACGGAGCATATATTAAACATCATGTCCATCAGGTGCGCCTGAAAAATATTTCCGGTTATGTATTTGGTTGGGGGCATAAATTTTATCGGTGCATCGGGGAAGATCTCTCGCATCATCTGTGCCTGTGCGAGCTCCATCAAGAACCCTCCTTCGATATCGGGATCCATCTCGAAGGCGTGGCCCAGGCCCATGAGCTTTTTCGGGAGCCCGGCCTTTTCTGCGAACTGCTCGTTTATGAAATCGCTTGCGAGAACCGTGTGGGCGCTCTCTACGGCGTCCGCCGTTGTGAGGTAGTTGTCCTCGCCCGTGTTGATTATTATATCGGCCCTGGCGTTAATCATCCGTGAAAAATGCTGGTCGCAGAAGGTGCGGTAGGGATTGATGTTCCTGAAGATGATCCCATACATCGAATCGTTTAGCAGCATATCGAGGCGTTCGAAAGCGGCGGCTACGGCAATCTCGGGCATACACAGCCCCGAGGCGTAGTTCACGAGGTAGATGTACCTCCCTTCGAGCTCCCCGGCTTCGTCGAGAGCCTTGCGCATGATCTTAAAATTTTCCTGTGTGGCATATGTGCCCCCGAAGCCCTCGGACGTCGGGCCGAACGGGACGTAGTCCAGAAGGCTCTGGGCGGTTGACCTTATCACGGCGATGCAATCGGCCCCTACTTTTACTGCGCTTTTTGCCTGGATAACGTCCTCGTGGATATTTCCGGTGGCGACAATGACGTAAAGCAGCGGTGGTCTTGACATCGGTATTTTTCCCTTAAGCCGATCTCTCTCCTGTTTGACCTTATTGATCCTGTCAAACCCTGTGGCCGCCAAGGGCTCGATGATCTTTGACCTTAATTTGTCGGAAATTTTCGGGACATCATTCACCTTTATGTCTCCGGATGATATGCCCCTCGCGATCTCGTTGATGTCGCGATCGGTGTGGGCTATGAGATCGGCGACAAAGCCTGCTATCCCCGATGAAGGCGATCGGACTTTTTTTGATGCGTCCAATATGACATTCGGGTACGGGATCCCCTTTCTATCCGTGCCGTCAAGGCCGAAGAGCCTCACGACGCTCCGCTCTATGCTGTCGGTCGTGTGGGAGTTGATAAAGCCCATAAGGCCGTCCGCGATTTTCCCGGCGAGGAGCCTGCATTCATCGATGAGGGCTTTGTCGAGATTGAGCTTCGATTCCATATTTTACTACCGATCCGAATCCGATGATCTTGGATGCTTATAAATTTTTGTATTCTTCATTTCGTTTTATTGTTGTCTTTTATAAAATGTTGTGGCGCTGTAATTTTCCCGCCTTTTTCTATCCATAGAGCTTTTTGAATATCTCCATCAATGGGGGGTGTTCCCTCAGTATCTTCAATGCTGTCTCGGCGTGGCCCGACGTGTAGCCGTTTCCGATGATCATCGTGGCGTCCGAGCCTATCCCCTCGGCGCCGAGTGCAGCCTTTGTGAAGCTTGTCGCCATCGAAAAAAAATAGATGATCCCATCGGGTTTCGTTGCCAATATCGAGCCCATCTCGGTATCGGGGATGTTCACGCAGTTTATGGTCAGATCGGCCATGCGGCCATTTGTGATTTGTCTTACCTTTTCTTCTATTTCAATGGGGTCTTTTGCGTTGACCTGAATCACGTGGTCACAAAGACCGAGCTCGGATATCCTTTTGGTGCTCGCCTCGCTGTGGCCCGTCCCGATGACTGTGCCTTCCTTCCCGGTCCTCTTTTTTGCCTCGTAGGCGCACAGCATCCCGCTCTTTCCCCCGGCGCCGATAATAAAGACGGTATCGCCGGATTTTACGAGCCTAGCTGTCTGGGCCGGAGCCCCGGCGACGTCCAAGACCGAGAGCGCGACCGAGCGCTCCATGTCGTCGGGGAGCTTGCAAAATACCGTCCGCTCAAATAGGATCGCCCTCCCGACGATGTCGATCTGGTCTTTTTCGGCCTTCACTTCGATTATCTTATCGATCAAAAGCGGAGTCAATGAGAGTGAGACGAGGGAGGCGATCTCGTCACCGGGATTTACGTCGACCTTGCCCCTTAGGGCCTCTCCGATTTCGGCTATAGTCCCGATGAACATCCCTCCGGAGCCGGTGTGTGGGTTGTGCTGCTTTCCCCTACGCTCTACCGTCTCAAGGATTATCTTTGCGATCACCTCCAGGTCACCCTTTGCCTCATCCTTTATCTGGGTAAAGGATGCGGAGTCGATATTTAGTGTCCCGACGTCGACGAGTATCTCATTGTTATATATCTCCATCGAGTTGTCTATAACGTCCGCCGCCTGTGGGAGGACGCCCTTGGGCCTGATCACCCTGTGAGCGCCATATTTATCACCGATCTTACCGTTACTCATATTATTGATCTCAAAATCTAAAAATCCACAATGACTATATTTATCACCTATTTAGGATTTATTCAAGAAATTTGAGGTTGTATAGTTTTTCAATACGGATAAATAAAAAGGTGTGTCCTGAAGAAAAGTCATTTAAGATCCGTTAGTAAAAAAGTCCACCAAATAAAAAACCCTTTCCAAAGTGGAAAGGGTAAGTCAGCAATATTTCTCTTATTCCTTTGAAGAAGAAGTGGGCTTTTCCCCGCTTCCTTCGGAGGTTGCCTTAGGGGTCTCCTCGGATTTTCCCCCTTCTTTCATCTTATCTTTTAAATTAGCCATGCCCTTATTTTTGCCGTCACCAGAGCCGTTTCCCTTGTTGGCGTAGTCAGTGGCATACCAGCCGGTGCCCTTCAAGATAAATGATGTGTTGGAGATGACTTTCTTCAGACTTCCTTTGCATTTTGGACATGTCACAAGTGGCGGATCGAAAATCTTTTGCATCGCCTCGGTCATCTCACCGCAATCTTCACATAGATATTCATATATCGGCAATTTTCTCCCCTCCCAAAGTAAACCAGCCTACACGTAATATAATCATTGACGGGATTTTTTCAAGCCTTTTAAGCCCCGTAAGATTAAAAAACTTAACTTTAGAATATACTCCTATTTTCCCCTTTTGTCGAGCTTTTTTTAAAAAAAATTACTTGATGATGATAATGAACTTTTTTCTAAAATAGGTTGAAAGAGGATAATGTGAAGTGTATTATAGCGTCCTAAAATAGATAAAAGATGAAATATGAATCATCGGCGTATCTTTACAATATTTGGTCTTTTATCTTCTTTATTTATATGGATAAGCTGAAATAAACGATATTGAGGAATTTCTTATGGTAGTAAAAAAGGGCCCATCCGACCTTACTGGTGAGAGTTTGAAGATCAAGTTTCTTATTAAAATCATCGATCCAATAATATTTCGAGTCTTTATGCTGATGTACCGAAGCACTAGAAAATTTTGGATAAACAGAGAAATCGAAGATAGATTCGAAAGGGTGGGGCGCCCGGTCATATGGGCACACTACCACTACTGGGATATATTTTACTTCTTCAACTTTCAAAATCGCCGTCACGCCATTTTATGCGGCGACCGGTGGGGGGGAATCTTGGGGGCGAGTATGATGGCGAAGGTGGGTATAGAGACTGTAAGGAGGACGACGAGGACAGATGATGATAAGAGTCCAGGATTTATCAGCGGGGAGGAGGCCCTGGGGGAACTGGTCAGTATGGTGACCGGTGAGAAATACAACGCCGCCGTCTCCGTCGACGGACCGAGGGGGCCCATTTTTTCGGTGAAGAGGGGAGTTATCGATCTGGCCGAGAGCACGGGCGCCCCGATTCTAACGATGAGTGTTGCGACCTATCCCCGATGGACCGTCCCGACGTGGGACAGGATGCCCGTTCCCGTTCCGTTCTCAAAGGTGGTTTATATATACGGCGGCCCGTTCTTCGTCCCCGATGGTGCCGATGATGAGACGAAGGAGAAGATCAAGGATGAGATCGAGTCACATATGTTAGGTGTAAAGGAGATATGTGAAAAGGCGTCTTTGAGTAAGGAGGCTATAAACGATTTGATCGCCGGAAGGCTCCCACTCCCGCCTTTGGGGCCTGAAGTTTGATACTGAGAATATTCCTTCATAGGGTGAGGGGATGGTACTTGAATACTTGTTTTTTACTCAAAATTGATTGAAAAAGAGACTTGGCTTTGATAATATGTTTTATTGATTATATAGTTATTTAGTATTTTGATTGGGAGTCGTTTATGTCCGATCGAGATGGATACACAATTTTTCATATGTCCGATCTGCACTACGAGGGGAAGAATTTAGACCTGATCGAGTTGGTTCTTGAGCAGATGGTGGAAATCAGCCCTGAATATATCCTGATTACCGGGGATCTGGTCGAGAGTCCGGGTGATGATCTGAGGCGTCCCGTCGCTATGATCCGTGAAGCCGTTGGTGAAGTAGAGAAAAAAAATGGCCGGAAGCCGGTTTTCAGGGTTGTTCCGGGAAACCACGACTTCTTCTTTATGGGTGCCTACGGGATAAGAAGAACAAAGAATTTTTTGAGAGAGTTCTCAGGGCAGGAGAGGGGGAACTACTTTTCGGCGGATGACAGGATTGCCATTGCAACATTCGACTCAAACCGTATCCTCGAGCCGAGGGGAAGAGCGTGGAGGAGGTTTGTGCAGCTTTTGCGCCCGATGACTCACGGCCTGATTGTCGAGCGTGACCTCGACAACTTTTCCGAATGGGCGAGGGAGTTAAAGAGGTTTGAGGGGAGAGGAGATTACCTCGGTTCACTAAAGATCGCCCTCGTCCACCACCATCCGATGCCCACATTGTATAAATTCCTACCGAAACTGGCAGACGAGGCTTACATGATGCTCGAGAATGCAGGGGTCTTCATATATCGGCTTATTCAGGAGGAGTTCGACCTAATCCTTCACGGCCACCGGCACGTCCCTCAATTCTGCCGCGCAGTATATTTTGACGAAGAGGGCATTGAGAGGGAGATTGCTGTTTTGGGTTGCGGGTCTTCGGCAAAGAGCACCGATGACAAGATAAGGATTTTCGGCCGAAACTTCAACCTGATAAGAGTTGATGGAAACGGAGCGGTCACCGCAACTCAGTATTTTAAGCAGGGAACGGGATCATTTGTCCCGGACAAAAGGATCATCAAGATAAGGGGTCCAAAGAAGGAGAAACCGAAAAGAAAAGTTAGATGAGAAAAAATTTTCTTATCTTTTGAAGCCAAACCGCTCAAATCTAATACCGTAAAAGCTACTCTATCCAGCCGCCTTAATACTTTTTGTGAATCACTTAAAGTTTATCTAATACAGACCGCCGTGGAGGACATGTCTCTTGCATCTTTGATTCAAAAAAGTGATTTCCATTGCAAATTAATTAACAGCGGACACGATCGAAAGAGGTTGATCGAATGGGAAAAAGTGACAAAACATTTTGCATTGTGCAAAAAATATCTGCAGTTTTGGAATTTTACTGTCATCTGTAAGTGCTTGTAAATACAGTGTTTTATTTTGGTCCAAAATTCGGTAGTCTTTATATTTTAAAACAAATTTTTTTATTAAGATGGGGCAGAGGATATGTTTTGGAGGATCAAAAAAATAAGTAATTTCAACTAGTTACTAAATATGTTCTAATTGGCATAAGATTTGCAATAGAAATATAGTAAACGTCAACAGGTGAAGGTCAGAACCAGACATATAGCTTAAATCTCTGTCCTCATTGTAAATTATTTGATTACTATATGGCATCAATTGTCATTTTATGAATAGTAAACCAAAAATGGGGGAATTAGAAATGGAAGAGATTAAATTACACCTTGAGTATCTAATCGACTTAATCGGTTTGGATGAGGATGATTTCTCTATTCTTAAAAAGTATTTTAATAAGACTAAAATGTGGGCCGATGAATTCGCGAAAAAGTTTATCGGCGCTATTTCCACGTATGAGCCTACAAAGGAGATCTTCTATAAGGAGGGAGTGCGTTTACCGGATGTCGGCATAGATGTCGTGAAAAACTGGTATACAGATGTGATAGGCGGTAATGTTGATCAAGATTTCTGGAGACGTCAATATTTAATAGGTCTTGTACACGTTAAACATGGAGTCAAGAATTCGTTCA
>CAZDOD010000036.1:0-20550 GCA_964506935.1 uncultured Thermodesulfobacteriota bacterium | reverse complement strand
CGAGGGTAAATGTGATAAATATCGACGGCCGCTTCTTCATAAAGGGGACAAACAAGAAATACGACGTTGTGATCGTCAACGTATCCGACCCGATAAACGCGAGGATAAACAGGTACTACACCCTCGAGTTTACCGAAGAGGTAAAAGACATCCTCGCCCCCGGCGGGATCTTCGCCATATCCGCCACATCGTCCGAAGAGATCATCGGTCCGCCCCTCGCCTCTTTTCTCGCCAGCGTCTATAGAACGATTGACGAGGTCTTCACATACACGGCCGTAATCCCCGGCGGAGTCGCATACTTCGTCGCATCGGACGTGCCCAACAGGGTCGAGATTGATCCCAACGTGATGATTACAAGGCTCGGCGAGCGGGGCGTCGAGAACAAATACGTGAGCGAATATTACCTCCCATACAAGCTGAGCCAGGAGAGGCTCAGATACATAAAGGAGAATATCGACACCGCAAAGGTAACGAGGATAAATACCGACCTCGAGCCGATATCGTATCTATACGACATGATCCTGTGGAGCCTCTCGCTGTCACCCCGGACGAAGATATCGCTTGTAGAGATATCGGGGCTTAAGACATCGTGGATGGTTTTCGGATTTATTGCCCTCACGATATTTTATATTTTCATTTTGTTTTCGATAAGGCGGAGGCGAAAAAACCTTCTCATCCTATCGTCTGCTGCCCCTTGCGTCCTCGCATCGGGCTTTACCGAGATATCTCTCGAGGTGGTCATAATAGTCGCCTTCCAGACATTTTACGGCTATGTTTATTATAGTCTGGGGCTCATCGTCACGGCCTTTATGATCGGGCTCGCTTTTGGTAGTTTTTTAGCCAACCGAATTTCCCGAAGAGTGAAAAGGCCGTGGGCGGCGATCGTTTCGATCCAGGGGATGTATTCGGTCTTTTCGCTCCTTCTGATCTTCGTCCTCATCTCCTTTTCCTCAAATTACGGGATGCTTCAAAGGTTCTCCGGACTCGATATACTGTTTTCATTTCTAAACTTCGTCTGCGGTGTCTTGGGCGGTTTACATTTTATATACACCTCCCGCCTGTTTGAGATGGCTGGGATGCCTCCGGAATTTTCCGGCGGCTGGATCTACGGCACCGACCTCTTCGGCTCGTCCTTCGGGGCGTTCATCTCATCGGTTGTTCTGATTCCGGTATTGGGGCTCGTAGATACGGCGTTATTTATCTTTGTCATAAATATCCTTGCGATCTTCGCCGCTACTTTCGGGGCGAGATTCGTAAGGCTCAGAGAAAATGATAATTGATGGTGAACATGATATTCTTTTGGATCAAATAATTCTCAATATCGATAGGAAACGACGATGACGAAAAATCTACTTGTACTTTGCGGCAAAAAGGCATACCCGTTGATCATGGAGCGGGGGCTAGTTCCCGAATCGGTCTCGGTCGTGGCGGGTGCGTCAGGGGGGCCGAAGTGGCTCGCCCTCGACGGTCTCGACAGGGCGATCTTTTTCAACTGGATGAAGGGGCACAAACAGACCATCAAGCTCATAGGCTCCTCGATCGGCGTGTGGCGTTTTTCGGCGATCGCACAAAAAGACCCCGAAAATGCATATGATAAATTTCAGGACGCCTACATCCACCAGTCCTATTCAAAAAAACCCGATGCCCAAGAAATTACAGGTGAAGCAATAAGGGTCATGAATGAATATCTGACCGAGGACGGTGCAAAGGGCATCCTTGCCAATCCGAAAAAGAGGCTCAACATCCTCGCTGTGCGCTGCAGGTGGCCCCTTTCAAAGGAGGGGCGTCATCTCTTACTCTTCGGAATGGTGTCTTCGGGGATTTTAAACCTGATATCGAGAAGGTCGCTTCGGCTTTTTTTCGACCGCGTCCTCTTTTACGATCCTCGCGACATACCCCCGATCTCCGACGGCGATGATATATTTCCAACCCAAAAAATCCCACTTACCGAAAAAAACATCCGCGATGCCATCCTCGCCTCCGGCTCAATCCCTCTTGTGATGAGAGGGGTCAGGGATATTTCGGGCGCGCCACAAGGATACTATAGGGACGGCGGCATCGTCGACTACCACATCGACATACCGTTCGGACCTGTCGAGAAAAACGGGATAGTCCTGTTTCCACACTATCTCGACCGAATCATCCCGGGCTGGTTTGATAAACACCTTCCGTGGCGGAGACCGAACAGTGAAAACATCGAGAACGTCGTCCTGCTCTGTCCGTCGAGGGAGTTTGTTGAAAAACTCCCATACGGAAAGATCCCCGACCGAAGCGATTTTCCAAGGTTTAAGGGGGACGACAAGGCCCGCATCGCCTATTGGAAGAAGGTGGTGTCCGAGGCTAAAAGGCTTGGGGATGAGTTCTTCGAGATCACAGGTGGGGGGAAGATTGGGGATAGGATCAGGCTTTTATAAGTCTATTCCCCTTTAATAAAATAGCATACTATATATAACTCTAATTATCTTTCCAAAGGCACTCCTCATCAACCTATCGCCCTCATTAGCGCCGCCTTTGCGTGGATCTCGGTCGTGTTGAATATCGGTATATCGATATCGTTCTTCCCGATCAGAAGCGGTATCTCGGTGCAGCCGAGGATCACCCCCCCGGCGCCAAAATCTTTGAGCCTTCCGATTATCTCAACGTATTTCTTCCTGCTCGCATCTGTGACAATCCCCTTGACGAGCTCATCGTAGATGATCCTGTCCACCTCGACGAGGTCTTCTTTTCCGGGCACTATGGCATCGAGTCCCTTTTTTTTCAGGCCGTCTTTGAAAAAATCCTCCTTCATCGTAAACTTCGTCCCAAGAAGCCCAACCGTCTTGATCCCGCTCTTAACCACCTCATCTGCCGTAACGTCTACGATGGAGATGATCGGAAGCTTCGTATTCGACACGACGTATTCGAGCGCCCTGTGCGGCGTGTTCGACGAGATCAGCCCGAAGTCGACGCCGACGCTTCTCATCTTCTCGAATATCCCGGCCATCTCCACGCCGATCTCTTCCCATCTGCCCGCAACAAAGAAATCCGTGTATCTCTGAAAATCGACACTATATATCAAAATTTCGGGGTAGTCCTGACCGCCCGTCAATTTGTTATACTCTTTAATGATTGTCTCGTAATAGACCGAGGTCGACTCTGGCGAAAGCCCCCCAATTATGCCGATCGTCTTTTTCATAGCCTGTCCTCCAAGAGAAGATTAAATTTTATTTGAATAACCGCCAAAGCGATAGATATCTCACCCACCCGATGAATATTATGGAGACGACACGGAATTGTCAAGGAAAAGATTTAAAATCCATTTTAGAGATTAAACGTATTGCATTAAATATCGATTGGGTGTTATACTGAAAAATCAAACTATCGGGATTTTTATCCGGGAGGATTTTAATTGAAAGTAGTGCATCTCGACAAAGTCGAGAAGACAAGGCCCGAGATGGAGGGGGCAGAAGGCGTCTACAAACAGCTCCCGATATCAAAGGAAGACGGATCACCGATATTTTCATTTCGCGTATTCACCATCGAGCCGGGCGGCCACACCCCCTATCACACGCACCCATTCGAGCACCTTAATTACGTAATAGGAGGCAGGGGGGCCATCGTTAACGAGAACGGCGACGAAGAGGAAGTCTGTGAGGGATTTTTCTCCCTCATCCTCCCCAACGAAAAGCACCAGTACAAAAACACCTCCGATTCCGAGGACATGGTAATTATCTGTGCCGTCCCCAAGGAATATGAGTGATTGGGGACATTCGACGTTCGTTATAAGAAATGGATATGAATTTGACTTCGGGCGAAAAAAAAGGGTTCGAGATTTCGGGGGTCGTCTCGGCATCGCTGATACCGGGCAGAAGGCGGCCGCAAAAACATCAGATATCGGTTGGCGACGCAATCCTTATCGACATTGAGGATGGTATCCTCGCCGTCGCAGACAGCCCCGATAAAAACCCGTCGGCATCATCCGCCTTTTTGGCGAGGTTCGGCGCATCGGTGTCAGGATCGGGGATTTTGAAATCGAAGGACATATCGTTTTCTGAGGCGATAGATAAGATCATCGAGATGACAAACGAACTGCTTATGGCAACGCCTTACCATGACAGCACGACCTTTTCGGCTTTCATAATGGGAGACGGGAGGGACGAGGAAAAAGCCGCCATACTCCACACCGGCGACAGCCTCATATTTAAGATCAAGGAAGACAAAAATGAAGCATGTGAGGTTACCCAACTCAGCCGCACAAATCACTACCTCGTCGGGAGGGCGCCGCGCCTCTTCCAGACCGAGGTCATCCCATTTTGTCCCGAAGACATGATTCTCCTTATAACCGACGGCATATGGGACATCTCAAAGAGTTTCGGGCTCGCCACGGAAAAATTTCTATCAAACAACATAGAAAGTTTCAGCCCGCACGGGATACTTAGAAGCATCGAAAAACTCATCGACAGCTCAAAGCTCACGACAGATGACATCGGGATAATCTGCGCACACCCAGCCTCGATAGATCACACAGGATTAGGCCTTGAAAAAGACGGCCGCCCGGATAGTGCAAATGGAAGGATAATTTTAAAAGGATAAGGCCCCTCTCTTTTATATCTGTGAAAATCGCTTCACGAGAGGAGCCAGTGATAGGTTTCGTGTTTTAGTTTCTAAAAAATGTCCTCGCCTTTAAATCCCCTATCGAACCAACATGTTGGATTCAGAACGATAATTAAATCCCTTTAGAGAATCTAGCCCATCTCTTTGATGAGTTCCCTTGCGATGATCAGCTTTTGAATCTGGGTCGTCCCTGCGCCGAATTCGATGCCCTTCATGTCCCTATACATCCTCTCGACCGGAAACTCGCTGATGAAGCCGTAGCCGCCGAGTACCTGGACGGCCTTGTCGACGGCCCTCATCCCCACCTGCGACCCGAAGAGCTTCGCATAGGACGCCTCGAGCCTGACCCTCTTGCCCTGATCGGCCAGGGTAGCCGCCCAGTAGCACAGTATCCTTGCGGCGTTTATCTCGGTCGCCATGTCGGCGAGCATCTCCTGAATCATCTGAAAATTTATGATCGCCGTCCCGAACTGCACCCTCTCCGAGGCGTACTTGAGGGCGACGTCGAACGCCCCCTGGGCGACACCGATCGGGGTGATAGAATAGACTATCCTCTCCCTGTCGAGGCCGTTCATCAATACCTTTATGCCCTCGTTTTCTGCCCCTAGGACGTTTTCTGCCGGGACTTCCATATTGTCGAAGATCAGCTCCCCTGTCGGTGAGCCCTTGACCCCCATCTTTTTTAGCGTCTTTCCGGTGGAGTATCCGGGGAAGTCTTTTTCGACGATAAACGTCGTGATCCCCTTGTGGCCGGCGTCGGGATCGGTCTTGGCATAGACCACGGCGACATCGCAGATCGGGCCGTTGGTGATGAACATCTTGGTGCCGTTGAGAATATATTTGTCGCCCTTCTTTACGGCGCGCGTCCGCATCGCGAGGGCGTCGGAGCCGGCCTCGGGCTCGGTTATCGCGATCGCCCCGATCTTTTTTCCCGCAATCAGATCGGGGAGGTATTTCTCCCTCTGCGCCTCGTTCCCGTTTCGGTAGATATTTTCGGTGCACAGGATTGCGTGGGAGCCGTAGGTATTGGCGGTAGATGCACAGCCCCTTCCGAGCTCTTCCATCACGAGGACACAGCTAAGGAGATCGGCGTCTATGCCGCCATATTTTTCGGGGATCGATATCCCGAAGAGTCCGAGCTCTGCCATTGAATTGAAATTTTCTGTCGGGAACTTCCCGTCCTCGTCGATCTCCGGCGCCCTCGGGATGACCTCCTTGTCCACAAACTTTGAAACGGTCTCTTTGAGCATCTTCTGCTCGGAGGTAAATTCAAAATCCATAAAATCACTCCTCGGAATAAGACAAACACAAGCCTTCGAGCGGCTTTGTCGGTAAAAAATACGGTATCCACATCGGACAAAAAGCCAGAATAGACACCGGCGGGCACAAAATAATTATTAGAGCCGCAAAAATTGTTAGTCTATCTTGCGTGCCCGTTCGCTCTCAGATAACGAGACGGGATCATATCAGCTTAAAATGTTTCACATCCATGATGCTTCCGACCCGCTTTTCCTCGAACACGGCCTTGACCCTCGCACCTACCTTTACCTTTTCAGGATCGGTGCTGTCCAGAAAGTGGGGCAACGATGAATCGGCGCCGTCCAGTTTCACAAAGACGTATCCATAGGGGACGGGACGCTGGATGCCCGTGCTCGGATCGACAAACCCAAATTCTATTATGGCACATGCCACGATCTCCCCTTCATCAGAAAGGGGGACTATCTCATCCATGGCGACGTGACACTTCCCACAGGCTATTCTGGGGGGAATATAAACCTTACCGCACTTTGGGCACTTGATCCCTACGAACCTCTTGTTATCCTTGAGCTCATTGAGCAATTTGGAGCCGTATCTTCCCACACTCCAATTGAAGGGCTGGAAGGCCTCTCCCGACGATACGGTAAGAAGCTCTTTTTCTTCCTTATTTTCGGTCATCTTTTTCTCCCTGTATCTATTTCATTACGACGGTTTCTTCTTCCCAAGGAGCATCACGTCCGCCCAGCTACAGCCGCCGAAGCCCGTGCAGAAGGCGAGGTTTACGTCCCCACCCTTCACCTGACGGTCGCCGGCCTTCCCCATGATCTGGATCGCCCCCTCCCCCACTCGAAGCAGTCCCGTGGCGCCGATCGGGTTTGAGCTCATAACACCTCCGGAGGGATTTACGGGAAGCTCCCCGTCCATGTCGGTTACGCCGTCCCAGACGAGTTTAGGTCCCTCACCCGGGCCGCAAAAACCGATCGACTCCATCCATTTTAGGCCCGCATATGAATATGGGAGATAGAGCTCACAGACGTCGATCTCACGTAAGGGTTCCTTTATCCCCGCATCATTAAAGACCTTCTTGGAGGCCTGTGTTAGGTTATCATTATAATCCCAGTCGAGATCGCCGAGAAAAACGTAGTTGTGACTGTTGTGTGTTGAGACCACCCATGCCGGAACGGGTACCATCTTCTCCGCAACATCCTCGGAGGCGAAGACAGCTGCGGCTGCACCGTCTGTACGTGGACACATATCGCTCATCCGAAGAGGATACGCCAGCATCTGGTTCTGCTCGGAAGTCACCAAAAGGTCGACGATCTTGTCTATCTCCATTCCCTTCATCCAATCCTGATGAAGGTGTGAGTATGGATTGTTGAGGGCGTGGAGCCGTTCCCTCACGGCTATACGTGCGCCGTCCCTCTCGGTAACATCGTAGTTGTCCATATATTTACTTGCCTCAACCGCTAGTCCCGCTATGGCGCCGCCGATGTTCGGCCTCTCCCAGACTGGATGAAATGCGGTGATGATGGCACCGGTGGTGTCGGATTCCGAATTCTTCTCCCAGCCGATTGCGAGCACCTTATTGAACATCCCCGACGCCACGTGATAATAGGCACACATCGCAACGGTAGTGCCGGTTGTACCTCCGGTGGTTACCTTGAGGAGGGGCTTCATGACGCCCCCGGAGCCCTCTGCGCTCCAGCAGTCCACGTAGTTGATCCCCTCGAAGTGGTCCATATTACCAATTACAACTGCGTCTATATCTTTGATGCCTATCCCGGCGTCTTCGAGGGCAGACCTCACGGCTTCATTGATCAGTTCAACACCGTTTACGTCTTTCCTTGAGCTCCTCTGGTATGTCTGACCGAAGCCTACTATAGCTACTCTTTTACCCATATTGTCCTCCCTTATACTCCGACGATAAAGACACAGTGAGCCTGTCCGCATGGACCATTGATTCCATGGGCCAAGGCCGTCTTTACCCCTTTGATCTGCCTATTTTCGGCTTCGCCCCGTACCTGCAGGGTCGCCTCGATCATCCTCGCCATCCCCGCAACCAAGACGGGATGGGCGCTGATGACGCCGCCGGATGGATTTACAGGAATCTTCCCTTCGGGAGCCGTAGAACCCGATCTTATGAGTTCCGCCCCCTTACCATCTTTTGCAAGGCCGAGGCCCTCATACCACATAAGCTCCATATACGAATAGGCGTCATAAAGCTCTACGACATCAAGATCGCTAACCGGGTCCTTAATGCCGGCCATCTTATAGGCCCTCTTTGCCGCATCCTCCAACGCCCGTGACCTTGCAAGGTCCCTGTATCCCAGCGTATATAAATCGGAGCAGTGGCCGACACCCTTTATCCACACGGGGGCTTTCTTGAATCTCTTCATCCCCTCCTCGTTTGCGAGGACGACCGCCGCCGCTCCATCGCTGATCGGGGAGCAGTCAAGAAGCTTTAATGGGTCTGCGATCTTCTTTGATTTCATAACGTCTTCGACGGATATATCCATCGGGAGCTGTGCATATGGATTGTTTTTGGCGTTCTTGTGATTTTTGACGGAGACGAGGGCGAAGTCTTCTTCTTTCGCCCCGCTCATCTCCATGTAAGCACGCGCCTGAAGCGCCGCTGAAGATGTGGAGTCTATCCCCAATCCCCGCTGATATATCGGGTCGAACATGGCGTTGGTAATGAGGTTCATTATACCTTCGGAGCCTTTCATGTGTGATACTACAAGCACCGTTTTATGAGAACCGGAAAGGATCCGCATCATTCCATAAAGGACACCGAGAGTCCCGTCTCCCTCTACGGTCGAGATGTCCTTCCCCCAACATCCACAGGCGTCCTGAATCGCCATTGACGAGATTGTGCGTCCGTCCCAAAAATCGTTCGAGACGGTTATGATACTATCTATATCACCAATATCACCCCCGGCATCAGAAAGTGCCTTGGTCGACGCTTCGAAGACAAGCTCGTCAAAGGCCTCCTCTTTACTCCTCTTATAAACCGTCTGCCCGACACCGAGAATTGCTATCTTTTCCATATCAACCTTCCTTTAATTTGTTATACGGGAGTAAAGTGCTTTATATCCAAAATCGTTCCTTCCCTCTTGTCCGCGAAAACGGCCTTGACCTTCATCCCAACTTTTAGTTTTTCGAGATCGGTATCGCCTATTATGTGGAGTAAGGCCCCATCGGCGCCGTCAAGCTTGACTAAACCGTAGGCGATTGGTGCCTTGGTCGGCTGCATAGTATGGGAGTAGCGGGCAACGGTAAAGGACTCGAGAGTCCCTGTATCTTTTACTTTTACCCATTCATCGATGAGCTCGAAGCATTCTCCGCAATTTTTTTGGGGTGGAACATATACCTTCTTACACTTGGGACACTTCGTTCCCCATATCTCTTTCTTGTCTCGAATCGCAATAAGAAAACGGCTCCCTATCTCACCCACATTCCACTTGTAGGGCACCTTTATACGACCCGAAAAAACTACATTCTCAACTTCTTCCTTCCAATCGGCCATAGTTGCCTCCAAGTTACGTGAAATATAATTAAGGCCCGGGGACACATGTCCCCTCTTTAGTCAATTAAAAGAAAAAGGGGACTTTTCGATACGTTTCTTTTGGATGAGATCAAACCAGTCCCCCATTTCGCCTCTTACGTCATTCCCTAAAAAAAACTATCTCTATTTCTTTGGTTTTTTGGGAAGACCCAGCATCTCCCTGGCCTGCTCAACGGTCGCCACCTCACGGTTCAACTCTTCGGCGATCCTCTTTATCCTCGCTACGAGCTGGGCGTTGTTTTTGAGTTTCTCACCCTTCTTGTAATAGAGATTGTCTTCCATTCCCACACGGACGTGGCCGCCCATGATGATACCCATGACGTTCATCGGGAGCTGGAAGGGCCCAACGCCTATGAGCGCGAACATTGACTGGGGCGGAAGCTCATTGATGAGAGAAACTACGTTTGCAGGAGTAGGGAAGCTCGACGTCTGAAAGCCCATGACATACTGTACCACATACGGTGGATCGATGTTCCCCTCTCTTATGAGGTCCTGGAGCACCCAATACTGGCCGGGGTGATACAACTCTACCTCCGGCTTGATACCCCTCTCCTTCATGGTCTTTGCGTAGAGGTTGACGTCTGCATAGCTTGCCGGTATAACTGCGTCGAACAACATCGCATCCCTGGGATGCGAAATTGGGGCCACACGCGCCTTGATCGGGACCTTGAGCATGAACGGTCCAAGATTTAGGCTTGCCATGTCTGGGGCCGGATCGGCAAAGAGGCAGCACATCCTCTCCTCCGTCGACAGCCATGGGCCGCCGCCGGTGGTGTTGTTGATGATGATATCGGGACAGCGCTCACGGATAAGCTTATTGACCACGGAGTAATGTTCGGGATTCTTTGTGGTCATGGCGAGATTTTCCGGGTCCCTCGCATGGAGATGAACAGAGACCGCCCCGGCCTTGTAGGCCTCATAGACCTGGTCGGCCTGATCTTCGGCGCTCTCAGGGAGATTTAAATTTGCTTCTTTGCCCTGAACTCCACCGGTAACCGCACACGTAATGATCATCGGAGGAAAAGCGCTCCTCGCAACCCGATCCATCCAGAGATACGGATTCCGATAATCCCACATATAGTCTTCGGGCTTCATAACGACCTCCTATACTACTTAACATAAAATCGACTAACAATTTTTGGGATTCGTCTCTAAAACAAAGATCCAAAATAACTTAAACCGAAATTAGGACTTCTTCCCACAAAAAGACCAAAAAAGCGTAAAGCTTAAATTTATACTTTAAGTCTATATATCCTATACCGCACTAAATTTCAATCAAAAAATCGTAAATTGAAAAAATATTTTTGAAAAATTTGTGCCGCCAAAATTCTATAAAAAGACATCACCTTTATCGGCCTAGATGAGACTAATGCAATCGAAAAAAGACAATCTCGGAGAAGAAATCCAAATTAAGATCGAATATTATATTTTGCACATGCAATTAAAAAGTGAAATTTCTCAACAAACTCACGGATTCGCCAGACCAAGCTCGTTAAGGAGCTTTTGCGTCGGGATTCCGGTCTTGCGATCCCACCCCCACTCGTCGTAATAATCCTCAATCATTGACTGGGCCTCTTTTTGGCTCAAAGGTTCTCCACTGAGGTAGTCTCTGAAGGGTGGATCTTCGAACCACTTTGTCGGGAGCGCATCGTCCTCCATCCCTTTTCCCTCCCTCAAATTGGCCATCTTTAGGAGTGTCCAGACCCTGTCAACCCTCTTTCTCAAATCTTCAAGATTTGTCTTGATACCTGTCACCGCCTCGTATAGCTCAACGCACAGCGATGCGCTATAGAATCGGTTTATCTGGCCCCTCGCGCAGATTCCCATCGACCCCAATATCGAAAACCAGTTGTGAGAATATTTTAGGAGCCTCCCGATCGAAAGCCCGTTCCCACCCTCATGGGATTCGATGCCGGAGATTATCCTCGTTACGGCATCTATAGGAACTCCCATCCTCTCAAGATGCCTTGGGAAGACATCGAGGGGCCTCTTCGCAAAATAGGTGGGTGAGCCGCCCGATCCCACGTGGGGCCCGCGGGGGTCGAGCACCTGTCCGAGCTCCATCGTCCCGAACAGGTCCCACGGGAGAGCCGAGCCGGGCCCCGCATACGGATGCATGCCCTTGACTAAGGGAGGTGCGTATTGCATCGCTCCGTCCCCGAATTCCTCAAGGATACCAACGAATCCGCCGGCCAGGATATCACCGAGGCCATCCCTATAAGCCACCTTTTTCGCCCAGACCTCCATAGATTCAAGAGAGCCAACGGCGATCTCGGACTCAATTCGGTCTTTCTTGATGATCCCCCTCCTACAAAGCTCTTCGGCGAATTTCATCACGCCGAAGAACTCGAACATGTCAAGCCCGTATTCGTCCAAGGTTGAGATGAACTTTATTGCGTCGCGGTAATCGCCGAAGCCGTAGATCATTGGCGTATAGAGGTTCACCATCGAGCTCGATGATGTGACGAATCCCTGAAATCTGCCGTCGGGTATCTCCACCAAGTCTTTACAGCCGACCGGACACGATACACAGGCGATGCGTCTTTTCTTGATACGAAGATATGTCTCCTTTGGAACAACGGGAAACGATTTCACAAGGCCCAAATCCTGCCATTCCTTCAGATACGGATAGTCGCGGATCTCCTTTAGGAAGCCTTCGCTTATGGCACGATATCTTTTTTTATCGGCGACCCTTACGCCGCCGCTCCCCCTTACAGTTATCGCCTTCAGGTTTTTTGATCCCATCACGGCGCCGAACCCGCCCCGTCCGAGTGTCGATATCTGGTCTATATACGCCATAGAAAACCGGACGAGGTTTTCGCCCGCCTGACCTATCGTGATTACCCCCAGCGGCCTCCCGAATTCATCCCACAGGGTGGAGGCGGTCTCTTTTGTGCCCCTCCCCCACAGGGTATCCGCCTCTCGTATCGTCACACCATCGTCGGTGATTTCTAAAAAGACCGGCGTGTCGGCCCGCCCATCAATAACCACATTGTCGTATCCTGCGTTTTTAAGGAGGTAGCCGAAGGTTAATCCCCCGCCGCCGCACCACCCGATGGTGCCGCTCGTTGGAAGCTTCGTCACGGCAAAAACCCTCGATGTCGCCGGAAGGCTCGTCCCGACAAACGGCCCCGCCCCGATGACGATCGGATTATCTGGGCTGAGCGCATCGGTTCCGGGGATTATCTTGTCGTATGCAATCTTGATGGTAAGCCCCAAACCGCCGATAAAATCCTCCGCTATCGAAAAATCGAGCGGCTCCTCCCTAACCTCGCGACGGGTCAGATCGACATGGAGGATTTTCCCTGCAAAACCCCCTCCTATCACGATACGGCCTCCTCAACGAACTTTTCAAGCGCACCGAAAAAACAGTCGTCGGCGCAGATACCGCATCTGTTGCATTCATCGGTAAAATGAATCGAAAAATCCGCGCCCGATACATCAACACAGATCCTCGCCTCATGAGGATTAAAGGCGCGGGTATGGAGGTATGAGCATGCGAGCTGACACCTCAGACAGCCCGTGCACATTTCGGCCCTTGCTTCTATCTTGAACTTTCCCATCTTATGTTGCCGATCTTCTCCAGTATATTTAGTACTTCAGGCGATTCTATCAATTTACAAAATCTGTGCCTCAATAAATAATCTTACCTTTTCTTCGTGCCTATTTTTTAATCCTCCCATTCAACACTTTACAAGCGGTGTTCCCTTTAAGAAGCACCCCCCCATTCCTCTATCGCGTTTATGGCCAGCCCTGCGGAAAAATCTATCAGGTCCGAGCATTTTTCCGATCTCGACATAAACGACTGAAAGTCGGAAAAATAGTCGAAATCCCTCCCCGTGATGTCCCGACACTCGAGCGACCTCGACCTCTTCCTGAATCGACTTACTATCTCCCTTCCTATGCCGAACGGCTCCGGCATGAAAATAGGCCTTTCGATGAGAAGGTTGATATGACCAACAGCAAAGGCCCCAACATTTTCAATATATAAGTTCTTTCGCGGATTCATCCCGAACTTGCTGTTCATCGCCATGATCGCGCCCGAAAGCGCCCCGCATACCCCGCCCTTCAGCCCCACTCCGCCATCGAGGACGACCGAGGCGCGAATAAGTGACGGATCGATATTCCCCGTTTTTTTCGCCACGAGCGATAGTACCTCCGTCGCACAGTGACGGGGCTCAGGTGAGACAAGTTCATCAAATTTGAGGTGCTTTTTTGAAAGGGCCATCCCCCTGGCATGTGAGATGAGGAATTCAACGGCCTTACCGATGTGGTTCAAGCATCTTGTGAGCCTGTCTCCGGGGATGAAGTATCTTATCTGTCCGCTAGTTTTGTAAAAATCCACGCCCGACCTCCCCCTGCAAGATGTGGTGTTGAAGTTTTCGTAAAACCAGTCCACGTATTCCCCAACACTTTCGAGTATCACGGCGTCATCAAAAGCTCCACCCCCTCCCCCGCTCTCGTCGAACATCATTGCCATGCCCAGCGCCCCGCCGGTTATGACGCCGCAGGTCGATCCCGATGCCACGACACCGCCTTCGAGCCCGGTCGCCGAGGCGAGGATCCTGTCATCTTTTATACCCGCGATGTCCTGAATCGCCCTTATGGTCGCAAGGGCGCAGTTCATATCCCTTGCGAGATATAATCTCGCTTTTGCCTTCATATTATGGATTTTCGCAGAAATTGACGAGAAGTCAAGGCCTTTGGTGTGGGCCTCAGATATCTTTCTTGGCTTCGGCCCCGCAGCACATCCCTGGGACACAATCGTCCCTTGGGGCGCCAGCCCCGCAGCAACGGGCCGGAGAGCCGATCTTATTGTCATCCGATTTTATCGTGAAGTTGGCGGAAGAAATGAGCTTTTGAAACGCCCCGCCGCCGCATTTTTCACAGACCGGGGTTTTTTCTTTGTCGCCTGTCCCGGTCAAGAACTCAAAAACATTGCCGCAGTTTATACACTTATATTCATAGATAGGCATATCTCTAAATCTCCGAAAAATTCCGGTTACGAAAACTGTGTCTCAACCCGCACCGTTTTTTTTATTTTTTTTGCTAAAGGGCCTTTTCAACCTCACCCCAGATACGGATTATCTCGTCTCTCACCTCTGCTGGCCCGGACTCGATAAGGCTTTTCCCCTCCTTTATCGATTCTATCACACCCTCATGGTAAGGGATCTCCCCCACGACCCTTGCCCCGAGTTTCCTCGCCTCGGCCTCGATGGAGCGGGAGTTTTCGACATTTATGTCGAACTTGTTGACCGAGACCAGCGTTGGTATCTCAAAGTGTGAGGTAAGCTCGAGTATCCTTTTTAAGTCAAACACCCCACTCACGGTTGGCTCTGTCACTACAAAAGCGAGATCGACCCCGGTAATCGCCGCGATCACCGGACACCCGATCCCCGGCGGGCCGTCGATGATTACAAGGTCTAGGTCTCTCTCTTTGGCGACGGCGTTTGCCTCCTTTCTGACCTCACTTACAAGCTTTCCGGAGTTGTCCTCGGCTATTCCGAGCTTCGCATGAACCAGAGGGCCCATGCGGGTCTCGGAGACAAAGAGCTTTCCCGACTCGTGCTCTCCCATTTTAATCGCATCGACAGGACAGACATAAAAGCACGCCGCGCACCCCTCACAAAATTCACCTATTACTACGGGCGGATCTCCATCTATTGCATCGAACCTGCACACCCCGACACAATCCATGCACGATGTGCAGATATCCTGATCTATCACCGCCACCTCCCCGCCGACAAAGTCGCGAATTACTCTGATATCGGGGGACAAGATGAGATGGAGGTTCGCCGCATCGACATCGGCGTCCGCCATGACCTTGCGCTCGGCGAGGCCGGAGAAGGCCGCGGTTATGACGGTCTTGCCCGTGCCGCCCTTGCCGCTAACTATCGCTATCTGTTTCGTTTTTTTCGTATTTTTTTCCATCTAAATCATCCGTGACTTCAAACAACCTCCGATCCACCAAGAATTTTTCCCTGAACTCCGCCTCATCCTTTACGATGCCCTCACTTATAGCGTATCTCCTTATGATATATTCGGAGAGGGCGGCTTTCAGCGCCGTCACCGACATAAGCGAGCAGTGCCCCTTCCCTTCGGGGAGGCCTCCAGTGGCCTCTATCACATCGTCGTCCGAGAGTGACAGGCAGTATGTAAAGTCCTTCCCCTTGATCATTTCCGTGAGTATGCTCGTGCTCGATATCGCCCCCCCACAGCCGAAGACCAGAAATTTTACGTCGGTGATGGTCTCCGCCTTTGCGTCGAGCCTGAGATACATCTCCAAAAAATCTCCACACGACGGGTCTCCGACCCTCGCGAAGGCGTCGGCATCCTCAATAACGCCGACGTTTCTCGGGTTCAGGAAGTGGTCGAGGGCGACTTCGGAATAGAAGTCGCCCCCATCACCTTCATCCTTTTCTTTTCTGTAGATATTTTTTATGTCTCTCAATTCTTTTTAACCTCACGACACACGATATCTCAGGATCCGGGATAATTCAATAGTTAAAATCCAGGCTAAATCCCAGCCCTTTATGAACTGATGTGTCGGGATCTACACAAGGAATTTTATCACTATGCTACGCCTTCTTCAAACTTGCGATCGCTATATCCGCCGCATTGACGAGCTGGTATGCGATCGGCGAAGCCGTAAGGGCGGGGTGTGTCCCCATCTGGAACGTAGCAATGTCATCGGCCGTCATCCTCTGGTGCAGGCATGCACTGATGGCATTGATCAATTCGCCTCCGCTCGTGGCACCGATAACCTGACCGCCTATGAGCACACGGGTACCCGCCTCGAATATCAGTTTTACCTTCATGTTCGCCGATCCGGGCATCCCGCCGGGATGGCGGTTGACCGCCTCCGATTCACCTACAATTATCGCATAACCATTTTCCCTGGCGCTCGTTTCGGTCATACCGGCCCCCGCAAAGGAGATATCCCCGAGAATCGTGGAAAAGATACCGATCACGCCCATATTCGCCCGGCTCGGTCCGAACAGGTTGGCCCCGGCGATGCGCGCTTCCATCGAGGCGATCGAGGCCAGTTTCAAGCCGGTCGATTTGCCGTCGAAAAAGGATACTTTCTCGGCGCAATCTCCACAGGCGAAGATATCATCATCGCTGGTCTGCATATAACGATTTACCGCAAAGCCTCCGGTCGGCCCGATCTCAAGCCCTGCATTTTTCCCTATCTCGGAATTCGCCTTGGCACCGATTCCGAGGATGACAATGTCCGCATCGATATTTTTTCCGCTTGAAAGGGATATACTCTCAACCTTCTTATTGCCCCCTATAGACTGGACCTTCTCATCCAACATGACCTCTATGCCCTTTTCCTTGAGTATCTCCTCGCATTTAACGCAGAACTCCTCATCGAATACAAGCTGGAGACAATTTTTCAACATCTCAACGATCTTGATGTTGAGGTCCTTCTTCCTCTTCTGACATTCCTCGGCAAACTCAATTCCGATAAATCCACATCCGACAATCACCAGATTCTTACTGCCATCCAATTTATCCAGCACTCCCTGAATATAGGGTACATCCTTTTGAATCGCAAATACATTTTCCTTTTCAACACCGGGTATAGGTGGAACGAGGGGGTTGGAACCTAATGCTAAAACAAGCTTATCATATCCGATTTCTTCCCCGTCTTTGGTGGTCAGGGTCTTTTTTGCCCGATCGATACTCGAAAGTTCCCCGATGACAAGTTTAATATCGTTCTTTTCGTACACGGCATCAGGAATTAAATTGTTTTCGGGTTTCATTAATGTTCCAAAGACATAGGGTATCCCACACGGAACCATCACCTGATCCTCTTTTCGCAATAACAATACTTTTTTGCCAGGATTATGACGACGCGCTGTAATTGCAGCCGTCAGACCGGCCGCACTCCCACCGACAACCACAACATCAGATTTTGTCATTTTTTATTCTCCTTTAAGGTTTTTAACCTAAATTGGACCCATAGTCTATCTTCTCCAGATTCCTTACACCAAAATGGCATGAGTCAAATCCGAAGCCGACATCAGACAAGTCCCACCATAACATCTCCTCCTTTTTCCCTTTTAAAATTCAATAACACTCCCTTTATATAAAATATGATTAATATAATCCTTTTTATTCTGCGGCCGAGATTACGGCTTCCAAAAGGCCCTGGAATATCTTTTTCATCTCCCGATTTTCCTTCACGATTAATCCCCCACGGGAGATTATCTCGGCGATCGACCTGTCGAGCGGTATCTCGGCGAGGATCTCTATCCTCTCGCCCTTGAGGTAATCGTAAAGCTCCCCCCCGTCACCGTAGATACGGTTTATAACGACCCCCATTGAGAGGTTGAGGCTCTTTACCATCTCCACCGCGAGCGTCAGGTCCGAAAGGCCGAACGGGGTGGGCTCCGTGACCAGAACCACGTAGTCGCTCCCGCGCACGGCCTCGATCACGGGGCATGACGTCCCGGGAGAGGCATCGACAATAGATATCCCGCCTTCGTTAGTCTCCTTGATCCTATCCTTCACCATCCTTATAAGTGGGGTTGCCATCGCCTCCCCGACATTTAGGATACCCGAAACAAAAGAGATGTCCCCGGCCTTCCCCTCACAGATCACCCCTATCTCCCGCTTGATCTCATATATCGCATCGTCTTCACACACGATCGAGCAAGTCCCGCACCCGTGACACAGCTCATCGAAGACGAGGACATTTTTTTTCGTCACCAGAAGTGAGTTGAAACGACACGCCCTGCCGCATTTTCCACACAGGGTGCATTTATCGGGGTCTATCCGCGGTACGATTACCTCGGCTTTTACCTCCTTTTCTATCTCGGGCCTGAGAAAGAGATGGCCGTCCGGTTCCTCGACGTCGCAGTCGGCAAACAGGATTTTTTTTCCCTTCACCTTGGCGACTTCACTACACAGAAAGGCGAGGTTCGCCGCAACTGTGGTCTTTCCCGTCCCCCCCTTCCCGCTCGCCACGGATACAATCATATTTCTCCTCAACCTATAAACCGCTAAAGGTTTTTTCCCTCACCGACCCCTCTATATCTCTTTTAGGCCGGCGTGGGCGGCCGCGGTGGCCGACGCGAGCAATTTGGCCTCGCCCTTATTAAACGAGTCCAACGCTTCCTTTACGGTCTGGGCCGAAACGGTGTAGAGTTTTACGCCCCCCGAAGAAAGTGCGTCAAACGCCCTCGGGCCGAAGTTTCCGGATATGACCGCCTCAACGTCCTCATCAATTACCATCTGGGCGGCCTGGATTCCAGCACCCCCTCCTGCGGTGGCGGCGTCATTGGGCACTGCCTTGAGATTTGACTCATCTTCGCTGTCAACGATGATGAAATATCCGCACCTTCCGAACCGTGGATCCATCATTGAATCGAGCCCGTCACCCTTTGATGTAATCGCAATCTTCATATTTTTATCTCCTCATTCTCTAATCATGGTACTCCCGCATTTCGGGCACTTGACCTGATAACAGGGGGTGCCCCTCGTATGAGGCGCCGTTGTTTTACACTGCGGGCAGATGCAGTTGCCACCCGCCCCGGCACCCGGGCGATTTCCTCCCCCCATTCCCCTTCCGCCTCCTCCTGTTCCTCTCCCTGCTCCACCTCCTGTCCCTCTGCCACCGCCGCCTCCTCCTGTTCCTCCGCTACGAGCATTCATCTTTTACCTCCATTTATTTCCGACCAAGTCAATATCACAAAAATAAGAAAGGGTTTCTGCAGACTAATATCACCTATACGAGATGTTTTATTATTTTGTCTGGCAGAAACTCAATTACACCCGCCTCCGTGATCATGGGCGCACGGGGCGGCACCTTCTATCTTTCCCTTTATATATGCATCGAGGATATCGCCAATCTTTCCCACAAAACCGGTCACGACCTCTATCCCTATATCACCGAAGAGCCCTATCGCCCTCGGCCCCATCCCCCCGGCGATGATGACGTTTGCCCCCAACGACTTGATGAAGTCGGGCATGACACCGGGCTGGTGGTTGTCAAAATGGGGATTCCCGACGACCTCGATCCCTTTTATTTCGTCCCCATCAACATCGGCGAGGACATAATAGGGGCATCTTCCAAAATGGGCGGCGAGCCTCCCATCGAGCCCCTCATTGTCTTCTGAAGCCAGCGCTATTTTTTTCATAATTTTTAGTCTCCCTTTACTCCCTTTGCCTTTTCCTTTTTTGGCGGTTCCTTTAAATCTATCTTTTTTAAAAATTTTTCCATAAACTCGAAAAATCCCGAAGCGGCCTCACTATCCCTCATGTGCATCACAAACGGCTTTCCGGAATCACCACTCTCCGTAACCTCCGGATCTATCGGTATCCTACCCAAAAAAGGAACCCCCATCTCGTTTGCCGCCCTCTCACCTCCCCCCACTTTGAAGAGGTCTATCTCTTCCTTGCAATGGGGGCACTTAAAACCGCTCATGTTCTCCAAAATGCCCAAGACCGGGACATTTAGCGTCCGGGAAAAGTTCACCGATTTTCGGCTGTCAAGAAGGGCTACATCCTGAGGTGTAGTGACGATGACCGAGCCGTCGGCCGAGCCGATGAGCTGCGCTACGGAGAGCGGCTCGTCGCCCGTCCCTGGCGGAAGGTCAATAACGAGAAAATCGAGGTCCCCCCAATTGACTTCGCCGAGAAACTGCCTGATGACCCCGTGCTTCATGGGACCTCGCCATATCACCGGCGTGTCCTGATTTTCAAGGATATAACCCACCGAGATCACATGTAGGTTATTTGTGACCTCAATTGGGACGATCCCCTCCGGAGACATAAAAAGCCTTTCTTCCTCGACACCAAGCATCTTAGGAATATTTGGTCCATGGATGTCGGCATCCAAGAGCCCGACCTCGAAGCCCTCCATGGCGAGAAATACGGCCATATTTGCGGCCACCGTGGATTTCCCGACCCCCCCCTTGCCGCTCATGACCATGACCTTCCTTTTTATATGTCCGAGCCTCTCTTTTAAGACCTCCTCGGCGTGTCTTTTCTTTTCTTCTTCGCTGCAACCGTCTTTCACGTCACAGGTTTCGCATGTAGTTTCTTTATCACAACCTTCTTCGCTCATTATCTAACCCTTTTTCCCTAAAAATTGATTAACGTAACTTTGAATCTCAAAAAAAAAT
>CAZDOD010000035.1:0-20677 GCA_964506935.1 uncultured Thermodesulfobacteriota bacterium | reverse complement strand
AGATTCTGAGTGCGAGATGGCGGGGCGAAAGAAATTCTCATCCATCCGCATCCGGCAATCTTCCACACCCAATTTTTTCGGATCCATCAGCCGATGATTTTGTCGTGGTTCCCCAAAAAACCTATCTCCTAGTGGCAGACCCCAAGGAGCGTCGGGGCTACGCCGTCATAAAGGGGAGAAACATGGCGGATCTGGCAATCGTAATAAAATCCGCCCTTCAGGCCGCATTTGCCGTTTTCGCCCCCGCTTTCGGTGGTGTCATGTTCCACGCCTGCTCCTTGAAGATAGGCGGGGATGGTTATGTCTTTTTCGGCGGATCAGGGTCGGGCAAGACAACTATCGCCTCGTCGGTAAACGGGGACTCACTCCTCTCAGACGACGGCTCTATTTGCAACGTTCGCGACGGGCGATACTTCTTTTACCCAACACCTTTCACACAAGTATCTCGTGATGCCGCAAGTGGGGGATCTGTCCCGCTCAAGATGATCCTCTTTCTCGTCAAAGACACCAAGGATTTTATTGAGGATGTCAAACCGGGGGCGGCCCTC
Source organism: uncultured Thermodesulfobacteriota bacterium (assembly GCA_964506935.1). Lineage (GTDB taxonomy): Bacteria > Desulfobacterota > Zymogenia > Zymogenales > Zymogenaceae > CAZDOD01. The sequence goes on along the minus strand of CAZDOD010000035.1, from coordinate 20,129 downwards.
GTGAGGATCCTCTATAACCATATACATTTTTTCAGATTTCTTCCTGAGGGTGAGGCGATATCAATCTTTCAAAAAATTGAAGAATTGGTCAAAGAAATCCCGTCTTACGAGCTCCATTTTACAAGGAATTTTAAACCTTTATCTTTCTTCAAAGGACCGATATATGAAAGAAAAAAAACCATATGAGCCTCCGAAGATCATCGACATTCAGGTCGATTACGAACAGGCCGTAGGGCAGACCGTGGGACCGGGTGCCTGCCATTCCGGTCCGGCAGCGGCACAGCGGTGTCAGACAGGAGGCACCGCCATAGGTGGAAGGTGTCAGAGTGGTAATATGGCTTCGGAGAGATGTCAAACGGGCGGTTCGGCATCTGGCGGACGTTGCCAGACGGGTGGTACCGCAAATGGAACCTGTTTTACAGGTGGTACTCCGACGTAAAATCCTTCTCTCTTGGTCGAAACTGAAATAGACGACCGCTGAACCCAATTAGCGATGACCCACAAAAACGGGCGAAGCCGAAGGGAAATTATCGTCAAGATATCGCTATGAAAATAAAAAAGATGGGAAGTTCCGATCAGACGCCGAGCGAGATAAAATTTTCCGGCTACAGCATGTATCCGAGCCTCAGGCCCGGCGACACCATCCTTATAAGGGACGTTACGATAAAAGATATCTCTTCCGGAGACATAGTCTGCATCCAAAAAGATGATGACTACGTCGCCCACCGCATTGTCAGAATCGAAAGGGAAGAGAAAAAAACAACCTTCATCACAAAGGGCGACAACATCGTAACTTTTGACCCACCTAGATATCAAACCGGCGGCCTAATCAAAAGAGTCGTAATGATAAAAAGGGGAAAGAAGGGGCTAATTACACCCCGATACGGGAAGATGCTAGCCATACTTTCCCGCATGAACCTGACCTACGGGATCATAAAGGGGAGGGGAGGAAAAGTGGTGAGATCGATTTTTTCTGAAAAATGGAGGATTTAAAAAAGACCAATGTTTATAATCGATCCCAAAAAAGCAGTTGACATAACCGCAGGCGACGGGACATATATAAAAGAGCTCCTCTCGCCCAAGCGGGACAAGGTAAAAACGGGCTACAGCCTCGCCATCGCAACGGTGAAAAAAGGGGGGACGAGCTTAGCCCACAGGCTGAAATCATCATCGGAAGTTTATATCATTATCAAGGGCACGGGTTTGATACACATAGCCGAAGAGGTAATGGAGGTATTAGAAGGGCAGATTGTCTACATCCCCCCCGGTTCGATTCAGTACATCGAAAATATCGGGAGTGGCGACCTCGTTTTTTATTGTATAGTAGACCCCCCATGGAGCCAAGAGGACGATGAGGTTTTGGTATGACCGAGAAAGTTGATCTGATTGTAAAAGACGGAACAGTTCTAACGTTTGACGAAAACGACAATACTTATTTTAACGGCTCTGTGGCCGTAAGGGATGGAAAGATAGTCGACCTGGGCGAAAGCCTCGATCTTTCCGGAATGTACGAAGCCGATGACGTCATTGATGCGGAGGGCGATCTGATTATGCCCGGCCTGATCAATGGCCACACCCACGCCGCAATGAGCGTCCTTCGCGGTTACGCCGACGACCTCCCGCTCGACAAGTGGCTAGATCATGTAATCCCCGCCGAACAAAAGCTGATGAGTGATGAGATGGTATACTGGGGGAGTCTCGTCTCATGTGCCGAGATGATACGGTCGGGGATAACGTGTGTCTGTGACGGATATTTTTTCGAGGGCTCGGCTATCGGTGCCCTCGAAAGCGCCGGCATGAGGGGGATATGCGCCCAGGGCGTAGCCGACTTCCCCACACCCCAGTGGGCCGACCCTGAAGATAAGTTCTCGATCGCTAGCGAGTTCCTGAAAGAATTTTCGGAAAGGGGCGATGACAAAATCGTCTCCCCCGCCCTCTTCGTCCACGCCCCCTATACCTCTTCTGTCGAGACATACCAAAAGGCGAAGGAGCTCTGTGAGGAGTTCGACGTCAGACTATTCACACACCTCGCTGAGACCGAAAAGGAGGTCTCCGATATAAAGAAAAAATACGGAAGGACTCCTACGAGGCACCTCGAACATGAGGGTATCTTAAACGATAACCTCACCTGCGTCCACGCCGTTTGGATAGACGATGAAGAGATAGAAATCCTCTCAAACTACGGCACGTCGGTCATCCACTGCCCCGGAAGCAACGCAAAGCTCGCTTCAGGAACCGCCCGTGTCCCGGCACTCCTAAAGGCGGGAGTCCCCGTCGGCCTCGGGACAGACGGGCCCGCAAGCAATAACCGCCAGGACCTGTTTTTCGAGATGGACTTTGCGGCGAAAGAACAGAAATTGGTATTAAAAGACCCGACCGCCCTGAAGGCAAAGGTGGTACTGGCCATGGCCCTGTATCTAGGCGCAGAGGCCATAGGCCTTGAAGATGAGATCGGGAGCTTAAAGAAGGGAATGGCGGCCGATATAATCGTCGTTGACCTCTCGAGACCCCACGCATCTCCCCTCTTTGACTACCCCTCCCATCTCGTATACTCCGCCAGGGGCTCGGACGTAAAGACCACAATCATAAACGGTCGCATCGTCTACCACTGGGGAAGGTTTTTGACCTTCGACGCATCGGAGGCAACGGCAAAGGTCTTCGAGATAGCAAATAGGCTTAAGTGATTGGAAGGATTTTATTAGATCATGCCGTAAGAGATCGGATATTTAAGAATAGTGCTATATGTTTTCCCTGTCGAGGCTCCTGTATTGCACCGCCTCGGCGAGATGTCGGGTGAGGATTTTCTCCTCTCCGCCCAAATCCGCTATCGTCCGCGCAACCTTTATGATGCGCGTATAGGCCCTCGCCGAGAGGCTCAGCGAATTCATCGCCCTCTCCAAGAGATCGCTCCCCTCTTTCGATAAGGGAGCGAACCTCTCCATATCTTTTTGCGTCATCTGTGAGTTTGAGAAATATGGGCGGTCTTTGAATCTCTCATACTGTATCCTCTGGGCGCCGTTGACCCTGCCCCGTATCTGGGCCGATTCTTCACTCGGCCTTTCGGTAAGCTCTCTGTATTTTAGGGCGGGCACCTCGATATGGATGTCTATCCTGTCCATGAGGGGGCCTGATATCTTCGAGCGGTAACGCCTGACCTGAGAAAAGGCGCAGGTGCATTCATTCTTGAGATCTCCGAAATATCCGCACGGGCACGGGTTCATGGCGGCGACCAGCATGAACCTCGAGGGGTACGTTATGCTCATCAGCGCCCTTGAGATCGTGACCTTTCCGTCTTCGAGGGGTTGCCTGAGTACCTCGAGGGCGTTCTTTTTGAACTCCGGTATCTCGTCGAGGAAGAGGACTCCGTTGTGGGCTAGGCTGACCTCCCCCGGAGTCGGGACATGTCCCCCACCTATCAGTCCCGCATCCGAGATCGTGTGGTGTGGAGACCGAAACGGCCGTGTGGCAACTATCGGCCTCCCGTCCATCGTCCCCGCAACGCTGTGGATCTTCGTTGTCTCCAGGGCCTCCTCAAAGCTCAACTCCGCCAGGATCGTCGATATCCTCTGGGCGAGCATCGTCTTTCCCGAACCGGGGGGGCCGATCATTATCACATTGTGCCCCCCCGCCGACGCCACCTCGAGCGCCCTCTTCGCGTGGTTCTGCCCCTTTACATCGGAAAAATCCACATCGTATTTCATGTGTCGGGAAAATATCTTTTGCCTGTCGACCTTTGCCGCCTCTATCGGGTGATCTCCCCTGAGAAAACCCACTGCCTCGGCGAGCGACGATATAGGTATCACATCGATCCCCTCGACAACCGCCGCCTCCTCGGCATTCTCCTCCGGAAGGAGGATCCCCGAAAAACCCTTATCCCTCACGGCAACCGCAATCGGAAGCGCCCCCCTGACAGATTTCAACCTCCCGGTGAGGGAGAGCTCGCCCACGGCTATATATTCTAATATCTTATCCTTGGGAATAACCCCTGAGGCCGAAAGGATGGCAATAGCTATCGGGAGGTCGAAGGCCGACCCCTCCTTCTTTATATAGGCGGGTGCGAGGTTTACCGTGATCCTCCTCGATGGGAAGCCAAAACCCGAATTCTTTACGGCGGCTTTGACCCTGTCCTTGCTCTCCTTTACTGCGGTGTCGGGGAGACCCACCGTAGAAAACATTGGAAGGCCGGGGGCGATATCCACCTCCACGTCCACGATATAGGCGTCTATGCCCAATAACGCACTGCTTTTTGCCTTGGAAATCATAAATAGATGCTAGAAACTGCCGGCCATGTGGAGGAGGGCCTTTATCTTCTCGTTCATCTCCCTCAAACGGGCAGAGAGCGTCCTGACAAAGGCCCAGAGCATCTTGTAGGCGATGTCTTTTTCGAAAAACAGGAGTTCATCGAAGTCTTGCTTTGATATAACCAACAACTCCGAATTCTCGTGGATGATGGCGTCGGCTGACCTGGGGGCGTCTTCTATGAGGGCCATCTCGCCTAAGTAATCGCCCTTCTCAAGGATCGTCAGGGCCTCTTCCCCCGCACCACTTATGGTCTGGCTTATCCTTACTGCGCCCTCCAAAATAATATAGAACTTATCCCCTTTATCCCCTTCATGAAAAAGTACACTGCCCCCAGAATGTTTCTCCGTGACAATTATACTGGATATCTTTTTGAGCTCCTCATCGGTCAAATTCTCAAATAAATATATGCCTTTGAGAATAGCCGGTTCCATGCCTATACCTCCAAATATTGTCTACCTGTATATCAGATAGATATCTAAAATTCAACGAAAAAAATTGAGGTAACAGGTGAGCATCTGTAGAGATTTTAGGTAAGTGAAAAATCTTTACATCTTTTTAACGCTATGTTATATTTGCTTTTGTGGAACCCATAGAAGCCATGCGATTATTGGAGAAGAAGCTCGGCGAGTTAAGGGCTGCATACGACAAGTATTTCTCCGGTATCGAAAGAATCGAGCCGACCGGACTCAGAAATGAGGTGCAGAGGCTTGTCCGCCGCATCAGCACACTCCCTATCACAAACACCGCCGTAAAGTTCAAGAAGGACAACCTCATCGCCCAGTACAACTCATACAACCTGTATTGGAACAAAATCCTAAGACAGATCGAAGATGGTACCTACTCCCGCGACCTCTTCAAGATAAAGTTGAAGGACATGGGAATGACTCCCCCCCAAAGGCCCAAACAGGAGCCACCAACACCATCTCCAGCGGGTAAGTTTGATTCGGTATTTAAAGAGCTGGTTTCGACAAAAAAGAGGCTGGGGGAGAGCACGAATAATCTGAATTACAAGACCTTTGAGGAAAACCTCGGGAAACAATCCGAGGCGATCAAGAAGAAATTCAAAGTCTCAAATGTGGATTTTATAGTTGAGGAAAAGGGCGGTAAGACCGTGCTCAAGGCGGTGCCGAAGAAGTGAGAGATGACTGATTTTCATATATTTGGCCGGCTTATATAACGGGCCCGATTAAAAACCACCCACCTCAAATAGCGAACCCGCCGAAGTCGACGCTGCTGAACTCCATCCCCAAAAAAACCTTCCACGTTGACTCGGAGATTTTATCTCCTCGGACCGTTACACCTATCGGCCCTCGACGGTTATCGTGGCCTCAAACGCCCCAGTGTTGTCGCCAAAACAATCTTCGCAGTCATTGTATCCGATAAAGAGCCTTCCGGTATCGGTCGCAATAAATTCTGTCCCTCTCCCAACCGAAAAGACCATACCATCATCGCCGATTTTCCCTATCAGGGCCTTGAGGCCATCCCCGGCGAAACCGCCTTCGATTACGTCGTCCGGGTCCCTATACGGGGGACAGCCAACCCTGCCGTCACACGGGGGGTTTTTTTCGCTATGGACCGATGAGATCGAGATGAAGTCTCCATCCTTGATATCTATTCCGGTGTCGAGCCAGGGGGTGGAGATCGCAAAGTTTACAAAGAAGGCCTCGCCCGCTGGGCCCATGCCCACGGCCGCATTCCCCTTTATCTCACCTTCTATGGCCGGGCCGGGATTGAATTTTTCGCCGCCCGAGACCACACAGGCGAAAAGAAATATAGTTAATGACACAAAAAAAATGAAAAGGAGTCCCCTCTTATCTTCTCTCTTCATTATTTCCCTCCAAAGGAGATGAAATGTCCTTTCCCATTATATCTAATTATGGTCGAAAATCGAGCCTTTTCGTAAAAAATCCAAAGCAAATATGCGAGACCTTGAAAAAACCAAAAAATAGGCCCTGTATCCGATCTCTCAGTTCACCGATCTTATCTTTTTGGATTCTTTTGTCTTCGGGGATGCCAGGTCTTTGACGATCCTGTTGTCTCTATCCACAAGGATGTGCCTCGGGACGAAGTTTCTCGCCTCTTCGTCTTCCATCGTCGCATAGCCACAGATGATTATGATATCGCCCTTGGAGACGAGCCTTGCCGCCGCCCCGTTGATCCCTATGACCCCCGAATCGGCCTCACCTTCTATGACGTAGGTCTGAAGCCTGTTTCCATTTGTGATGTCATAGACCCATACCTCCTCAAAGGGGATCAGGTCTGCGGCGTCCATGAGACTCCTGTCAATAGTGATACTGCCGTCATAGTCGATATCGGCCTCGGTCACCCTTGCGCGGTGAATCTTCGATTTACAGATAAATCTCAGCATTTTTCGAACTCCTCTCCCAAAACCGTATTATCTATTAGCCTTGTCTTTCCTATACGAACTGCCAGGGCGAGAAGGGCCCTGTCCCAAACCACACCCACGAGGTCGGAAATCGCCTCCGGGTGTGCGAGCTTGACATAATCTATTGTGGCAAGCTCCTCATCCATGATAATTCCAACGGCGCGATCCATCAGAGCCCCCACCCTCCTCTCACCATTTTCAAATTGTTCCCTGACGGCCAAAATAGCGCTGTAGAGGCAAAGCGCGGCCTTCCTCTCCTTTTTGTCCAGATACTCGTTTCGGGAGCTCATTGCCAGTCCGTCCGGCTCCCTCACGATGGGCATCCCGATGATACCCACGTCCATATTCATGTCTTTAACCATCTTCTCGATCACCTTGAGCTGCTGGTAATCCTTTCTTCCGAAAATGGCGATATGGGGGAGGACACAGTTAAAGAGCTTTGCGCAGACGGTCGCCACTCCCCTGAAATGGTGGGGTCGGGATATACCGCAGAGGTTCTTCGTCACCTCCTCGACCGTGACGTATGTTTGGTAATCCTCGGGATATACCTCCTCGGCGCTGGGGTAAAAGACGACGTCCACACCCACACTTTCCATTAGCTTGTTATCGCGTTCAAAGTCTCTCGGATACTTCTGGAAATCCTCCCCCGGCCCGAACTGGGTGGGGTTTACGAACACCGAGACAACCAAGACGTCGCCGCGCTTTCGCCCCTCCCTCATTAGGGAAAGGTGACCCTCATGAAGATATCCCATAGTCGGGACGAAGGTGATCACCTTTCCCTCTACCCTCAAATCCTGGGAGTAGGCCTGCATATCCTTGACCTTCTCGATAATCTCCATTTTTTCTCCAAATAAACAATGTTGATCGGCAAGGGAGATAGTTAACTATTTGCCGTAAGTATATTCTTCGGTCGGGAACTTTTTCCCCTTCACTTCGTCGATGAATTCCTTTACGGCCTTTTCGGCCGCTCCCTTGAGATTCGCATATTCTTTTACGAACCTGGGTCTCTTTGTGAAGACGAGGCCCAAGATATCATGCATCACCAAGACCTGCCCGTCGCAGTCGATCCCCGCACCTATACCGATAGTGGGTATGGTAAGGGTCTCGGTGATCTCCTTTGCGAGGTCAGACGGGACGGCCTCGAGGACGATTGAAAATGCCCCCGCCTTTTCAACAGCCTTTGCGTCCTGAAGGAGCTTATTTCTGCTCACATCGTCTTTGCCCTGCACCCTGTACCCGCCCATCTTGTGTACCGACTGCGGCGTCAGTCCGATGTGCCCCATCACGGGGATATCCATATCACAGATCGCCTTGATCCTCTCACTTATATTCACACCACCCTCCAGCTTTACGGCTTCGGCATATCCCTCCTTTAAAAAACGCCCGGCGTTTCTGATGGCGTCTTCGGTCGAAAGCTGGTAGCTCATAAATGGCATGTCTCCCACGACCAGGGCCCTCGGTTTCGCCCTGGCAACCGCCTTTGTGTGATAGATCATCTCATCCATGGTTATGGGGAGTGTGGATTCGTATCCCGCACACACGTTGGCTGCACTGTCCCCGACCAGAATCACCTCGATCCCCGCGTCCGAGAATATCCTCGTAAAGGGGAAATCGTATGAGGTGATCATTGTGATCTTTTCTCCCTCGTCCTTCATCCTTCCGAGATCCAGAATCGTCATTTTTTTCTCGCTCATTTCCGCTGCACTCCTTTTTTTGTGTGTTAATAAAAAAGACCCCCCGTGCCGCAGACACGGGGGGCGCTTTTTTATCGCCCCACAGGGAAGCTTTCACCTATCTGGTTATTGGACATCTTCCCCCCACTCATCTTCTCCCAAAAAACTCCACCCCTTCCCCTCCCCACCTAAATGGAAGCTTTATTGTCTCCCTTGATCTCGGAGTCCAACAAACCTTTTAGAGCTCCCCTTTTATCCGTCCCGGTCCTTTTTTGCTTTCGCCTGAAAAAACATCTGATGGTAGTTTTTAGACGGTAGAATTCAGGATCCAAGCGGCACGAAATATTGGGTACCCGATTTGAATTCCTTTATCTCTTTTACAAGCTCTTCAAGATCGCCTTTTTTTGTGACATAATCGATTTTCGTCGTCTTTATCACCAAAAGGGGCGAATCGTTGTAGTGAAAGAAGAAATTGTTGTAGGTTGAGACCACCCTATCAAGATACTCCGCATCTATCCCCTTCTCGTATGCCTTCCCCCTAATCTTTATCCTCTTTAGCAGGACATCGGTATCCGCCTGAAGGTATATGACCAGATTGGGCGTCGGGATCCTCGGATTCAGGACTCGAAATATCTGGTCATAGAGGTAAAGCTCGGTCTCATCGAGGTTTATCGTGGCGAAGATCCTGTCCTTTGCGAAGAGGTAGTCGCTGATGGTGGTCTTTTGAAAGAGATCGATCTGTGCCAGCTCCGACTGCTGTTGGTATCGTGAGAGCAAAAAATAGAGCTGAGCCTTAAACGCATTCCTCTTTCGGTCCTTGTAGAATTCTTTTAAAAACGGGTTTTCTTCAACATTTTCAAAGATCGTTCTTGCGGAAAATTCTTCCGCCAAGAGTGCGGCCAGGGTCGTTTTACCAACACCTATAGGGCCTTCGAGGACGATGTATCTGGCCTTCTGCATGACTAGAGTGTATTTTTTAAAAATATCGGGGCTTTATGATCTGTCTTACACGGATGTATCACGAATCGTCCTCTCTCCCTAAAATGCCTAAATCCCCGACCAACAGAAACCAAAGTATATATTAGAATTTGCGTCTTGTAAAGCTTTTTTAACCGATAAATTATCCAATATTTTAGGTCTATCGAATATGCCATGACCCCAAGATGACGTGACTAGTATCTTATTAAATAGACGATTTATGTCAAGTGGTTAATTGCTTTTCAAACTCATCGAGTTAAGACGGCAAGGTCTCTATCTTATCTCTACGACATCTGTTATCCTCTCGATCAGCGACCCCCTCTTGCCCCCCCTTCCGAGGTTGAGCTCCGAGACCACCACGCGGCCGATCCCGATAAGCTCCGACCTCCCGAAGGATCCACGACTGCGGTAGGCCCAGCTATCGTGGATGACGTAATATCTCCCCGAATATTCGCCCAGATATATCATGACGTGGCCGGGGAGCCTGAATAGCGTAATCGCCGGCGAAGCATCCCCTATCACCTTTAGCTTTTCATTCATCGGGGTATTTGCATCAAATCTACATAGGGGAACTCCCACCTTCGCCTGGGATGTGGAATTTCTCGGGAGGTTAAAACCAAATACCGAAAAGACATCGCGCACGAATGCCGAGCAGTCCCAATATCCCCACATCCCGCCCCAACCGTAGCGCCGGCCGATCATGGAAAAGGCAACAAGAAGGACATTTTCGGGTGTATAGGGAGGATACCCCCGAAAGACCGGAGCCGATGCGTGTATGTATCCCCTCATGAATTTAAGGGAGCCGTCAAATTCCCTTGTTGGAACTTCCACCACGAAAAGATCTTCACTATCACCCAAAAGCGGGACACGCGCCCCCAGCCTGAGGCGGCAGGCATAGTGCTTCCCGTCCCTGTCGGAATAGACATCGGCACCGGAGCCACATATCACCAGAAAAGGCTTTCTATCCAAGTAGTCGAAAATCTCACTCTTCGACTCCGATATCGCAACATCAAAAGAGGAAACCCACCCCGAGGCGTAGGGAGTGACAACAAAGTACCAGCTCGAATCGACGGTCGCCCAGATCACGACAACAGGGGTTACGGGCGAAAGAACGCTCATCTGGAAGTGGTCGAACTCATAGTCGAACTCCTCCTCCATCCCGACCTCCACGGTCGGAAGGACTCGAAGGTCGGTCTCCCTTGTTACGATCCCCCACCTTACATCTACTTTTTCCGGAACAGAATCAAGGTCGATGAATTCTTTTATCTCAAAGTAAAAGTCGGGCGGGATTGGGTAATTGTCGTGCCCGAAGAAGGTCTTTGAATTTGCCCAATCGATTAGTGGCGAGATTTTTCCTATCGCCTCATCCCGGCTCAATGTCTCGGGGAAGTTTACGATGTCGTCCAAATAGATCTCGAGATCAAAGCTTTTATGGTTAAACTCCTCTATCTCGGATTGCGTCATGATGACTTCATCAGGATCGGGAACCCTCCCTATCCAGAAATCCGCCCCCTCCATCTCTGTCGTGATATAGGGGAGTGGAAAGTCGGCCGGACGGCGCACTTCCCCGAAAAGCGTTGCACATCCGAACAGAAAAAGGAGTAGGGGAAGAGATACGAGGTACCTTTTCATATCAATGAATCTTCCTGTTGAATTTAAATAAACTAAATGAATCTATCATTAAAAACGCCGCTCGTAAAGTCCCGATTTACCTTGACTTAGACTTTAAAAATATGTTAAGTTTCTTAATTGCGGTTATCCGCAAAATCTAATTTGATTTGTTTGATGTTTGATATATGAAGGGAAAAAAAGAAAAGGATAAAAAGAAATCCCTCGCAGATAGGCTCCTCTACAAGCCCAAGCCGGTCTGGGACAGTATTGACAAGGCCGAACAAAAGGCGATCTTCGATCTCGCTGACGACTATAAGGCTTTTTTGACGGCCGCCAAGACCGAACGCCTTGCCGTGAAAGAGATAGTGAGGCGAGCTACAGAAAAGGGTTTTTCCGATATTAATAAGGGTAAGAATCCCAAGAAATTTTTCAAGATTAATAGGAAAAAGTCCCTCGCCCTTGTGGTCTTGGGGAAAGATGACCCGACGCTCGGACTAAACGTGATCGTATCTCACATAGACAGCCCACGTCTCGATCTGAAACAGCGCCCCCTCTATGAAGATGTAGAGATAGCCCTCCTCAAGACACACTACTACGGCGGCATCAAGAAGTACCAGTGGGTATCCCGCCCCCTTGCCCTTTATGGCCTTGTGGTTACAGCCGACGGGAGGGAGGTTGAGATAGCCGTCGGCGATTCGCCGAAAGACCCGGTATTTACCGTCTCGGATCTCTTGCCACACCTCGCCAGAAAAGCCCAGATGGAAAAGAAGATAGAAGACGCAATCGTAGGCGAAAAGCTGAACCTAATCACTGGAAGCATCCCCATAGATGACAAAGAGGAAAAGGAAAGGGTGAAGCTTTCTATACTTTCACTTTTAAATAAAAAATACGGCATCGTGGAGGAAGACCTTATCAGCGCCGAGCTCGAGGCCGTCCCCGCCGGGCCCGCCCGTGATATCGGCTGGGATCAATCCATGGTGGGGGGATACGGCCAGGACGACCGCGCCAGCGCCTATACGAGCCTTATGGCCGCCTTCGATTGTAAAGATATCAAAAAGACCCTCGTAATATTCTTCATGGACAAGGAGGAGATAGGCTCCGATGGCGTGACCGGGGCACGCGGTAGAATTATTGAGGAGGTGGCATCAGACATCCTGAGGGTGACGAAAGGGGAAGTTAAAGTGGATGACCTTACGATGACACTCGGCCGATCCCGCTGCATCTCGGCAGACGTCAACGGGGCATTGGACCCCGACTATCAGGAAGTCCACGAGAAGGGAAACGCCGCAAGGCTTGGATACGGCGTCTGCATAACGAAGTTTACCGGCTCCAGGGGAAAATACATGGCATCGGACGCATCGGCGGAGTTGATGGGCGAGATACGAAGATTATTTAACGAAAACGGTGTGGTATGGCAGCACGGTGAATTGGGTAAGGTCGATGAGGGGGGGGGCGGCACCATCGCAAAGGACATGGCAGAGAGGGGGATGGATGTCTTGGATGCGGGCCCGGTTTTGCTTGATATGCACTCCCCATTTGAGATATCCAGCAAAGCAGATATATATATGGCTTATAAGGGTTTTAAGATATTTCTCGAATCATGATTTTTTTTGAATTGTAAGCGACAGGTCTTTAAAAGAGATGTTTGATCATAGGGAAAATAGGGATTTGAGATATTTTATTTTAAGATATCTTACTTTAATAACAGGGATCCTTTTCTCGATCTTAATTTTGATATGCCCACCCCAAGCTTCCGGGGGCGAGGTTTCGAGCTCGGTATTGGAAAGATCGGAGGTCACAATCGGAGTCCCTTACTGCTGCCTCCCGTTCTCCTATGTCGATGGCGAAGGAGAGGATACCGCCTCTTACGGATTTGATGTGGATATCGCCCGTGCGGTGGCGAAGAAGATAGGCGTAGAACCGAGATTTGTGCCGGTCGACCCCCGCGAGCTTATTCCACTTGTCGCAGAGGGGTATATACAGATGGCTCCCGGCATCACCCACAGGATGGGATGGGAGATGGTGATAGATTTTTCTGTGACATACTTTACGGTGGGAAAGAGGATTCTGGTTCTCGACGCATCGGGCCTAAGAAGGCTAAGAGACCTGAGGGGAAAAAAGATCGCGACGACAACCGAGAGCACAGGAGAAGGGGTATTGAATGTGATCCCTGATGCGAGACTCGTCTTCGCAGACGATATGGCACAGGCGATATCGCTATTGGAGGATAGAAGCGTAAGCGGAGTTGCCGGAGACATGGAGGCCCTCCTCGAATTTTTGTTTTCTTGTGAAAATCCGAAAAGATTCCGACTCATTACCGAATCTGTAACTGATGCCCCGAGGGCAATTGGAATACCGCCCGACGACAGCAGATGGAAGGAATTGGTCGACTTTTCCCTTATTGACCTATACACATCAGGGGAATATATGGAGATCTTTGACACGTGGTTCGGGAAGGATTCCCCCACGAGACTCCAATTCGGTTTTGAGATGGAATTTTGGCCGAGATAAGATGTTTGTCACGAAGAAAATACTGGTCGCCCTTGACGGCTCTGACATCTCGCTTAAAGCGTTCGACTGGGCGATTGATTTGGCCTGCACTGTCGGGGCAGAGCTGATAATCCTGACGGTCTCGGACAGGAGAAACATAAGGGATGATGAACTCTACCCGGCTTTCCTCACAGATAAAAAGGTGAAGAATTTGATAGAGGAATTTGCGGAGAAGGGTGAGGGGATATTTAAAGATATCAAGAAGCATTGCGAGGAAAAGAGTGTCAAGGTCTCAACCGTCATGCTTCACGGCCTCCCGTCTGATGAGATCGTTAACCTTGCCACCGAAGAAATGGTCGACCTAATCGTCATGGGCGCCCACGGCAAAAAGGAGGAGTTTTACCACGAGTTCAGCTCGACATCCGAGCGTGTGCTCAAAAAGACTCCCTGCCCGGTCTTGATGGTCGTACCCGAAAAGCCAAAGAAAAAAACCAAAAAGAAGAAAAAGGAACAAGGACCATACAGGCCGATAATATACAGTACATAGAGGGGAACCTGATAGGGTATTTTTAATCCGAATCTAGTTTACATGGAAAAATTTAGAGCGGAGTTATGATAACCTTTAAAGACGTACATAAATACTACGGGACATTTCACGCCCTAAAGGGAATAAACCTTCATGTAAAGCCGGGGGAAGTGGTGGTTATATGCGGCCCTTCGGGCTCCGGAAAGTCCACCCTGATCCGCTGCATCAACGAGCTCGAGCTTATCAACAGCGGCGAGTTGATCGTCGACGGCCATAACCTGGCGGATCCTAGGACCGACATCAACGATCTCAGGGCCGAAATCGGGATGGTGTTCCAACAGTTCAACCTCTACCCCCACATGACGGTCTTAAAAAATGTCATCCTTGCACCTGTAAAAGTCAAGAACGTTGATAAGAAGGAGGCTGAGGCCTTGGCTCTCAAATTCCTCGACAAGGTCCATATCTTGGATCAGGCCAAAAAGTATCCATCGGAGCTCTCCGGCGGCCAGCAGCAGAGGGTTGCCATCGCACGTGGCCTTGCAATGCAGCCGAAGATTATGCTGTTTGACGAGCCAACGTCAGCCCTCGACCCCGAGATGATCAGCGAGGTCCTAAATGTCATGAAGGATCTGGCACGAGAAGGGATGACAATGCTCGTTGTAACACATGAAATGGGTTTTGCAAGGGAAGTGGCGGACCGTGTCATTTTTATGGACCTCGGCATGATCATCGAGGAGGGAACGCCCGAGCACTTCTTTAAAAATCCCGTCGATGAGAGAACTAAAGCATTTCTTAAAGAAATACTATAAAAGGAGGATTCAATGAAAAAATTTCTATCAATCATCTTGGCATTGGGTCTGGCGTTTGTCTTTTTCGCCTGTGGCCCGGCCGAAAAAACCGAAATGGGAGAAGGGGGAGTGCCCGCAATATCGACCTTGGAGGCCGTAAAAGATGCGGGTGTCATGGTAGCAGGCGTAAAGGACGCCGTGGTGCCATTCGGCTTTGTGGATGAGGAGTCGAGGGAGCTTGTGGGATTCGATGTCGATATCTGCCGCTACATTGCGGACGAATTGGGCGTTGACCTCGAGCTGAAGCCCGTTACCTCCTCCAACCGTATCCCTTTCTTGGCCGAGGGAAAGGTCGACATCCTCGCCGCCACCATGACCCATAAGCAGGAGAGGGACGAGGTTATCGACTTCTCGATTACCTATTTCATGGACGGTCAGAAACTTTTGGTCGCCGCCGACAGCGGGATCAAGGGCTTTGAGGACCTGGCCGGAAAAAAGGTGAGCTCGGTAAAGGGTTCCACCAGCGAAAAGAATATCCTTCTCGTTCAGCCCAATGCGATAGTCGTATCCTTCGAGGGATATCCCGAGGCATTTCTCGCCCTGAAACAGGGTAAGGTAGAGGCCGTGACTACCGACTCGGTAATCCTTGTCGGCCTCAAAGGGAGTGACCCCGAACCGGAAAAATGGGCCATCGTGGGTAGCTTCTTCTCGAGCGAGCCCTACGGCTTGGGAGTTCGGGAGAATGACTCGGAATGGCGTGACTTCGTCAACTTCACCCTTATGAAGATGTGGAGAGAGGGCGACTGGCTCAAGGTCTACGAAAAGTGGCTTGGCCCAAAGACAAATTACTACATGCCTCTCGACTGGGAGATGGAACTCTGGCCATAATAGACTCTTTCAAAATTAGAGGGGGGAGTTTACTCCCCCCATTTTTTAATCTCTATGAAAAGACAGAAACTAAAAGAACTAAAATCAAAGATCAGAAATCTGAAAATAGATATATGTCTATTTTCTGATCGCCATAAATATATTGTATATCCCATATACTACGTAGTATTGGCCCTCCTCTTTTATCTTATTGTCTACAGACTCTTCTTTGTCAATGTACTAAATATCAAGATCAATTACACCTTCGACTTTTCAGTCTTCTTGGAACAGCGACTCACCGAAGAGAGCACATATTTGAATCTTTTGTTTTGGGGACTCTATACAACCCTCAAAATTTCACTTATATCAATTATCATTGCAATGACCTTGGGTACTCTCCTTGCCGTCTTCAAGCTGAGCAAGGTCAAGGCCTTTAATTTTTTTGCCTCGATATACATAGAATTTTTCAGAAACACCCCCCTGCTTATTCAGATATTCTTCTGGTATTTCGGCTCCGATCCCCTAATACCCGATTTTTTCAAGGACTGGCTATATAAACAGGATATTGAGTTCGCCTACGGCGTAATTGCACTTTCGACTTATACGGCGGCCTTCATAGCGGAGGAGATCAGGGCGGGTGTCCAATCGATCCCGAAAGAGCAGATGGAGGCATCGAGGTCGCAGGGGCTGACCTTCCTCCAGGCGATGAGGTACGTGATTTTGCCACAGGCATTCAGGATAGTAATACCCCCATTGATTAACCAGTCCCTGAACCTGACCAAGAACTCGTCCCTCGTGATGGCCATCGGGGTCGTCGAGCTGACATTCTCGGGGAGGCTTATAGAGGCGGAGACATCGAGGATATTCGAGGCGTTTTTAGCCGTGACCGTCCTATATCTGATGTTGTCCCTTGTTATCTCGTTTGCGATAAACCAGTATAACAAACACTTTCTGAGATACATAAAGTACTGATATGTCACACGCCAGGACCAAGAGGATTACTAGGATAGCAATTTCAACAATTACCTTTGCTGTCTTCGGGTCATTCCTTATCTTGGAGATATTCTTCCACTTCATCTCTCGCTTTTCTTATAACCTTTTTGTCGGCATAGAGAAGGTCCACTACGGCATCATCGCCAGAAACTTCTTATATTTACTCGTGGGGCCCCCCGGAAAGATGGGGGGTGTCGTGCTCACCCTCTTTCTAGCCATAATAAGTCTCGTCCTGGCGTTTATATTGGGACTTATCTTCGGATTGATGCGAAACAGCAAGAAGTGGTGGCTCCAGTACCCCGCCTTAGGATACATAGAACTCATAAGGGGGATGCCCCTGATTATGGTCATTTTCTGGTTCGTGTTTATGCTCCCCGTGGTATTCGGCTACAACATCGATGATGTGTATAACGTAATCATCGCCTTCGTCTGCTTCTCTGGGGCGTACATGGCAGAGATTGTGAGGGCTGGGATATTATCAGTCGGGAAGGGTCAGATGGAGGCCGCGCTCTCGACCGGCCTCAATCACTCACAGGCGATGACGTATATCATCATCCCACAGGCACTAAAGAACATGATACCGTCCTTTGTCAACCAGTTCGTCAGCCTGACCAAGGACACCTCCCTTGCCTGGTTCGTCGGGCTCATCGAGCTAACCGCCACGGCCACCCAGATAAGCAACCGCGTGCTTGTCGCCCCGACCGAGATATTTTTCGTCACCGCCGTTATCTACTTTATCATCTGCTATTCGCTGTCGGCCACAAGCCGATGGCTCGAAGATAAACTGGGGGTCGGGAAGAGATAGGAGAGAGATACCGACCTGTAAGAAGGACTTATTAAAAGAACAAATTATCTTTTTTCGATTGAAAAAAATCGAATAAAAAAAGGGAGGGGAAACCCTCCCTTTTCATCTAAAAACAGCCTCACTGAGAAGGCTATTCTTTTATCTTTATGATAAACTCCTTTTTATAAATGGCCGTCTCTTCTCCCTCCCACGGCCGGTAGTAGAAATAGGTCAGCTTGACCTCCCCCGCCGATATCGCCTCAAATCTCCATACGCTCGTAACGCCGGCCCCGATCATCTTTTCCTCGGCGAAGCTCTTGCTCTCCTTCCCCAGCTCTTTCAGGAGTCCCTCGGGATCCTCTTTATAGGTCCAGCCGTACCCGGTCGAGGGATTCTCATCCAACACGACCGCCACCTCATCACCCACCTTCACATCCAGAGCCTCCTCCTCAACCAAAACAACCGCATCTCCAACAAGCTCGCTCACATCGTTGCCCTCGGGAGCGACCGCCCCCGCACACCTGGGTCAGCATGATGACATGGTGACCAAGAGAAAAAAAATCGCATTATAAAGGAAAATCCTTTTATTTTTCATCAAAAAACCTCCTATCTAAATAGACCAGATTTTTATTTCTACTTTCCTTATCAAACTCACTTTTTTGAAATCTCAGGCGATAGCGGCATTGCTATTGAAGGATTCCTCCTCCTTACTCTTCAATTTCTCAAGGAGGGATTTGGCCGTCTCCTTTGCCTTATCCTCCGAGACGACCACGACCTCGCCGGTTCGCCTCACCCTGAATTCGACGTTGCCTCCCGCCATCAGTTTCTTGCTCACGACGACCCTAATCGGAATGCCCACGAGATCACTATCATTGAACTTCACCCCCGCACTTTCCATGCGGTCGTCTATCAGGACATCTAACTCAGAGCCGATGGTCTCGGAAATTTCGAGTGCCTTTTGCAATATATCACCATCGGAACCCAGAGGTAGCACCATAACGTCGAACGGGGCAACCGATACCGGCCATATCATCCCCTTGTCGTCGTGATGTGCCTCGACTATCGACGCCATCGCCCGCTCGACCCCGATGCCGTAGCACCCCATGACCACAAGTTCTTCCTTGCCTCCCTCGTTCAGATATTTTAGCCCCATCGACTCGGAATACTTCGTGCCGAGCTGGAACGTGTGTCCGAGCTCGATCCCACGCCTGAGCTTTATCTTCCCCTTCGAGCACTTCGGGCACGGGTCATTCTCGCGGACGGTGGCTATGTCATGTACCTCTTCAATTTTAAAATCCCTTCCCACGACCGCGCCCTTTCTATGATAGTCCTCCTTATCCCCGCCGACGACATAGGTCGCCTGGCTCAGGACGGTTCGGTCAAAGATCACTCTGACGCCCGGTATCTTCGCCACACCAGGCGAAATGTATCCCGGGACGATACTCTTATCAGAGAGGCTTTTCGGATCGGCCACTTCGAGTTCGACCGCGCCGAGGTAGTTTCTCAGCTTCGTCTCGTTTACATCATAGGCCCCGTTGATAAAGGCGATGACGATGACACCACCAGCACTGTATGCCACGGCCTTGAGAAACTGATGCCGCCCGATCTTGAAAAATTCGGTCAGGTCGTCAATCGTCATCATGTTCGGGGTGTGAACCTCCTCCGCTTTGGGGTAGTCCCCTTTCTGCTCAACCTTATTTGATACTACCTCCGCCCTCTCTATGTTGGCGGCCATCCCGCAGGTATCGCAGCGCGCGAAGGTATCCTCGCCCGACTCGGTGGGGAGGATAAACTCATGCGACGCGCTCCCCCCCATGGCGCCGCTGTCGGCCTCAACCGGGACAGACAAAAGCGCCATGCGGTCAAACGTCTTTATATATGCATTGTAGATATCCTCGTAGTAGCGGGCGAGGTCTTTTATATCCCGATGAAAACTGTAGGCGTCCTTCATCAAGAACTCCCTGACCCTCACGAGCCCGCCCCTCGGCCTCGCCTCGTCCCTTACCTTCGTCTGGATGTGATAGAGCATAAAGGGGAGGTCTTTATACGACGAGACATACCCCCTTGCGAGGTCGGTCACGGTCTCTTCGTTGGTCATGGCGAGGCACATGTTCGTCCCCCGCCTGTCCTTGAAGCGGATAAGCTCCGAACCGATCTCGTCATATCTCCCTGTCTCGGTCCACAGAGACGCCGGATTTAGAACCGGCATCAGGAGCTCCTGGCCGTCTATACGGTTCATCTCGTCTCTGATGATATCCATGATTTTTTTCATTACCCGAAAGGCGATCGGTGTGAAATCGAAGACGCCCGAAGCGACCTGCCTGATGAAGCCCCCCTTGAGCAGAAGCTTGTGGGAAGGTATCTCGGCGTCTGCAGGTTCTTCACGGCGGGTACGAATCAGGAAACGGGAGTATCTTATTACGGAGCTTTTCAAACTAATCACACCTCCGGTTTAAATATAGCGAGACAACATCAGTTTTTTGTTACAGTCAATTAAAGCTTAATACAGCATGGGGAGGGAAAAGTCAAGGACTTTGGGGATGGATAATCTTTGATTAAATGATTTGAAATGTTAGATCCAATCGGGGAAATAAGACACGAAAAAAATATGGTATATAGGACTAATCCCGATCTCGTAAAATTCAAAGTTTTATATATAGCCAACTAGAATGTGACTTTTTATTGATGACCTCACTTGCCGAAGCGAAATTTTTTATGGACTCTCGTCTTT
>CAZDOD010000034.1:0-20704 GCA_964506935.1 uncultured Thermodesulfobacteriota bacterium | reverse complement strand
TTGATTCACGGAGGGATTGCGAACGAGAGAAAAGTAAATCTTAACTACGTCGACGCCGAGGAGCTCGAAAAGAAAGATCCGGGTGCCCTGCTTTTGGGTTCAGACGGGATCTTGGTGCCGGGGGGATTCGGTTCAAGGGGGATAGAGGGGAAGATAGCGGCTGCGGGATATGCACGAAAAAATAATATACCCTATTTCGGTATATGCCTTGGGATGCAGCTTGCGATGTGTGAATTTTTACGCTCGGAGTGCGGCTTTGATGACGCCAATTCCACCGAGTTCAATCCAAAAACAAACTGTCCGATCATAGACCTCATGCCTGATCAAAAAAATATAGATAAGATGGGGGGAACGATGCGCCTCGGCGCCTATGAGTGTGCACTCGTAAATGACAGTTTTGCATACAAATCATATAAGACCTCCTCCATCATGGAGAGACACCGTCACAGGTACGAGTTCAACAACAAATACCGCAAGGAGGTAGAAGAAAAGGGGATTCTCATCTCGGGGATCAATCCCCAGAGAGATCTTGTCGAGATTATCGAGATACCCGATCACAAATGGTTTTTGGGGTGTCAATTTCACCCTGAGTTCAAATCCAAGCCGATGGAGCCGCATCCGCTCTTCGTATCGTTCATCGAGGCTGCCACGAGATGACGAGAAGAGTTCATATCGGCGATATATCAATAGGGGGGGGAAATCCCTTCGTCCTCTTCGCTGGCCCCTGCGTCATAGAGGGTGAGGCGTTGGCCGTTGAGACCGCGGGTAAAATAAAGGAGATTTGCGATTCCCTCAAAATACCGTATATATATAAATCATCTTATGACAAGGCCAACAGAACCAGTATAGCTTCTCCGAGGGGCCCCGGGATTTCTGAAGGGCTCTCGATCCTTAAAAAGGTCAAAGACAAGGTCGGGATTCCGATATTGTCCGATGTCCATTCTATTGATGAGGTCGACAGGGCCGCCGAAGTCCTCGATATCTTGCAGATACCCGCCTTTTTATGTCGGCAGACCGATTTGCTCCTAAAATGCGGCATGACCCAAAAGCCGGTAAATATCAAGAAGGGCCAGTTTTTGGCGCCCCACGATGTGGTCTCTATTATCGAGAAGATCGAGAGCACCGGAAACAGAGATGTAATCATCACTGAGAGGGGGGTGACTTTCGGATATAATAATCTGGTAGTCGATTTTCGCTCCTTTCCTATAATGAGGGGAGGGCTTGTTGCGAGTGGATCGGGCGCCTCAAGGAGGCTTTCGGCCGACGAGCACCCCGCGGTCGTGTTTGATGCCACCCACAGCGTCCAGCTTCCCGGAGCCGGGGGTAATATCACGGGGGGTGACAGGGAATTAATCCCGTATCTCGCTCGTGGCGCCGTGGCGGTTGGTGTCGATGGTATCTTTATGGAGGTCCACCCCGATCCCCCGTCTGCGCTCTGTGATGCAACAAATCAGCTATATTTGAGTGATTTGGGGCGGATTTTGAAGCAACTTTTGGAAATTGATGCATTAGTAAAGGGGTGGGAGGCCGAAAAAAAGGGCAACTAACCATATTTCTTGCTGTTTTGAAGGGTTTTAATACTACATATTGTTTTTTTGTAATAGAATATACTATATGTGGTTGTTATTTCTGCTATTTTAAATAAGCAAAAATATTAAAAAAATCTAATTTAGGCCAATCTTTTTTATTGACAAAGTGGAGGCGTTATAATAATATAAGTCCACAATTAGCTTTTCTATTTATTTAGGTTTTTAAGAAGGCCGATTTTTAACGTATCCTTGAAAGGAGGTGAAAAACCTGATGAGGAGAATTTTTGTAGGTATTTTGATAGTAGCTTTTGCGGCATCGTTGGCTGCTGGTTGTTGCTTTTCCCAGGCGAAGAGCTCAATCGCTGGCGCTGATGCTGCAGTAGCGCAGTGTGATGCGAAGGGTACAATAACCAACGCACCTTATGAGACCGCCAGTGCCAAGGCATATCTAGGTGGTGCCAAGGAGGTCGCTGGAGATTGTGACTGGTGTCAGGCGTTGGAATGGGCAAATAAGTCCAAGAGTATGGCCGATGCAGCTTTAGCTGCACCACCAAGGGCCGTATCACCTTGCCTCGCCATGATGTATTAAAAAATGGAGGTAACTATAAATGAAGGGTAAAGTCCTTGTAGCTATTATGGCTGCTGCTGCATTGGCTCTTCTTGTGGGGTGTGGAGGAGTTACCTCCGGTCCCAGCTATGATGCACTAAATGCAGCAAAAGCCGATTTTGAAAAGGCAACGGCAATGGGTATGAAAGATTGTACTCCTGTCGAGTACGCCATTGCCGAGGCCGAATTGGAGTTTGCGGAACATCATCTTAACGAACTTAAAATCGACCGCTTCAGGAGCCATCTTGCAAAAGCCAATGAGATGATTGCAGAAGGCGTTGACAAGCTTAAGCTCTGTAAGGTCATTTATTTCGACTTTGATAAGTATTACATCAGGCCTGTTTACTATCCCGTCCTCTATCATATGGCAGATACCATGCTCAGATATGAAGATGTCAATGTTGAGGTACAGGGTCACTGCTGTTCCATCGGAACCGAGAAGTATAACTGCTGGCTGGGTCAGAAGAGGGCCGACGCAGTAAAAGATACGCTCGTCCTCTATGAGGTACCCGAGGAAAGACTCACAACCGTAAGTTGGGGTGAGTATATGCCGGCAGAGAGCAATGCTACAGAAGCTGGTCGTATCAAGAACAGAAGAGTTGAGTTCGAGATTATCTACAGATAATTCATACACGTTCTTGTAAGGGGGAAGGGAAGTGCAAACTTCCTTCCCCCATTTTTTTGTTCTGTCCCACCTCGAAATTGTACAGGTAATGTATATGTCCAAAATCCGGGGTGACCTCAATACGAAATCCCTATTAAAAACCATTAAAAGGTCATCGAGAGAGGTTAGATTGCCTGATGGATCATTGAGTATGGCGATAGGCCTTGATTCATTGAGAGAGGCGTCAAGGATTCATCAGGTGCCCCAGAGGGAGGTTGAGATCATGGCGCTGGCCTCGGGGATCGTGCCCGAGAGGTATCTTCGTAACTACGGCTCTATCGGGGCGGAAGGCCAGATCAAGCTCCTCAAATCTGTCGTCGTTATTATCGGGATGGGGGGACTGGGGGGGGCGATAGCTCGAAATCTCTCCCGCGTGGGAGTGGGGGGTTTGACATTGGTGGACGGAGATGTTTTTTCAGAGGACAATCTAAACCGCCAGGAATTTTCGTATGAGGATAATATCGGGAAAACGAAGGTTGAAGTGGCGGCAAAAGAGATCGAGAGGATAAATTCTTCGGTTTCTATAGAAGTCATAGGAAGCCGCGTTGGGGAGGGTGAATTGGTAAAAATCCTTGAGGGGAAGGACGCCGCAATAGACGCCATGGACAATATATCTTCGCGTTTCGCCCTTGGTAGGGCGGCGAAGGCGGTCGGGGTGCCGGTCGTACACGGCTCGGTGGCGGGTTTTGTCGGCCAGGTGTCTACGATTTTCCCTGAAGATAAAGGTTACGACGCTATCTACGGACCACAAAAGGAGCTACCCGATACGGGTGTGGAGGTGACATTGGGCAACCTTCCGGGCATCGTCGGGACTGTTGCGGCTATCCAGTCTATGGAAGCCGTTAAGGTCCTCTGTGGAGTGGGTGGGAGTTTAAGGGGACAGCTCCTGTTTATTGATTTGGAGAACATGACATTTGAAATTTTTAAACTCTGAGGAAATCCTATGAAAAAAAGTATCATTTTCGCAGCTATTCTATTTCTCGTTTCTGTATCGTGCGTTACCATAAATCCTTATGCAAAAGACGGCGAGTCCTCCATGAACTATGGAAAAAAACTCCTCGACGAGGGGAAAACATCACTTGCCATAATAGAATTCAAAAAATCGAGGGATTATTACGATGAGGCGGGATACACCTATTCAGCCTTCGCCGTATATCCCTACATAGCCAGGGCTTATTATCTGGACAACAATGCGGATGCGGCGATAGATACATACTTCGAGGCGTTGGATTACGCCCTCAAGCTGGGTGAGGGAAATGTATTCTTGGAAGACCTTGCGATACAGATGTGGGATCTTTACGGTCTTTTAAAGGAGGTCGGGAGGATAGAAGAGGCGGGGTTTATCCTGAATGACCTCGAAAAAATCTATAGACAACTTGACGATCTGGACAAGGTCTACGAGATAAAAAAAGAGCGGGAGTCGCTTGAGTAAAAAACTCCTGCTCTCAATTCTATGGCCGTTCCGTTTTTGATCAGAACGGCCATGCCACAATAGATAAAAGCTGTTTTCGGATTATAAGATTTTCTGAAGTCAGTAATTATAAGATTTTTCCATTCTGTTTTCTGGTTTTATATATCGCCGTAGGAGAGTTCGATCACCCGCCTCGGCTTCCAGTTGTAACGGATTCCATACTCCTCATAGAATTCGTCGGGGATCCTCTGCCATACATCGTTCATCCCAGAGACTATCTCACTCATCGGCTCACCGGTGACTATCCCGGAAAAAAATCTCTTAAATATCTTATATCTCATTTCTATAAAACTTCCGGCCCCCACCGTCAGGATCATCATGGAGGGATTTCCACCCCTCATTTTTAGGAGCTCTTTCATGAAGTGTCTTTTGCTTGTGCACGAGAGCCCCACGATGATCTGAAATCCCGGGTACGGGACGACCTTGTCGATATCCTGTGTATTGGGCGCAAGATGGTAGTGTGTGCTTGACTCACTTATGATCTCACCCTCATAACTGTGCAGCTGTTTTTTCGGAATACTGATGGGATCGGACTGCATCCTGAAGGGCTCGTCGAGTCCGTCCTCATGAAGCGCCCAGCCGTTGCCGTAGCGGGAGTGCGAATAGACGAAGATGACCTCCCGCTCTCCGAGGGCAGAGATCATCTCCTCTTTGTTGTCTACAACCACGGCGTCTATGATTATTTCCCTTCCGTAGACGTTGATCGGGGCGATATATCTTTCGACCATCACCCTGAGGAGGTCGCCGCCCCCCGTTTCATTATAGAAGTTGTTTACGAGATCTTCGGTGCCTATGCACAGGGCGACGGTAAGGCGGCCGTCCTCGAAGAGGCGGTCGTAATACGAAGGGTAGATGCCGGGCCCGGGGCCCGATAATTCGGGGAGGACATCTTCAAGGGCCTCCATTATGATGTGGTCGATATACACACCGTATCCCGGCGTATAGGGGAGGGTGTATTCCGCCGGCTCAGGGATGGTGGCGCACCCGGTCGAAAGGGTGATGATGAGTGCTGCTGTTGGGATGATGGAAGACCTCAGAAAAAACTTTTTGATTTTAAAAAATATAAAACGATAGTCTCTCACTGAATTGATCCTTTCTTTCATTGAAATAGCTAAGAACTTTTTCCCATTATAATACAAAATTTCCCCAAAAAAACGCTTGGCAAGTTAGGGAACTTTTCCGGACATAAGACAAAACGGAATTCGAAGCCGTATTTTTTAAAAAATCGGTTTCGTTTTGTGCGATTATCTGTTATCATTTTATTTTCTTTAGGAAAATCTGTCAAGCAGGATTTTTTAATCCATCTAGAGGCTTTTTTGATTTTACGGGGCGTCCCTTATGGGTAATTATGGGTAAGATAGCAAGATTTTTTCCTGTAATTCTAATCCTCGTTTTCATCCCGGCATGTACACATATCGGCGGCGGTGTCCCAAGTGAATTTGCCGCCGAGCCCCCGGAATGCACCCTCCTCGCCGTAGGTGACATAAACCTTGGGAGGAAGGCGGGAAAGATCATCCTCGATGGGGATGTCGATTTCGCCTTTGAGAAGGTCCGCGATATAATCAGCGGAGCGGACATCGCCTTTGCCAACCTCGAGAGCACGATATCGGATCAGAATGGTGTGACGAAAAGGGGCGTATGGCGCTTCACGGCGCCCCCAGCCGCGGCCGATTCGCTCGCAAACGCCGGCTTTGATATCGTATCTCTCGCCAACAACCACGTATGGGATTTCGGAGAGGACGCCCTGTTTGAAACCCAATTGCATCTCGACAGGGTGGGGATAAAGTATACAGGGACAGGTCAGGATTTGGATTCGGCCTATACCCCGGCGATGTTTGAGGTAAATGGGATAAAGATCGCGTTTTTTGCCGTGACCAATATCTTCAACTACGGGATATATCCCGATCATGATGCATTCGACTACCTCGCCTGGCTTGATATGGAAAGGTTAAGTCAGGCTATCGCCGACGTTCGTGACACGGTGGACATAGTGGTGGTGAGCGCCCACTGGGACAGGGAATATAAGGACCGCCCGTGGGACTCGACGGTTGATCTCGCCCATGAGATCGCAGATTCGGGCGCGGATATAATCCTCGGCCACCATCCCCATGTCCCGCAGGGGATCGAGATATATAATGATACCTTTATTATCTATTCACTCGGAAACTTCGCATTCCACCAGACTACCAAAGAATCGATTTGGAAAAAGCGGAGCATAATACTTATTTTGACCCTGACAAAAGATGGGGTGAAGTCCTACGAGATGATCCCCGTGGTCTGCGGATTTCAGCCGGAGGTTGCAGAGGGGGATTTGGCGGAAGAGATCTTATCTCACATCGAGGATATATCGTTTTCTCCTGTTGCCTGTGAGGAAAAAGTAGAGGACAAAACTTTTTATCTTGAGGGGGAGACATTTTTGGGGGCGGGTGAAGATAGACCCCAAAGACCTTGAGATTTTAAGGAAAAGGAGTCGAAATGGATATAGAAAAATTCTATTTGGGAAGGGTGTTCGATTTTGATAAAGGGGAGTCGACGACAGAAGACCTCTATTATGATCCCGATGATCTCGTCACCCACGGCGTTGTTCTGGGGATGACCGGGAGCGGAAAGACCGGGCTTTCGGTGATACTTCTAGAGGAGGCGGCGCTCAGTGGGATACCCACGATTATCATCGACCCGAAGGGGGATATGACAAACCTCCTTCTTGCCTTCCCTGATTATAAGCCGTCCGATTTCCTCCCGTGGATAGATCCTGCAGAAGCCAAAAAGGAGGGGGGAAATATCGAGGAGGTGGCTGAAAGAACAGCGTCTTTATGGAAAAAAGGGCACGGTGAGTGGGGGATATCGGGAGACAGGGTAAAAAAGTTCAAGGAATCGTGTGATTTTACGGTATTTACGCCCGGAAGCAGCGCATCCGTCCCCGTAAATATCCTAAACTCCTTTAAGATTCCCGAAGGGGGCGTCGGTGAAGACGATGAGAGGATAAAAGACCTCATCTCCGGATCGGTCTCGGCCTTGCTTTCTCTGGTCGGGATAGAGGCCGATCCGATAAAGTCAAGGGAGCATATCCTCCTTTCGGTGATATGGGAGGAGGCGTGGGAGCGGGGTCAGGACCTCAACCTCGAAAAGATCATCACATTTATCGCCGATCCCCCGATGAAGAGGGTCGGCGTCTTCGACCTCGAGACGTTCTATCCGAAGTCCGAGAGGTTTGAACTGGCCATGGCCCTAAACAACATCATCGCATCGCCGACGTTTGAGGCGTGGAGAAAGGGCCCCCCTCTCTCGATCGACTTTTTCTTGAGGCCGAAAAAGGATAAGCCGGGCGCATCGATCTTCTACCTCGCCCATCTGTCGGAAAAGGAGAGGCACTTTTTCATCACGATGCTCCTCTGGAACCTAATCTCGTGGATGAAGGGACAGGAGGGGACATCGAAGCTTCGCCTCCTCGTATATATAGACGAGGCCTTGGGGATGCTCCCCCCGCATCCGCAGGACCCCCCGACGAAGAAACCGATACTTACGCTCCTGAAACAGGCGAGGGCCTTCGGGGTGGGGCTACTCGTCGCGACGCAGAACCCCGTAGACCTCGACTATAAGGCCCTCACGAACGCCGGCTCGTGGTTCATCGGGAGGCTCCAGACGAAAAGGGACAAGGAGCGCCTTCTGGAAGGACTCTCCTACGCATCGGGCGCCGGCCCCGACCCGAAAAGGCTGGACGACATAATTTCCGGGCTCGAAAAGAGGGCCTTTCTCCTCCACAACGTCCACGAGGGCAAACCCACTATCTTCAAGACACGATGGGCGATGTCTTACCTAAGGGGGCCGGTCTCGAAGGATCGCCTGAGAGAACTCCCGAAGAGCGGTGTAGAGGATGAGGCGCTGAAGTTGTCCACCGAAGCTAAAGGTAAAGCGGCGGCGACGATTCCCGATGACCTACTGCCGGCCGCTCCTGATGTCGGCATGGGAAATTACTTCCTCTCGCCGAACAGCGCTGCATATAATATTTTTTCGACTCTCATCCCGAAAAAGGAGACCGAGACCGAGCGGGGATTTCGTTTCGTCCCCGCAATCCTTGCAAGGGCCGATGCGAAATTCGACATCGAGAAAAGCGATAAATCACACACAAAAGCAATCATAAAGGTCCTCTTTCCGATATCTGACGTGACGATGAGATGGGACGAATCGATGAGCCTGCCGGAAGACTCCGAGATTGAAAGGGAGGTATCGGTCGCAGGTGAAAATGTCCTGGGGTATCAGGCCCTCCCGAACTGGCTGTCAGGTAAGGGGGCCGGAAGCGGGCTTTCCTCGGATTTTGTGAATTATCTCTATTCGGGCGAAAAAGTCACCCTACTGAAAAACTCCCATTTTGACGTCTTTTCAGATTTCGGGGAGAAGAAGGAGGATTTTATCTCGAGGATCTTGGAGATTGCGGAGGATAAGGCGGCGGGGGAGGTCGAGAAGATCACCGAAAAGTATAAGAAGAATATAGAGTCGATCGAAAAAAAGATAAAGCAGGAACAGAGGTATCTCTCGATGAGGGAGATGGAGTATGAGGATAGAAAGAAAGAAGAAATCTTTTCAATCGGGGAGACCGCCCTCGGCCTCGTCTTCGGGAGGAGGAGGACTACGGGGCTTTCGAGCGCCGTGACAAAAAGGAGAATGACCAAGAAGGCCAAAGGTATGATGGATGGGATCGAGGCAGGGTTATTGGAACTCAAAAAGGAGATGGACGACCTCTCGGTTAAATTGGAAGAAGAGGTCAAAAAGATTGAGGAGGGGGCAAAGGAAAAAGCCGGGGTGACGGAGGAGGTCGAGGTATCGCTGGAGAAAAACGATATCTTTTTGAAAGATTTCGGAATATTGTGGATTCCTGTCTGAAAAGGCTTTATAATTTTGGAAAAGGTGGTATAATTGGGCTATAATTAATTGGCTGGTTTGGCCGCCCGTTCTTTTTTTAAAATTTCCGATTTGTTGATTTCTTGAATTAAAGGAAAAATGGACGAAGTTGACACTGTCTTGAATGCATCGAGGGAACTGATAGACCTGAGCTTCTATCAGGAGGCCGAGGCCATACTAAAGGAGGCGTCGTTAAAATTTCCCGATGAGCCGGATATCTTCTATCTCCTCGGCTGCGCCTCACTTAATCAGGGGATGGGCGAAGATGCCTTCTCCTATTTTTCGTATGCCAACGAACTCTGTCCCGAAGAGGCCGATATCCTCTCGGGGCTCTCCGACTCCTGCCTTACGATGGGGAGGTCGGATCTCGCGGAAGGATTTATCTCTGAGGCGTTGAGATTGGACCCCGAGAGCCTGAACGCGATGATCTCGCTCGGGCACTACTTTGAAAAGGAGGAGCGTTTTTCGGATGCCATAGATCACTACCGAAATATCCTCAAAAGGGACCCCAACAACACCTATATGAACGCCCGGATGGGATTTTGCTTTTTGAGCATGGGTATGTCCGAAGAGGCGGCGGGGGAGATATCTATCTACCTTAAGGATAATCCCGCAGATCTCGACTGGTGGTTACAGCTTGGGATTTGCTACGGCAATATGGGTATGACCGAAGAGGCGTTCGGCGTCTTTGATCACATCGTCCACACAAATCCCGATGATCCGATGACAAGGGCATATCTTGCACTATCAATGGCCGACAGGGGCTGGCTTAATGAGGCGAGGGAGGAGATCACAAATGCATTGAGGATGGACCCGGAAAATCAGAAGGTAAGGGATATATACGAAGATATCATGGGAAGGGACGAGGGTGGGGCGTCGACGGGATCTTCTGGAGACAGTGACGGATTGATCACCCTCCTTTTGATTCTAAAGGTAATTTCCGAGCGTAAAGAGAGGAGGGATAAAAGATAATATCAGGTTTTTATCACGAGACAAAAGATGTGCCGAAATCTTTTTTGGTACGACCGAAAGCCTAAAAGTCAATCACTTTCCACCTTCCATCCCCCTGAAAAAATCCGAGACCTTATCCGCCAGACTCCCCTCATAACCCACGTAGAAATGATCGGCGCCTGAGATCGTGACGAATTTCTTGGGCTCACCGATCCTTTCAAAGATGTCTTTAAGCACACCGAGATCGCAAAACATGTCGCGGTCGCCAACTGCTATCAGCTTTTTGCCCGTTGCCTTTTCTAAAAATGAGAAATCAAACATGTTGACCGGCGGCGATATCCCCGCCCACCCCTTGACCCTTTTATCCGACACCGCATGGAAGAGGCCGACCCACGCTCCGTAGGAGTATCCAACTAGATATATGGGGTCAAAATCCTCCCTGTCTTGGACGAAATCGAGTGCCGCCCTGACATCCCTTGAATCCGTGAGCGTCCCCTCGGAATAGCCCCCGCTCCCACTGACCCCGCGAAAGTTGAAGCGGAGTGTCGAGTATCCAAGCGGCGACAATGCCCCCATTACGGCCTCAACTACGTTATTGTGCATGCTCCCGCCGTAGTCGGGGTGGGGGTGACAGATGACTGTGCCCGGCGATTTTTTGCCCGACGACGTAAGTCCCCCGACGAGCGTCACGTCCTCGGAGGGGAACCTCACAATCTCTTCAGCGACCATTTTTTATACCGCAATATATAACTCCAAACTTATCAGATATTTACGGCCGAAGGCCCTGTCAGGATATCGAATTTTCGATCCCCTCAAAAAGTCTGCTCTTATTAAGATACGCCGGATAGTAAAAAACTCCTAGCGCCAGTCTAAATCATATGTGTTGTCTTCTTTCCCCAAAAATCTCTCGGCCACGGGATTTCCGATGTCCTTAACTATAAAGACATTCAATTTCGTGTTGGCCTTCGATGTGAATCCAAGCTGTTTCGAGTCGGGTGCCCAGGCGGTACCGTAGATGATGGAGTCCTTTTTGAGGAGCTTTTTTGTTTTCTGTTCTTTCAGGTCAAAGAGCCAGAGTTCTTTTGTTGTTCGGCTTTTGGATTCTTTATCGACAACCCAGGTGAGAAAGGCGACAAAACGACCGTTTGGGGACGTTACTCCACTCCCGACATTTGTTACACCGTCCAAGTCCTCCATTATAACGATGTCTTTCCCCTTAGGATCGGATTTGGCGAAAGAGTAGTCGAATTTTCCCCCCTCGCCCGGCTCTGCATGATATGCAATTAGGAGCGAATCATCGGAGTACCATCCAAGGAACCTCGTGGTATATCCCGCCCTGATGACGCTCTTTTCGCCCGTCTTCAGGTCGATCACGCCGACGTGGATCGCATCGTCGGTGTCCTCTCCTACCATTTCGAGTGAGGCGTGGTAGGCGAGATAGAGGCCGTCGGGGGAGAGTGAGAGGTCTCCGATCGTGTATTTGTCGGTAGAAAATAGTACCTCACCCTCTTTTCTCAAAACGTCGTAGATGATTATCTTGTTTTCGGAAATACTACGACCCGAGGTGGACACATATGCGAGGGTGTCGGAGGTTACCCACAGATGATAATTAAGGGGTAGGGGCGACGGGATGACGAACTCCTCCTTTGATCCATAGGTGTCGACCACAGAGATTTCCCCCCCCGCACCTTCATCTTCTGTACGGATAAAGGCGACCTTCATAGCGTCCGGTGAGATCATGGGCCTTCTCAGGCTCTCGTCACCTTCTGCGAGGAGCACAGGCTCCTTGTTTTTTCGTATAAACCACACGCCCCAGCTGTCTCCCCTGTCGCTTATAAAGGCCATCTTCCATGTGGATTCGGGCTCGGTCGAACCTTCTTCAGAACCAACTTCCGGCGATGGAAGTTTCGACTCCGGGCCGGACCTCACCATTGTGATCCACAACCCCTCGTATCCGGGGACTCTGAGTCCTGTGAGATACTCTTCGGCCGCCTCCTTATTTTCAAATGCTCCGACCCCGACCTTGTAGAGGGTCTGCGGTGTAGCGGTGTTCTCGAAGAGGAAGGCGTCGTATCCTCGGCCCTTGAGGTCCGAGAGCGTCTTGTGTGCGTTTTCGAGGTTGGTAAAAGCCCCCATCTGGACGGTGTAGAATTGAGTCAATTCCACTTCCCCTTCGATCTTCGGCTTCAGGTAGTCAAGCTCGTCGTCGGCGGTCACCTCGACGAGCGGTGTCTCTTCAGTTACGGAAAATTTCTTCGTTTCGGGCTGGGATTCTTCCCCGCCTTTGTTTTTGCATGCCCAAGCCGAAAAGATAATAAAAATGGGTAAGATCTTTAATAAGACCTTTAGACGGCGATAATGATGATTTCTCATCAATGCACCTCACTCCAATTTTTGCCTGTATTTACATCCACATCAATCGGGACGGAGAGCGCCATCACGCCCTTGACTCCCTCCATCTCCTCTATCGTGGCCTGCCTCACCTTTTCTACTTCGTCCTGGGGGGCCTCTATGACCAGCTCGTCGTGGACCTGGAGGATCATCCGTGCCTTTAGACCTTCGGCCACAAGGCGCCGATTCAAATTTATCATGGCTATCTTGATGATATCCGCCGCACTCCCCTGGACGGGGGTGTTTATTGCCATTCTCTGTGCGAAGGACTTTATATTTCTGTCGGTGCTTTTGAGCTCGGGGAGGTAGCGTCTCCTGTCCATGATCGTGGTGACAAAGCCATCGGCCTCTGCCCTTTTCATCACATCGTCAAAATATTTTCTGACTCCGGAAAACTTCTCGAAGTAGGAATCGATGAACTTCTGGGCCTCGGCGTGGGGGATCCCCAGCTGCTGGGAGAGACCGTGGGCGGAGATGCCGTAGATTATCCCGAAGTTTATGGTCTTGGCCTTCCTTCGCATCTCCGGTGTCACATCATTTGGCCCGACCCCAAAAATCAAGGAGGCGGTGCTCTGGTGGATATCCTCCCCCCTTGCAAACGCCTCTATTAGGGCGGGATCTTTTGAGAAGTGGGCGAGGAGCCTTAGCTCTATCTGGGAGTAGTCGGAGCTAATAAAGATATGCCCCTCGTCGGGGATAAATGCTTCCCTGATTCTCCTCCCCTCGGAGGTCCTTATCGGGATATTCTGTAGATTCGGGTCTGAAGATGAGAGGCGCCCGGTGGCGGTTACAGTTTGGTTATAGGAGGTGTGGATCCTCCCCGTCTTTTTGTTGATCAGCTTGGGGAGAGAATCGACATAGGTGGATTTAAGCTTTGCAAGGCTCCGGTATTCTAGGACATCGGCGGCGATCGGGTACTCTCCTGAGAGGGTAGTAAGTACGTCGTTGTCTGTGGAGTATCCGGTCTTGGTCTTTTTGATTACGGGGATCCGCATTTTTTCGAATAGGACTTTAGCGAGCTGTTGGGTGGAGTTGATGTTGAATATTTCTCCCGCGAGGTCAGTTATCTTTTTTTCCAGCTCGGAAATTTTCGATCTAAACTCCGCGGACAGGACAGCGAGTAGCTTTTCATCGACCCTGACGCCGCAAATCTCCATATCCGCCAAAATCTTGATTAGGGGGACCTCAACGTCGTAAAAGAGCTTATCTGTCGAGAGCTCAATGAGCTTTTCTTTCAAAATCGGCATGAGATTAAACACGACAAAGGAATCCTCGGCGGAGTATCTTGATGCCGTATCTATATCGACCATGTCGAAAGTAAGCTGTCCCTTTCCGCTGCCGGCCACATCCTTGTAGGTTATCGTGCGGTGTCCGAGATATCCCATCGATATCGCGTCGAGGTTGTGGGCCTTCCTTGAGGGATTGATGACGTAGGACGCGACCATGGTATCGAAACTGATGGGCGATATTTCTATCCCATATTTTTTTAAAACGATGTAGTCGTACTTGATGTTCTGGCCGACCTTTTTTACCTTCGGGTCGGAAAGTATCGGAGACAGGAGATTTAGCGCCTCTTTCATATCGAGCTGTTTCGGGGCGCCGATGTATCTATGCGCCAATGGGATGTAGTATGAGGATTTTTTATCGAAGCATAGTGATATCCCGACAAGATCGGCCTCCATCGGATTCTTTGACGTGGTCTCGGTATCGACGGAAAGCCACTCCGTTTTTTCCGCCTCCTCGATTATCTCCTTTAGCCTTTTTTCGTCTAGGACGGTCTCGAACGGGACATCTATCCCTTTTCCGGGCCCTTCGATCTCGGAGAGGAGGGATGTGAATTCGAGCTCCAAAAATAGCTTTTTTAACTTCTCGGCTTCAGGTTCCTTGATATCCATCTCTTCCAGTGAGACCTCGATCGGGACGTCCCGATCGATTCTGAAGAGCCTTCGGGAGAGGAGCGCCAATTCGCCGTGCTTTTTAATATTCTCCCGCTTTTTGCCGGAAAAGTCGTCGACGTTCTCTATGAGGTTTTCGATGGTACCATATTTTTTTATCAGCTCCACGGCGGTCTTTTCGCCGATTCCGGGGATCCCGGGGATGTTATCGGTGGTGTCGCCCGAGAGGCCGAATAGCTCGACGATCCCATCTCCGGAAGTTCCGTAGTTTTCCTTTACGCTCTCGATATCAACAACCTTGTCCTTCATCGTATCGAGGAGCGTTGTGTGATCCGAGACCAATTGGGACATGTCCTTGTCTCCCGTTATGATGACGATGTCTACATCATCCGAGAGTTTCGAGACGACGGTTCCGATGATGTCGTCAGCCTCAAATCCCGATACCTCGAAGCTTTTGACATTGTATGCGTCTACGAGTTCCTTGATCTTCGGGATCTGGGGCCTAAGGTCTTCGGGCATCTCGGGGCGGTTTGCCTTATATTCGGGGTAAATCTCGTGTCTGAAGTTGGGGCCTTTGGCGTCAAATGCCACGGCGATATAGTCGGGCTTTTTATCGTTTATCACTTTTTTCAGCATATTGATGAAGCCGTAAACCGCCCCGGTCGGAAAGCCCTTCGAGTTGGCGAGCCCCCTGATTGCGTAAAACGCCCTGTAGATGTATGAGCTCCCGTCGATGAGGGCGAGCGTCTTTCGGTCTTTGTTGCTTTTAGGCATCTATACTCCAAGAGGATTATTAGGTTGGATATTGGAAATCTATCAGAATACGAGGTTTGTGTCAATCCCTCTTACTACTTAACTCTTTAAGAAGACTAAAATGCAATTTTTAAAGCTGTATCTCATCTCAGACGAAGTTTATGATATTGAACAAAAAGGAATCAGGCCTCTTCAAATCAAAAGTTTAATTTGACATGGCACCCCTTAGTTTGTGACTGAAATCTAAGATTGTCATTTTGCGACAGTTCCTTATGCCTTGACAATGCGTGCGTTTTTATGAGATCATAATAGTCGATGGTGGGATATTGTGTTTTTGTATTGTGTTATTGATACTGTCCAAGTGAAATAAAAATGCAGGATATAATCCTTGATTTCATCGACGGGCTGAAATTTCGCGGGGCGAGGGTGTCGCTCTCCGAGACGATGGACGCACTTAACGGGGTGTCAAAGGTGGGGCTGGAAGACCGCTCGATCTTCAAAGCAACCCTCAGATCGACACTGATCAAGGACAACCGGGACCTTGAACTCTTTGAAGAGCTTTTCGGAATCTATTTTTCCCCCCAATCTCTGATCGAGCTTGCCGGGGGAACGGAGACCTTGGAAGACGATAAACTCTCCTCGCTTTTTAGTGACCTCAACGGCAACTTCTCCGAGCGTTTTGTCGGGATGATGCAGGGGGACAGCAAGGTCATAATGGAAATGGTCATGATGGCGGCCGATGAGGTGAATCTCTCCGATATCCGCTATGCGATCCAGTCCGGCTACTACTTCACCAAGATGGCGGGGATGATGAGCGGCTGGGGCTTGGAGCGGGAGCTCGATAGCTTCGTCGACCTCCTGCGCGAGAGGGGACAGCTTGAAAACGGCATAGGTGAGGATGATGTCCGCTGGCTCTTCAATATGCGATACGAGCAGGTCAGGGCCATGATGCGGGGCATGATAAAGCGCGAGGAGAAAAAGCATCAGGGCGCAAAAAAAGACCTCCAGATCCCCGACGACCTGGGAGAGAGGAATTTCTCCGAGCTCACGGAAAAAGAGATACAGGAGATGAGGGATGTGATACGGGATCTCGTCAAAAAGATCAAGGACGTCCTCTCATTGAGGGAGAAAAGGGTGCGCCGCGGACGATTCGATATAAAGCGCACATTGAGGTTATCCCAACAGTACGGCGGCGTCCCAATAAAAGTCATCTTCAAAAAGAAGAGGAAGAAAAAGGGACAGATCGTTACCCTGTGCGACGTCTCGCGCTCGGTCTGGAACGCCTCACGATTTATGCTAAACCTTCTCTACTCCCTGCAGGACCAGTTCGACAGGGTCCGCTCGTTCGTCTTCGTATCGGATTTGGGCGAGGTCACCGATTGCTTTAACAGATACGAGATCAACGAGGCCATAGGGAAATTGATATACGAGGCCGGGATCAACTTTTACAGCTATACTGATTACGGCGACGTCCTTGACAGATTCTACAAGGATTATCTCGACATCGTGAACAAGAGGACGACGATCATCATCATAGGCGATGCGAGAAACAACTACATGGCCCACAACTCATGGGCACTTGAGAAGATGAAGGGGAAGGCGAGAAAGATATATTGGCTCAATCCCGAGCCCGAGAGCTGGTGGGGGAGCGGGGACTCTGACATGAAGGAGTTCCTCCCCTACGTCACGGAGGCGAGGGAATGCAGGAACTTAAAGCAGCTGGCTAAGTTCATCCAAGACCTGATAAATTAGAAAGCTTATAACTATTTCATTCCATTTGAAAATGTCTTACGTGTCCTTGCGGTAGGTCGTAAACGATTTCTTCACACCCTTTTGGATGTTCGTAATGACATTCGTAGAGTTTTTTTGGGCATATAAATTTCCGTGCCCAAAAATTTCGGGCCGACACATCGGTCGGCCGATCCGATCCCCGTTTTTTATTATATATCAACAGTTTTGCGACAACCCCTTCCGTTCGCCCCTCAAGCTTCCGTGGAATATTATAATTTTCATCTCTGGGGCTCGATGATAACCTTGATGGATTTATCTCCCGCATGAGCGATCTGAAAACCCCTTCCTGTTTCTACGAGGGGGAGCCTGTGGGTGATCATGTCTCTTACGGGGATCTTTCCACTACCGATAAGCTCGATCGCCTCCTCGATATCTTTCGGTGCGGCGCCGTAAGAGGGTATCATCTTTATCCCGTCCCGCCAGAGATCGTAAAGGGGGAGTGGTAGTTCGACGCTGGGCTCCGTAGGGGCGAACAGGAGAATCGTTCCCCCACGGTCTACCGATTTGAGGGCCCGTGAGAAGGCCGATTTCGCCCCGGTGGCGACGATTACTATATCGGCGAGCCTCCCGTCGTTGACTTTTAGAAGAATCTTCGGGACGTCATCTTCGCCGTGGATCGTTTCGTCGGCCCCAAAGCGCCTTGCGGCGTCAAGACGATATTTGGAGACATCGGTTGCCACTATCTTATCGGCACCCGACGCCCTGGCGAGGGCGATGTGGAGTATCCCCGAGATTCCGCTCCCGAGGACGAGGACCGACCGGCCCGGCCTGAGATCAGCGAGCCTTTGTCCCCTGACGACGCAGGCCAAGGGCTCGATGAAGGCGCCGTCGTCAAAGGACATCCCGTCGGGGAGGATAAAGACGCCGCTATCCATATTGATCTTCGGGACCCGCAGATATTCGGCGAACCCGCCGGGGTCGAAATTTGTGGTCCTCAAGGTATCACATACGGTGTGGTTTCCCGAGAGGCAATAACGGCAGGTGTTGCACGGGACGTGGTGGGAGACGAAGACCCTGTCTCCAACTTTAAATCTCGACACGCCATCTGCGACCTCGAAGACCTCGCCGGCTATCTCGTGTCCCAGGACCAAGGGGGCTTTGGGCTTGCGATACCACTCCATGACGTCGCTTCCGCATATGCCGGAGGCGATTACCTTAACTAGCATCTCGCCCCCCCTTATCTTCGGGACGGGGAGTTCTTCGATCCTTATGTCATTGTTGCTATAGTAAACGGCGGCGCGCATCGATTTTCCCTAGATTTTGTATTTTATATCGGGCGTGAATTTTATGTCTTGGATTTGATAAAATTGGTATCCCTTTCCCCGCCTCACTTGGATTTCAAATAGATATCCTGCGCCTCACTCGGGTCTTTGTCCTCGTGGACTATGGCGTTTAGTGCCTTCGCCATTGCTACCGGATTTTTGTCCTGCCAGACGTTCCTCCCGAGGTTAATCCCGATGGCGCCCTTTTTTAACCCGTCGTGAACAAATTCAAAGACCTCGAGCTCGGTCTTGCACTTCGGGCCTCCCGCCATGACGACGGGGACGGGGCAGCTCT
This sequence comes from uncultured Thermodesulfobacteriota bacterium, assembly GCA_964506935.1. GTDB lineage: Bacteria > Desulfobacterota > Zymogenia > Zymogenales > Zymogenaceae > CAZDOD01. Next base: position 2,196 of record CAZDOD010000034.1, on the reverse strand, counting down.
CTGTTACCTTTTCGAAGTTTTCACACCAGTAGGTTTTGACGACCTTTGCGCCGAGCTCTGCGGCTATTCGGCAGCACAGGGAGATGTAGCGGAATTTTCGCTTCTCAAGCTCTTTGCCCACCGCGGTCACCGCCATTACCGGGATGCCGTATTCTTCAGCGTCGTTGACGAGCTTCGCAAGGTTCATCAGGGAATTGTGCTCGTATTCGCTTCCTACAAAGATCGAGAGGCCGACCGCCGAGGCATTTATGCGAACGGCCTCTTTTATTGATGTCGTGATCCCCTCGTTCGCAAGGTCCCCTCCCAGAAAGCTCGTCCCGCCCGAAACCCTGAGGATGATCGGCTTATCAAAGGCGGGGTCTATGCACGAGCGCAGGACGCCCCTCGTAACGAAGAGGGCGTCGAAGTACGGCATGATCGGTTTTATCGTCTCATTGGGCTTTTCAAGCTTATCCACGGGGCCCAGAAAATATCCGTGGTCTATCGGCATGAAGAAACAGCGTCCGTCGGGCTGGATGAGCCTCGAAAGGCGGTTTTTCATTCCCCAATCCATTTTATTTTCTCCTCTCCCATTGCTTTTTTGATTATCCAAGCCTAAAATTATCACATTGAAGATTTCTTATGTCTAGCTCAATCAATCATTAATATAGGGAAAAGGTCATTTCGAGTCAAGCGAAAAACACGAAAAGGAGAAACCGTCTTTGACAATGGATACTACAGGGAGTAGAATGTTTTTGTCATTTTTGGTATTCTGATGGGATTTAAAAAAATCTTTTCTTATTGGGAGGTGGATATGACAGAAAAAATAAAATTGGCGAAGGACAAAATAAAATCTAACTACTCGGGCGGAGATTCTTACGATCTCATAATTATCGGTGCGGGTATCAGCGGTCTTAGTTCGGGTGTCATGTGGCTTTTAAATACCGAGGGGAAAAAGACGCTCATCTTAGATAAGAACGGCTATACGGGCGGCTATGTTACGGCGTACGAGAAGAATGGATATATTTTTGAGACGACCCAGCTCTTTCCCGATTTGACCGCCGTTTTGGATTATATAGGTTTGGATCTGAATTTAAAGCGTTATAAGACGAACTTCATGAGGCGGATCGTGGTTCACGGTGACGAGGTTGATGAATACAAGATTCCAACCGGGCCGGAAAACTTTGCCGAATATCTGTCTGGTATCTTCCCCGAAGACGCCAAGAAAATAAAGAAGTTGATGGATTATTCGGTTAATCTTTTCACCCAGGTGAGAAAGCTAAAGGCGCTGCCAAAATCAAAGGATATGGTTTTAACGCCCTTTGTCGCCCCCAAGGTTGTGATGAGTCTAAATCGCACATATTCTGATCTTTTGGATAAATTCGGTATTACAAATATCAAGCTACGGGAGGTTCTTGACACCTTTGCGGCCTTTTCCGGCGTGCCGTCAGACAGGGCTTCGGCGATCCTGGCTACCGGGGCGATGCTTTCTTCTATGACAAAGTGTTTTAGGCCATACGGTTTTTACGATGAGTTTCCCGCAAAAATGACCCAGCTCTTTCAGAAACTCGGAGGGGAGCTTTTACTTTCGGCTCCCGCGGAAAAAATAGTGGTAAAAGATGGGAAAGCGGTTGGGGTCAAGGTAAAAGGTGAAAAGGGGATGATAAGGGCGGAAAAGATAATTACGACTATCGATCCGATGGTGGCGATGCACAAATTGGTTGGAGACGATAACCTCCCACCGAAATATGTTGAACGTTTGAAGAATACGGTGATGTCACCGTCATCTATAAACATTGCACTGGGATTGGACGACAAAATTGACCTCAAGAAAATGGATATAGACTACCCCTACAATGTCGTTTCCACAGGGATTGGGACTATGGGTAAACTCTTTGATGGTTTTTTGGCCGGAGATAATGCTTTTACAGATGACTGCTTTCATGCCGGGGCCATATGCCCGTCTCTCACCACAGGGGCGAAAAATACAATTACGATACGGGGCGTACCCTTCGGGATGAACAACTGGCTGAAATGGAGGGAAAACGACCGGAAAAGATATAAGGAAGAGAAGGAACGCTGGGGAGATTTTTTTATAGATAAGATCGAGAAGTATCTTATAAGGGATTTGAGCAGACACATAGTGGTAAAGGACATCTCCACTCCGGCAACCTACTCCCGCTATTCGGGATCCCCAACGGGAAGTATTTACGACAT
>CAZDOD010000033.1:0-20809 GCA_964506935.1 uncultured Thermodesulfobacteriota bacterium | reverse complement strand
TAGATCCCGGAAGTTTCTTTGTGCTTGTCCCCGACGTCAATGATGATGACGGAGATGGGGATACGGATGAAATGATAAGGAGATACCAAAACGAAGCCGCCGACTACTCAAACCTTTCCGCGGACAGGGGTAAGTATATCATTCACTATGAACCTCCTCTGGTCGATACCCCTCCCGAGACCACCTATTTGAGAACTCTAGGCATAATTGGAATAGCAACGGAATTTCAGGATAAGGTACTTGACGAGGCGGAGCCCGACGGATGGGGGATGTCCTTTAAGCCTTCTGATTGGCTGGACAGTTCGATTGTCCTAACGCCCGGGCTTCCATCCACCCTCTCTTTCAATCCGAGCAGCTTTTCCGATTCGGGCTGCAGAGGTACCGATACTTACATAACGGCCCTCGGGTATGATTGCGGCGGTTACGAATCATATTACACCGAGGGGATTTTAGAATACGATGTCAAGGCAATAATCGATGGTGCCGTGTTCGGTAGACTTGAGGACCTTTCGGAAAATCCCCTTCCTGAAGAACACTCCCCCGCATCCCCCCCTGATTTTATGGAGTGGGTCGGTCTAGATCTACTGTTTAAGGCAAGGTATCTCGTTTTCGGATGCGCAAACAGCGACATAGTAGAATTGATAAAATTATCTATAGCTGACAATCCCTCCATTCAGGGTCAGATAGAAGCGAGCCTCTCCCAGTGTCCTATAGGCCTCAATGTAAATCTATCCGCCAAAGAACCGCACACGGGATCCCTATCAAATCCCGAAGGATGGGGAAAGGGGGAATACACCGACGGCTTCTTCCAAGACGGTTGCAACTATGACAATATCGATGTCGTGGCGAAAGTAATACTAAACCTCCCACCGTCAATTGAGTGCGAAGATGTCACATTCAATCCCGTAGATTTCCAAATTGAAAATGGGGACGCCAGGTTCTACAACAGCGTAAGCGGTAATTATGACAGCACAAGTGTAACCGTAATCACAGATAGCGAAGGGATTGCTGTCGTTCCGATCAAGCTTATGAGTGACTGTTCTCTGACCGATATTGATATAAGCGCCTATTCCACTTACGGGACAGATCCCGAATATTCGGCTACAGAGTATCTAACGCTTGAGGTAGTTAAGGAGAATATTCTGTTCGCCTATCGGGATTATTGCTATACAGATAGACTCACCCCCTCAAATCCCGTGTGGAACGGTGACAATGTCTACATTGAGGTTAGGGATTGCTGCAGTGATGTTACCTCACTACCCGATGAGGTACTTGTCAAGGCCTATGAGTGGATAGGTTCTTTGTTTGCGGATGAGGAAAGTTTTTACATCGATGAGACTGAGAATGATTCGGGTGTCTTCCGTGGCAGGATCAGGACAGAGGGCCTCCCCACCAATTTCTCCTCTACCGACAACGATGATGTCCTTCACATGACAAACGGCGGCCACTTCAATGTCCGCTACTTGGACGCCGGAGGATTGGAACACAAGCTTTTTGACGGCCCATACGTACAGACAATTGTGGATCGCTGTGATACAAACATCAGATTCATCGAGGCGTTCAGTGAGAAATGGTTCGATGAGGATCTCGACGGCATATATGATGAAGATTCTAGCGGGACTAATGATATCCTTCAAGATACCTTCTTCCCGATGAGGAACTGGAACGGTTTTTCAGGGCGTGCGGTAACCTCCAACTCAACCTATGATCCAATAGAAGGTGTCCACCGAAGCTTCATAATCCAGAACTGCGACAAGCTCCTCATGTCGTCCTCAATCCCTCTGAGGGATTTCACAGAGCCGATGAATCAATCCCTCCCCGCTAATCTACCTCTGCCTACTACCGCCGTCTACAAAGATAACGAACTTCTGTGCTGGGTAGACTTAAACGACGATGATCCCTCACAGGCGGATTATGTCGGAGAAGAGGGATCAGAATCGGCCTGGGATGACTACGACTTCTCCGCCAGGTTTAGATACCTCGACGAGAGCCCGGACACATCCGGTCTCTCCGGCTCAGACGAAGATTTTTCAGACTATTACTTCCACGGAGTTGAAAGAGGTATAGCAATCATGTTCCGTCTCGGCTTTACAACCGAGGAGATGACAGGCATTACCGGAAGCCCGGAAATCACCGTTGCAGACCACGGATATATGATGATATGGACGGAGGATTCAGGCGGCGACCCCCTCTTAAAGATGCTTAGAATCGACGGTGTCGATGGATCTACAAATCCAGTCACTGTCAATTACATGCAATTAGGTGCTGATGTAACCTATCCCGACTTCAACACACACTTCGACGACGGCCTCTATCATAAGGTGGAATTCAACATAGAGGATGAGAAATTCTACGTTTACATCGATGACTACTCTATAGCCATTGACTTTGACGGTTCCGGTGGTGCCTCCGCTACAGACATGAACTACAGCGCGGGGACAGTTGGCTTTGGGGTTAAAAATGTCATAGCGGTTTTCGACAACCTCCAGATCTGCGGATGTCCACCCCTGGAGATCGAACCCGAAACCGGGGCTTTTGACGAAGGTGTTGATGAAACACTCGAGTTGAAAAACATCATAAGCGACTCCTTGACAACCGGCCCGGTCACATGGGTTGTCGATCCCTCGGATTGCGGATACTTTGACGGTAACGCTGCTTCCAATACATCGCCATACATATCTTCAGATGCCGAGGTTTCTTTCACAAGAAAACCTTCACATCCCTTCCCAAACTATTTCATAGCAACAGATTTTCTGGGATGTAATGCATCACTATTCCCGATACCGCCAACTTTACCCTGCTTTACTGATGATTTTGAAACCCCACCGCATACAATTGGTTCTGTTCCCTACGGCTGGAACCAGGTAGAAGGGGGCGGCGAGTGGTCAATAGAGGCATATGCGGTCACGGGAAGCCAGGTCATGAGATCGTCCGACAGTGGTACCAGGGTAATTATTCTGGACGACCCGGCACATGAAACATACTGGAAGACCAGCACGGACACCAGCTACAACGGGTATGACAACTATGAGGTGTGGGTGGACATATGGATGGATGATAGCGACGCTTTAGTTGACAACTGGTCACAAGGTGGATGCCATGCAGGAGTCGTCGTTCGTTACTATGCATCTGAAAGATACTACGCGGTTACGATCAGGAACGAGGAGCCGCCATATTACGACGACGGGGGCTACGAAATCAGGCTTGCCGAATACAATGGTGGCTGGACCAGGAGAGATGGGGTTGAGTTCGATACCGCCGACCTATTTCAAAGGAACCAGAAATACACCCTGTATGTAAAATGCGAGGATGCCTCGATCTATGGTGAGGTCTTCGACAGCGGCGGCGCGAGTTTGGGTACGGTTTCGTGGACCGATACCTGGTATCCCTTCGCCACCGGAAATCCGGGCCTGAGATGGAACACAGCCTGGGATACCAATAGAAGGGCAAGGTACGATAACTTCATAGTCTGTCCGCTTCCTCCTCCATAGAAATAGAGGAGAAGGAAGGGGTCTTTCAGGGATTGAGTAGATTACAAAAACTCCCCAATGTTTATAACCATTGGGGAGTTTTTTCTTTAATCAAAAAGGCTTCACGTCATAATGTGATCTTCCTATTAAATAGATTTCTGTGGTTTGCATCTATTATTACAATAAAAACCGTCTAAATTAAGCCTGACGTGTCTGATCTATCGTTAAAAAATCCATCCTCAAACCACACACAGTTAGCCTTACACCCAACTTATTGAAAGATTCCAATTACCTTTCTTTGATGAAAAAATTATGTAAAAAACTTTTTGTTACGTCTTGAATTTATCAAATAGAAGGTATATATTATAGATAATGGTTGAGTATATTGATTAAGTATTAGGATTCTAAAAAAGAGAAAATTACGAAATTTATCAGTCCTTCATAATGGGGGAGATAAAATGGAAAAAAATACAAAAGATAAGGTTTCCATCAAGATCAATGGAATGGATTGTGCGAGCTGCGTTGTACGGATAGAAAAGGGGCTTGAAAAGCTCGATGGAGTCGAAAACGTCGCCGTGAACCTGGCATCGGAAAAAGCCATAATAGACTACAACCCTAAAAAAGTAAATCCCGACGAGATGATAAAGAGAGTTCAAAATCTTGGATATAAAGCGGCGAGATCAGATACCACGATAAGTGGTGGAGAGAAAAAGGTCGTCATCTCAATAGGCGGGATGACGTGCGCGGTGTGTGTCCAGAGGTTGGAAAAGGCGCTGAGCTCGCTCGGCGGCGTCTCAGGGGCGTCTGTGAACCTCGCGGCATCTTCGGCGTCCGTAATCTACGATCCCTCGAAGATAAACATTGAAGATATGAAAAATGCGATCTCCCGTGCCGGCTATGAATATAAGGGGCTTTCGACCGAAAGGACATATGATGAATTAGATGTAGAGAAGAAAGGGGAGACGAGAAAAATTGCCAGAAAGTTAATTACGGGTGCAATTTTAAGTCTTATAATCTTTATCGGTTCGATGCCGAAGCTCTTTCCCTTCGTGAAACTAATCCCAATAGATCTCCTCAATATATCACTTCTGATCTTAACTACACCGGTAGTCTTCTGGGTCGGGAGCGGCTTTATATATGGGGCGTTAAAGGCACTTCGCTCTATGTCGGCCGATATGAACAGCCTCGTTGCATTGGGTGCGCTGTCGGCATATATATATTCCGCGGCGGCGGTCTTCTTCCCCGATTTCTTTAAAGAGGCCGCTATCAGCCCCCATATTTACTTCGATGGCGCAGCGATGATCGTGACGATCATCCTCCTCGGGAGGTTTCTCGAGGCGAGGACCAAGGGTAAGGCATCTTCGGCCATAAAAAAACTGATTGGTCTAAAGCCCAAGACCGCTCATGTGATAAAGAATGAGGGTGAGCTGGATGTCCCTGTCGGGGAGTTGGTCCCGGGAGACATCATCCTTGTCAGGCCCGGCGAAAAGATCCCGACCGACGGTATTTTGGTCTCAGGCACGTCTTACGTTGACGAGTCGATGCTCACCGGAGAGAGCATTCCTGTAGAAAAGGTCAATGGTAGCAAGGTATACGGGGCGACGATAAATAAAAGCGGTAGCTTTACATTTGAGGCGACCGAGGTCGGGGCCGAGACCGCCCTTTCTGTGATAATCCGTCTCGTCGAAGAGGCCCAAGGCTCAAAGGCGCCTATTCAGAGGCTTGCGGACAAGGTTGCGTCGATATTCGTCCCCGTTGTAATCTCTATTGCGATATTGACATTTATTATCTGGTATTTTATCGTCCCTGAGCCGAGCTTCAACCGGGCGATACTAAATTTCGTCTCGGTACTGATCATCTCGTGCCCCTGTGCGATGGGGCTCGCCACCCCAACGGCAATAATGGTGGGGACGGGCCTAGGGGCGGGAAGCGGGATCCTGATAAAAGGTGGGGAGAGTTTAGAGCGGTCATATAAACTCGATACCGTCATCTTCGACAAGACCGGGACCCTCACAAAGGGAGAGCCGAAAGTCACCGATGTTGTGCCCGCAAAAGGTATCGACCGCGATTATCTACTTAAGGTTGCCGCCTCCATCGAGGTACTGAGCGAGCACCCGCTGGCAAAGGCAATCGTCGAAGAGGGTAAGGAGGCGGGGATCAAACATCAACCTGTCGATAATTTTTCGGCGCTGTCAGGTTTGGGTGCAATGGGATCGATCGACGATAGGAAAATCCTAATCGGAAGCATAAAACTCGCTCAGGAAAATACTCCTTTGGGGTCAGAATTTCAAGAAAGGGCCGAAGCGCTCGCAGGTGATGGAAAGAGCGTCGTATTCGTATCCGAAGACGATCATATTCTGGGCCTTATAGCGCTGCGTGACGAACCCAAGGTCGGCGCCCGTGAGACGGTATCGTCCCTCAAAAAAATGGGGCTTGACGTTATTATGATTTCGGGCGATAATGAAAAGACCGCAACCGCCGTGGGTTCAAAAGTAGGAATCGAGAGGATCCTATCCGGCGTCTCCCCCCAAGACAAGGCCGCTGAGATAAAAAGACTCAAAGGTGAGGGGCGGGTTGTCGCAATGGTGGGGGACGGAATAAACGACGCCCCGGCCCTTGCCGAGGCGGACATCGGGATTGCAATCGGAACCGGCACGGACGCCGCCATAGAGGCCGGCGATATAACGCTGATTCGGGATGATCTCAAATCCGTCCCCGATGCGATTGAGCTTTCTTCCCTCACTATGAAGGTGATAAAACAGAATCTGTTTTGGGCTTTTTTCTACAACGGCGCCAGCATCCCGATCGCCGCGGGTATCCTCTATCCGTTTTTCGGGATCCTCCTAAATCCAATATTTGCGGCGGCGGCGATGGCCATGAGTTCGGTCTCCGTCGTTACAAACTCCCTCAGGCTGAAAAGGCTATGGAAGAGAAATGTAACGAAGATCCAAAAATAAAATAGGGGAACAAAAAAGATGTTAAAAATAGAAGATTTGAAAGTCGAAGTCGAAGGCAGGGTCATACTCGAAAGTGTCAATCTCGAGGTGCCGGATGGAAAGACGCATATCCTTTTCGGACCGAACGGCTCCGGCAAGACCTCGCTCCTGATGACGATCATGGGATTTGATGGATATAAGGTGCTCGAAGGTAAGATATACTTCGATGGAAAAGATATAACACGCCTTCCGATCCATGAACGGGCGAAGATGGGCATCGGGATGTCGTTTCAGCGCCCCCCATCCATCGACGGCCTTCTGCTGAAGGATCTCATAGAGCTTCTGGGCGTTGATAAAGATATGGCGGTAAAACTCGCCTCAGATATAAAGTTTGAGAGTTTTTTGGAAAGGGAGGTCAATGTCGGCTTTTCCGGAGGTGAGTTGAAGAAGTCGGAACTTTTACAGCTCATGACCCAGAAACCCGATCTCGTTCTTTTCGATGAGCCGGAGTCCGGGGTCGATCTCGAAAGTATATCTTTAATTGGAAACACAATAAACTGCCTGATCAAGGGATACAGCACAGACGGCAAAAAATACTGCCTGAAGAAGGAGCGTCAAAAGCGAAAACGCTCGGCCCTGATCATCACCCACACAGGTCACATCCTTGATTACGTTGACGCCGATCAGGCCAACGTCCTCTTTAAAGGTAAGATAGCGTGTCAGGGAAACCCGAAGGAACTCCTCCGGGGTATCTCCGACCACGGATATGAGGAGTGTGTAAAATGTCTAAACACATAGTAAAACCCGATATAAATACTTTTATCAACGACGGGAGCCAGCACCCTTACATAGAAAACCTTGACAACATCTCTGAGGTTGATAGGAAGAGAATGAGGCTTGCAGGAGTCGAGACCACGAGTGAAGACCGCTCCGGCACATACGTCCAGATGGATCACAGCATGGTGCACTGCAACGTGACCCAAGACGGATTGGAGGTAATGGATATATCAAGTGCACTTGAAAAATACGACTGGCTCGCCGATTATATATGGAAGATCGTCTCAAAGGATAAGGACGAGTTCACCAAAAGGGTCGTAGAAAAACCGCACCTCGGATATTTCATCAGGGCGCTCCCCAATGTGAAATCGCTTCACCCCGTCCAGGCATGCCTCTATCTCGCCACCAACAACGTCTCCCAGAACGTTCACAATGTCATAATCGCCGAGGAGGGCTCGGAGCTTCATATTATCACCGGCTGTTCGACGACACCAGGCCTCGCCAGCGGTCTACACATCGGGGTATCGGAGCTATACGTCAAGAAAGGGGCGAAGCTGAGTTTCACCATGATACACAACTGGTCCGAGGGTATTCACGTCAGGCCCAGGTCCGCAACCGTCGTCGAAGACGGGGGACAGTTTATAAACAACTATGTCATTTTAAATCCCGTCGAGTCGATCCAGATGTACCCTGAAGTGAATCTAGTCGGCGACGGGTCTGTGGCAAGGCTAAACTCCATTCTGGTGTCGCCCCCCGGCTCCCACATGGATATCGGTGGAAGGCTGATCCTCTCCGGAAAAGACTCGCGGGGGGAGATAATATCAAGGGCCATTACCACAGGCGGTGATATCATAGCAAGGGGTCATCTCATCGGAAACGTCCCAGGCGTCAGGGGCCACCTCGAATGCAAGGGTCTTATCTTGGGTGGCGGGAAAATCCGGGCCGTGCCCGAACTTGACGGGAATGCCGAAGGTCTGGAGCTTTCTCACGAGGCGGCGGTCGGGAGGATAAACCGTGACGAGATAGAGTATCTAATGGCAAGGGGACTTACCGAGGACGAGGCGATCAGTGTAATAATCAGGGGATTCCTCCATGTCGATATAGAGGGACTGCCGAGAGAGCTGCAAGAAGAGATAGAAAGAAATATTCGGATGGCTGACAAGGGAGTCATGTAATAATGCTGGTCTTGGGATTTCAGGGGAGTCCGAGGACGGGCGGTAACACCGATATCCTACTTTCGACATTTCTGGATGAGGCGTCGAGGCTTGGTGCCGATACGATAAAGATCGAACCCGCAAAGATGAAAATATCCCCTTGTGTCGAGTGCAGGACTTGCGAGAAGAAGGGATATTGCCGAATCGATGACGATATGCAGGAGATATACTATTTGCTGAGGAAGGCCGACGTCGTAGTCCTCTCAAGCCCGATCTTCTTCTATGGCGTCTCGGCATTCATGAAGGCCGTGATAGACAGGACACAGGCTCTGTGGGCGAGAAGATATGTTTATAAGCTTGACGATCCGAGATCACGCATGAGGAAGGGATTTTTTATATCCGTTGGCGCAACCAAGGGGAAAAACCTCTTTGAGGGGGTCAAAAACACCGCAAAGTATTTCTTCGACGCCGTTGGCGCATCGTTTGAAGGGAGTCTCACGTATCGGGAGGTCGAAAAGATTGGCGACATCAAAAAACACCCGACGGCGCTCTCCGACGTAAAAGAAAAAGCAAGGGAGATTATAGTCCCCCTCCTCGAGAGGAAAAAGGTCCTCTATATATGCAGAGAGAACGCATGCCGTAGCCAGATGGCGTGGGCATTTACCACCTTTCTTGTCGGAGACAAGATCGAGGCATTAAGCGCCGGGAGCGATCCGAAAGACATGGTAGACGAGGTGATGGTAAAGGCAATGGAGGAGAAGGGGATCGACATGTCTTATTTGAGACCGAGGTCCCTAAAGGAGATACCCCTGTCCGAGAAGATCGATATGATTGTCACCCTAGGGTGTCAAGACGCCTGTCCCGTCGTACCCGGGGCCGAGACGGCGGATTGGAACCTCCCCGATCCCGCGGGGAGAGAAATTTCCTTTATGAGAAAGATAAGGGATGAGATAGAGGAGAAGGTCAAAGGTGTCATAGAAAAATATAGATAGTTGATATTAAAGAGGTGGATGTGGAACTAAAGAGAGACGATTATCCGGGCCTTTCGGCATATTTAAAGGAGATGTTGGGGATAGGTGATTCCCCCATAGGTTTTCATTATATAAATAATCCCCCCGACGATGCAAAGACTATAAAGGTAAAGACGAGGGTATGCATCTATCCTTATCTCAATCAGGCGAGGGATGGAAAGGCGTTCTACTTCTCGAAGGAGTGGAAGGCGTGCCGCGGGGGAGGATTCTATCTCGGTTACAAGAAGAGCTTGATGAAGGGGATCGGGCATTTTTTATCAACCGGGATTCCGGGGAGGCTCGAGGGAGAGAAGTTCAAGAAGACCCCGGAGCTCGGCGAAGAGGCCGCGCAGTCGATAGAGTGGGTTCCGGCAGGGGGTGATTACATAGTGTTCAAACCCCTCGATCAATTTACAAAGTCCGCCCCCCCTGATGCGGTCATCATCTTTGGGAACGCCGACGTGATGGGCGCCATGATAACAATGGCCAACTACGCCCGGCCGGGAGACGACTCGGTCATCGTCCAGTTCAGCTCCGGGTGCTACAGCATCATAACCGAGCCGAGACTCCAGTTAAAAAATGAGACGCCAAAAGCAATCTTAGGTAGTTTTGACATCGCATGCCGTCGATATGTCGATCCCTGCACGATGACGTTTTCGGCTGCCACAAATCACATGTGGGAGATGGCCATGGATATGAAAGACAGTTTTCTTAATGTCGATCCCTGGGTGAAGATCAGGGGGAGGAAAAAACGGGGTTGAGGGAGCCGACCAGTGTGTCGGCCCGCAATTACGCAGGGGCACGGCATGCCGTGCCCTTGCAAGTCTGGATTTAAATACCATCCAATCGTAAATAATATGTATCCCTATCCCAAGGACACCTGAAACACACAGGTCTCGTCCGAATTGGGCCTGAGTTCGAAGTGTTCGATCTTGAGTCCGGGATCAATCTTCCTAAAATATATCTCGTGAATCCTTGTGCATCCGTGGATGCACGAAACCTTTGTCGGCTTTCCATCTATCGCGAGGTAATCATCATAATTCAATAAGACCAGGGAATTCCAGTTCGGACAGAGGGAATACTCCCATTTCAACGTTTTATCATTTTCCTCAAGATATTTCGGAACGTAGCCGTTGATCTTTGTAATCTGGTTCAAAAAATGTTTTACCTGCTTTATCGGCGGCCCTTCCATCTGAATCATCATAAATAACAGGTCAACTGCGGGAGGGAGCATCTCGTTCCACATCTCGAGCTCCATCTCTATGATCTTTTCGGGCCCGAGCCTCTTGTATGCGTACCAAGACCACCCATTGCCGATGTTATAAAGCATCTGGAGTCTTATAGCTTCAGATTCCTCTTTAGTCAGTTCTCTCATACTAAAAATCCTCCATAATAAATCTTTCTAATCCCCAATGAAATTATGGGCCGCCGTTTATCCTTTATTCTTCAATCTCATCTTCCGATAGACCGATTTCAGACGCTCCTGATAAGATAAGAGGTTGAAATTGAACACATGATCAGGCTCAAAGAGAAGTGGTTGTTTTGCCAAGAATTCCGACACCAGCTTCTTTTCAAGTTCGACATCTTTTCTCCTTTTGACAATCTCACACCTTGCAAGGAGGCGGATGTCTTCGAGCCATTGCATATCATCCTGAGAAATCGTAACGACAGAAAGAATTCGCTCGGCATTATCTGTGTCCTTTTCGCCCTGAGCCTCCAAGACCGCTGCCCGCATGGCCCCATAGCCGTATGACAATCCCTGCTCCTTTGCAAGTTCGGCATCCTTTTTGAGCCTGTCGATATATTTTGAGAAATCCTTTGTTTCAACACAGTCGAGAAATGAAAGAAGCCTGTCAAAATCGTAATCCGAAAGTTCCACAGATAACCGCTGGGTGATCTCACGGATTTTATCGATTTCCCCTTTGAGTATATAAAAAGCCGCGAGATACGACCATGTCCGTCCGAAAAATGGAAGCCCCCTGGAGTATAGAAAATGGTCATCGACGGTCTTGAGATCGAAATATTTATTGAGTATCGGGGTCGTGTAATAGATGGCCCTATCCAGGTCATCCCATAAATATGCGTAGTTCGCCTCGGCAAGGGTATAATTGGAGGGTACCAGCGGGAACCGAAATCTATCGAACAGGTCGAACATCTTCTTTATATCCCCGAAGAATTCGTACTCCTGCCCCAGAGAAAAAGCGATCGCTCCCGAATTCGGGCAAATTCTATATCCCTCTTTAAACCTTTCGAGCGCCGCTTTTCGGTCTTTTCTTCTAAATGCGCAAATCCCATAGAGGTGGTGCCACGACTCTTTCTCTTCATCGGTCAACTCTTTCGGGTCGAATTTGACGAGATAATCCTCGAGTCTATCGACATCGCCCTTCTGCCTTACCTCTTCAAAGAGGTCATTTATCCGATTTGTCATTTATCATTTTCCAGTTTTTTTGATAACTCGTCTATGGTCTCCTCGATTCGCTTCAAATCGCCTCTATTGAGCCCAAGCATGGGGGCGCGTGTCCAATTGATGAACTTCTCCCCGAAGATCTTTTGGTCCCTACCCGCCGTGATCAAAAACCCGCTCCTTTTGATGTCCAGAAAAACTTTAAACTCATATCCGACCCTCTCGGCAGTAATTATCGGCTCTTTACTCATTTCAGTATAACTCCTTTGGTATTAGAATCATGATCATTGGATAAATTGGTCTCCATATTTCTATCAAATTTGATTTTTTTACCTTTTCACCCCTTTCTGATAAATCCTCTTTTCGGGGATGGCTCCCCTGATCCCGCCCCGCGGGTCTTCTATGTCACCGGAATAACGCGGTATTACATGGATGTGGAGGTGGTCTATGGTCTGTCCCGCGGCTACCCCTGAATTTATCCCTATGTTGTAGCCGTCGGGACCATACTCCTCGTCAAGGATGCCCTTGAGATAAAAAAGCGCCCCGCATACGGCGTCCCTCTCATCTTTGGTCGTATCAAACCAGCTTTCTATGTGGCGACGCGTAATTATCAGGATGTGGCCCTGAGAGACGGGGTTTTTATCAAAGCAAGCGTAGATAAAATCATCCGAAAAGATCTTTTCTCCGTCCGGCTTTTTACAAAATACACAGTATTTTTCCATCGGGACGGCCCTTATATTCCCTTTATTAATATACCGATATCTTTTCAGACAGAATATAAACAGGCGTTCATCCCCCCTACTTCGAGGGATAAATCATCACGAAACCGAAAAACTAATATCCTAAAGAATTAGAAAATATCAATTGAATTTCTTACTTAACACACCCTTCGAGCCTCTTTTCGACAGCCTCGGCCTCCTTCACTATCCGCTCCAATGCCTCGGAGACGGTAGGGACATCCTTCAAGAGGCCCATGACCTGCCCCACCGGGAGGAGGCCCTTCTTGTCATCACCGTCCTCGGTTGCAAGCTTAATGGCCTTAAACGCATTTGCCATATATGCGAGCCCCATGGCGTTTTTCGGGCCCGACGCTATGGCACCGATGAGAAGCTTGAAGTACGGGAGCTTTAACATCTTTGCGATGTCTTTGGAGTTGATAAAAGCCATCGGGAGATCGAGGCCCTTCTTCAACGCCCTCCTCCCTCCAGGGTTGTCGAGGACTCGGCACGGGATCCCATCGAAGCGTGTTGAATAGAGCGTGTCTTCGATCCCCTTCTCGATCGATAGCTCC
Source organism: uncultured Thermodesulfobacteriota bacterium (assembly GCA_964506935.1). Lineage (GTDB taxonomy): Bacteria > Desulfobacterota > Zymogenia > Zymogenales > Zymogenaceae > CAZDOD01. The sequence goes on along the minus strand of CAZDOD010000033.1, from coordinate 7,767 downwards.
TTAAAGTAATCGTGCAATGGGCTCTCTTCGGTCGTCATAAATCGTGTCCCCATAGCGATCCCTTCGGCCCCGAGGGCTAGCGCCGCCGCGAGTCCCCTCCCATCGGAAAATCCCCCGGCCGCGATCACGGGTATCTTGACGCTGTCCGCTATGCTCGGGATAAGGACAAGGCTAGTCACGGCGCCCCCGTGGCCCGCCGCCTCGTGCCCCGTGACCAGCAGGGCGTCGGTGCCGTAATCCTGGGCGCGAAGGGCGTGACGATGATTTGTGACGGTCGCGATAACCTTTCCGCCGTATTTGTGCGCCTCCTTTACGATCCAGTCTCCCTTGCCGAGTGAGAAGTTAATCACATCCACCTTCTCCTCCAACAGGATACCGGCGTTACTTGAACCTCCGGGCAAAAGCAGCGATGCGTTTGCACCGAAGGGTTTCTTGGTAAGGCTCCTAACCTCACGGATTGCCTCCCTCGTCTCATCGGCAGAAAACGGCCCTGTGGCGAGTATGCCGAGCCCGCCGGCGTTTGAAACGGCCGCCACCATCTTCGGAACACTGATCCAGCTCATACCTGAAAGCAGTATAGGATATTTTATTCCAAAAAGTTCGGTTATGCGTGTCTTCATCAACACCCTCCTTCAGATTCACAAGATATATCCTGTCAAATTCAATATCAGACTATCTAAAAACAGTAAAACGAGCCAACTCTCTTTTCCGTGCTCGACCAATTAACACATTATGTAGAGTTGAAAAACATAACACAGTGATGTTCCTATGACAAGGAAAAAGATTTTGCCGTTTTCATCACATCTCAAAAACGCCATTTTCCACTTGTAACTTATCGAAAGAATCTATAGAATAATAATAGGGAGCAAACTATCATAAAGGCTCCGATAGAATTACATCGAATTGAAAACGGCCGGAATTCTACCTTTTGATAATCCTTTATAAAACTGATCCTATATAAACGGGGGAAATTTTGAAGAGGCTAATGCAAAAATATCCCGAAAAGTTTGTTTCGGAAGAAAAGATATTCAAGAACATTCATCGCGGCGACAGGATATTTATCAGCACCGGCTGTGGGGAGCCACAGTATCTCGTCAGCTCCCTTATCGAATACGTCAAATCCAATCCCAAGGCCTTCACCGACGCCGAGGTCTTTCACATCTGGACACTGGGCGTCGCCCCCTACGCTGACGAAAAATTCAGCTACAACTTCAGGCACAATTCTTTCTTTATCGGAAATAACACGAGAGAAGCCGTAAACCGCGGTGCGGCGGACTACACGCCGATATTTTTATCCGAGATACCGGACCTCTTAAACCGAAAGATCGTGCCCGTCGACGTTTCGCTTATACAGGCCTCCACTCCCGACAGACACGGATTTATAAGCCTCGGGGTGAGCGTCGACATCGCTAAAGCGGCAGTCCAGAACTCTTCGGTCGTCATCGCCCAGATAAACTCAAACATGCCGAGGGTCCACGGCGATGGATTCGTCCATATAAAGGACATCGACTATTTAGTCCCATACGACGAACCGCTCCTCGAATATGAGGACGATGCGCCCGATGACATCGCGCAAGGCATCGGGGACTATGTCTCGCGAATAATCGGCGATGGAGACACGATTCAGGTCGGATACGGGAGCATCCCAAATGCAATTCTCAAAAGCTTGGATAAAAAGAATAATCTCGGTGTACACACCGAGCTTCTGACTGAAGGCATTGTCGACCTTATGAAAAAGGGAGTTATCGACAACTCGAAAAAGAGCATCAACCGTGGAAAGGCAACGGCGACATTCTGTATGGGGAAGAAAGAGACCTATAGCTATATACATGACAATCCCTCCGTGGAGTTTCGGAGCGTCGACTACACCAACAATCCCCTCATCATCTCCCAGCACAGGAACATGGTCGCCGTAAACAGCGCGTTGGAGATCGATCTTACCGGTCAGGCATCAGCCGAATCAATAGGATTCTCAAATATCGACGAATCCTCAGATGATTCCGACAAAGACTCTCTCGATGTAAATGGTTCCAAAAGAGAGCAGAGGAAGGTAAACTTTTACAGCGGCATTGGAGGACAGGCCGACTTCATGAGGGGTGCCGTACTTGCACCGGGCGGGAGGACGATCCTCACCCTCCAGTCAACGGCGAGGGATGGGAAGATCTCAAGGATCGTCCCGTTTCTCCACGAAGGGGCGGGTGTGACTTTAAATAGGGGTGACATCCACTATGTCGTGACGGAGTTCGGCATCGCCTACCTCCACGGCAAAAACATCAGGGAGCGGGCTATGGAGCTAATCGCCATAGCCCACCCCGATTTTCGAGGATGGCTGATCGACGAGGCCAAAAAGCTGAATCTGATTTACAGGGATCAGGCCTATATACCGGGGAAAAAGGGGGAATATCCCGAACACCTCGAGGCCTACCGCACAACGAAATCGGGATTCACGCTGTTTTTTCGGCCCGTAAAGATCAGTGACGAACCGCTCCTCAAAGACTTCTTCTATTCCCTATCAGATCAGAGCCTGTACAGGAGGTTCTTCCATATAAAACAGCGAATGCCCCACAAACAACTCCAGGAGATGTCCGTAACCGACTACACCAGAAATACGGTCGTTGTCGCTGTAATACCGAGAGAGGAAAAGGAGATATTAGTTGGTGTTGGCCAGTATCAACTCTACGGCCCAGATCTCAAGGCGGAAGCCGCCATTGCGGTCAGGGATGATTACCAGAACCGCGGTATCGGGACAGAACTCCTCTCCTATCTGACATACCTCGCAAAGCGACAGGGACTCATGTCTTTTACGGCCGATGTCCTGGTTGAAAATCAACCTATGCTGCACCTATTTGAAAAGGTGGGATTTGACGTCGAAAAGAGGAACGAAGAGGGAGTATATGAAATGACATTGAACTTCAGGAAGTGAAAAATGGCTATATCTCGGCCAATTTGGATTTTTTTAATATCAATAAATAGACAAAGGGGGGTGACAATTCACCCTCCTTTGTTTAATTACATTTCGGTTGTATCGTCTTTATTGTCTATTTTTTCTTCTTCGCCGGTGCCTTTGTCTTAGTTTTCTTCGGGACAGCCTTCTTTCCACCCTTCCTCCACGATACCGCATAATTTTTAATTGTGCCGATACCGAGGATGTAGATAATCAGTCCGATAAAGAATCCCGCGATCGGTATAGAGCACAGGATAAAAACAATTACGGCGCCGACAACTAGCCCAATCCAGTAGGCCACATTACCCTTCTTGAAGATCGAAAGAATCATGCCGCCCAAGGCCGCTGCCACGAGGATCTCTCCAATGTATAGCCCAACGAAATAGAATACCGTCAAAATAGCCGCAAGCGGGATGCCCACAAGTGTAACGAGGAGGATGACCACTGCAAGGGGCGTGAGTAAAAGCACCAGTATACCCCAGCCGAGGTTGCTGAAGAGATCGGCGAAGACCTTTTCGGTGACCCCCTTGACAAAGCCCGGAAACAGGGCGTTTAAGACAAGACCGACGATGATAAAGCCGACCAGAGAGATGAGCCACAAAAGGATAATGAATCCGATGCCGATCCCCGCTCCGATACCAGCGCCGATCGCCAGGCCCTTCCTGATATCCGTGGGGACGATCTCGTTTAAGGTCCCGGCAACGCTTGCGGAATCAGACATTGAAAAATCTTTTGCCGTATAGTTCAGGTCTCCCAAAAAGACCGCGCCGTCTTTGATATCGATGCTTTTGGCCTTGAGATCTGCATTACCGGTAAATTCCCCGGAAGCCTCGATAGCCCTCGCCATGGCGTTTGTCTCTGCCCCAAATTTTCCTGATAGGGCCAGCTTATTCGCTCCGGTATAGACATCACCGCCTATATTTCCAGAAATATCCACATACCTGCCCATCAAGAGGACATTTTCCATGACGTTTCCGGAGATCTTGATATCAAGACCGCAGACCTGTATCATCCCCGCTACATCACCATTGATCACTATGGTCTTCCCGATCAGCGAGGCATTGCCGCCTACGTTGCCGTCTATTGTGATCTCATTAGCAATGACATAAAGGTCAGTGGGTACTTCCTCGCCCTCCGCTAGTATATAAGAATCACCCGAAAAGAATTCCGCTTCTGCCGCATAGGCAAGAGATGATACCGAAAATAGAAAAACTAAAAACAAAAAGAGAAATTTTTTTCTCATTTCAAAACCCCTTATAGGTTAAAGTTAAAAACAGTGATATTATATCACGAATCATTATTTTTTTGAATAATAAAAAATAACAAAAAAATAGGGGGGAGGACACAAAGAGTCCTGCCCCCCTACCCCACCACTTTAATGTCGATCAATTCGGCTTTTTTGCAAAGACCTTCACGCTCAGAATCGAGCCACTGAGATCATCTATTTCTTCTTTTGAAATTTTCAAGCCTTGAAGAAACGAGCTTATAGTCGGCTCGCTCAGTATGAACTCCACAGGGAAGGCCGTCTCATCCAATATCCTCACATCCTCAAATCCCTGGGACTCTATAATCTTTATGTATTCATCTCTGAGGACGGCGCCGGAGACGCAACCGACGTATGCCGAGACTGAATCTCTTATCAGGTCGGGGAGCTCCGAAAGGAGGACGATATCTGAGATCATTAGCCTCCCACCGGGTTTGAGGATCCTGAACGTCTCGGCGAACACCCTTTCTTTGTCGGGCGATAGGTTAATGACACAGTTTGAGATGACAGCATCAACCGAGCTATCTTCGACCGGGAGATCTTCGATCTCCCCCAGTCTGAACTCCACATTCTCGTAGCCATCCCTCTTTGCATTCTGCCTCGCTTTTTCGACCATCTCGGGAGTCATGTCGACGCCGATTACCCTTCCCCCACTACCGATTTTTTTAGCCGCGAGGAACGCATCGAATCCCGCCCCGGAGCCGAGGTCAAGGACAACCTCCCCCTCCTCCAGCGAGGCCAGTGCGACAGGGTTACCACAGCCGAGGCCCAGATTTGAGCCCTCAGGGGCAATCGCGAGCTCTTCATCGGAATACCCAATGCTTTTGCTTATCTCATCGAGCGTCACGACTGTCGAACTGCAACAACCCATCTCACCGCAGCACGATGTCGCATTATCGGTCGATCCTGGGCCACAGCACGACCCGCCGTCCTTGGCGATTCTGCCGTAATTCTCCTTTACTATCCTCTTGACATCATCCCTTTTCATCCCGTTGCCTCATCCTCGCCAGACTCTTTTGAATCTTTTGCAAATTTGTCAGAAGCACAGCAGCAAGCTCCCATTTTCCTTTTTGAATCACGGCTCTCCATAAAAGCCTTCATCTTTTCCATCATCTCGGATGCGCAACAGGATTCCATCCTCTTTGCCATCTCGGGACCGCAGCATGAGCCCATATGCTCCATGCCCTCTTTTTTTGCATCATTCTTATCCTTCTTTTCCATCTCTTATACCTCCTCTTCTTTTAATACATCCTGCATCATGGGTCCCAATAGGCCCCTCACCATTCCCGAAAGCTCGTCGGCTTTAATCAGAGATATGCAGCATACATCACCGCCCTTTCTCATCATTACGACGGCTAGCTTGTCGCCGGCTTTGATGTTTGCCGCATCCCTCACCTCCTTCGGAAGAACCATCTGCCCCCGCTCGTCTATGCTGACTACGGATTCTACCCGGCAGCACCCCATACATTCCCCCTTCGGGAGATTTTGTCGCCCATCTGCAGTCTTCTTTTCCATCCTCGTTTCCTCTCTATCGAGAAGTTACTAATAATCAGAATGCTCTGATTTTTCTGATTTTTCATAAAATATAGTTCATTTGATCGGTTTTGTCAATGTTTTTTTAGTTTTTTGTATTTCTTTTATATTACAGAGCATCACTCTCTTTTTAGCGCTAAGCTGTCAACTTAAAAAACAGGGAACTTTTTAAAAACAAACAATATTGAATTAACTTTTTTGTCATTTACACTCCCACCCCATAAAACCTGTTGACTTTATCTCTCAAACAATTAAAATAGTTAGAATACGAATTAACGTAATCCACTAAAATAGCCTCGGAGATACAAATGGCGGAAGCATTAGAAGAGAGTATGAAACAGGTCTTTGGGCGACCCAAAAGCCTGACCGATAAACCATTTCACTTTTGTCCCGGCTGCAACCACGGGATCATACACAGACTCGTGGCGGAGGCCCTGGACGAGTTCGACCTGACATCAAAAACAATCGGCGTGGCGTCTGTGGGGTGCAGCGTCTTTATGTACGACTACTTTCGCGTGGACGTGCTCGAGGCGCCCCACGGGAGGGCGCCGGCCGTCGCCACGGGCGTAAAGCGTGCCATGCCCAAGAGGATTGTCTTTACGTATCAGGGCGACGGGGACCTCGCCTCGATCGGCATGAGCGAAATCGTGCATACGGCGAACCGCGGCGAGCCGATAACCGTCATCTTCGTAAACAACACCGTCTACGGAATGACGGGAGGCCAGATGGCCCCAACGACGATGCTCGGACAGAAGACCACCACCTCCCCATACGGCAGGGAGTATGAGCAGGACGGATACCCCGTCCGCATGACCGAGCTAATCGCAACCCTCGAGGGCGCGGCGTTTGTCGCCCGTGTTGCCGTCAACAAGCCGAAAAGGGTGCTTCAGGCCAAAAAGATAATAAAGCAGGCCTTCAAGATGCAGATAGATAACATGGGATTTTCCTTCGTGGAGGTGTTATCGACCTGTCCGACTAACTGGAAGATGAACCCGATTGATGCGGCGAAAAGGGTCGACGAAGAGCTTATCCCATACTTCCCGCTGGGGGTATACAAAGAGCGGAAGATGTCCGACGTCATGTAGGCGGATGGAGTTTGACAAGCTCAAGGCTCTGTCGGATGGGATCGGCGTATTGAGGGATTAAATTAGCTTAAAATTGGATTTTCAACCCATACTATAGACTATATTGAGAAGTTAACACAAAGTTGAAAAATATGTATCACGACACGATAATGGCAGGCTTCGGCGGTCAGGGCATCATGCTGATCGGGAACCTCCTCGCATACAGCGCCATGAGGGAGGGGAGAAACGTAACATACATGCCCGCATACGGCGTCGAGATGCGTGGAGGCACGGCAAACTGCACCATCGTTATATCAGACAACCCGATAGGCTCACCGATCATCGGATTTCCGATGAGCGCCGTCGTCATGAACGGACCGAGCCTCACACGATTCGGCCAAAAGGTGAAAGATAGCGGACTCCTCTTGATAAATTCATCCCTCATAGACGAAAAGGTTGAGGACAGGCCCGACCTGAAACAGATCAGAATACCCGCAAACGATATCGCCGGAGACCTCGGAAATGACAAGATGGCGAACATGGTCATCTTCGGCTCTTATCTGGCCCTGTCAAAATTGGTAGATACAAAGTCGGTTTTCGACTCCCTCACGAAGGTCCTGGATGAGAGGTATCATCACATGATCCCGAAAAACATCGAGATGATCGAGGCAGGGATAGAATTTGCTAAAGACGGCGCTCGCACTTGATCTGTCTTTTTGAGGAATAAAAAATCACTTTTCTCGGTGCCCAGAAAGGGCGAAAATTTTCGTCGGGACAGAACAAAAACCAGTAAAAAAGGTTGAAAAAATGACAGAAGAGCTTAAAGTAGGTGAGAAGATAAAGCTCCTTCGGGAAAAAAAGAATCTCTCGCTATCCGACCTTGCAGAAAGATCAGGATTTTCGTCCGCCGTCCTATCTCAGATCGAGAACCACATGATCTCCCCTCCGCTCGGGACGATAAT
>CAZDOD010000032.1:0-20863 GCA_964506935.1 uncultured Thermodesulfobacteriota bacterium | reverse complement strand
GAAGGGGACGCTTGCGAGGGGGGATAAGTTTTGTGACTTCAGGTTTGAGAGGGTTAAGTAGAAGCAGGGATCGTTTTTTATGCAGTGAGTTTCTAAAAAAGTCTATAAATATTTTTAGGGGCGCGAAGATTCGCGCCCCTAAATTTAATCCAGATAAAAACTCAGTCTTAATACGACTGGGCCTATAGATTATACCCCGCCTTCAGGCCATCGAGCATCGCCTTCAATTCCGGAAGCAGCTTTTCACCCTCCGGTTTCCCGAAGAGGTTGTTTTTCTCCTTCGGGTCCGAGGCGAGATCAAATAGCTCCGGTTTCTTCCTGCCTTCATACTCGATATATTTTTGAGTGTTTGTCCTGATGGCGAAATGGGGAGGTACCCTATACGGGTAGTCCTTGAAGTACTCGTATAGCCACGCCTCCCTCCCCGGTGCGGATGCCGATCTTAATATCGGCACAAAACTCTCCCCCTCCATGTATCTGGGGACATCGATCCCTACGATATCGAGTATGGACGGGGTGAGATCTACGTTTGTCACCATGTTTGGCGCCCATCTTCCGGGATCCCTCGTGATCCCCGGAGCGCGGACAATAAAAGGAATCCGGATGGCCTCCTCGTATGCCCAGCGCTTGTCAACGAGATTGTGTTCGCCCCAGAAATACCCGTTGTCGCCGGCGTAGATCACGACGGTGTCTTTGGCTATCCCCATCTCGTCGAGCTTATCGAGTAACCTCCCTATCTCCCTGTCCATCGCGACGAGTGCCCTGCAGTAGTTCAGGTACTTCTTCTGCATGACCCCGAGCATCCCGTAAAGGAGGTTTCCCTTTGTCAGGGTTACGTAGGGATCGAAGTCCTTCGGGAGGTCGAGCTTGACATCGCTGTAGAGGTCTTCAAGGTCCTCCGGGGGAAAGAACTGGTGATGAACGGCCTTGTGGGAGAGGTAGAGGCAGAACGGATTTTTGCGATCGCTATTTATGAACTCTATAGCCCTGTCGGTGAGCTCTTCTGTGATGTATGTCTTTCTTGACGGCTCCTCGACACCATCGACTATGAGGGGGCAGTCAAAATAACGGCCCTGCCCGCCCTGAACCGTAAAGGTTATGAACTTATCCACGCCCCGAAGCTCGGGGAGATTTCCGGGCATATGCCATTTGCCGATAAAGGCGGTGTCGTATCCTATACCCTTGAGGAGTTCGAGAAACGTGATATTATCGTTATCCCACGGGGTGATGTTATTCAAAACGCCGTGGGTGTGGGCGTAATTCCCCGTGATGAAGCTCGCCCTCGAAGGGCTGCACAGAGACGTCGTCACAAATGCGTTTTCAAACAGGATACCCTCTCTGGCGAGTCTATCCATGTTCGGGGTCTCGACGAACGGGTGGCCGACATAGCTCATATGATCCCAGCGGTGGTCGTCTGATAAGATGAATATGATGTTGGGTTTGCTCCCGCCCGGCGAGGCATTAAGTACGTCGGGAAACGAGAACCCGAGAAGACCCGCTGCCGACGTTGTACCGATGGTCTTGAGCGCATCCCTTCGGCTCATAACCAGATTTAGAAATTTATCATCCTTTTTCTCAGACATTTATTTACCTCATATAGACTTAAGATTTAGTTAAGATTTCTATGTGGTTATTTTTACCTTACATCCCCACTCAATGTACGAACAGCGCCTTGTAGCCCTCCTGGAAGAAATAGAAGTGGTGAACCCCGACGTCCCAGAGGAGTGCAAACAGGAAATTTCCGATCCCGATGACAAAGGCGACGACGGCCGGGATTGAGAGGACCTTGATCTTCTCGCCCTTTTTCTTGAGGCTTTTTCGGCACAGGATCTCGGCGAGCCCTATCTCGGCAAGTACCGTGGAAAAGACCCAAAAAGACACCGGGTTCAGGTAAAAATAGATCGATTCCCAAATCGAATATACCCCCGTAAGTACCACGACCTCTTTTGTGGCCCAGACGAAGGGGGTGATTACCGAGGCGATGATCCTCTCGAGGGGGCCGGCTCCCCGAAAATATGCCTTAGGATAGACGTAGAGCACCCCGAACCACAGGGACAAGAGGATTAAGATCGCCGATATATTCGCGAGTATCTGAAAGAGGGTGTAGTTTCCTATCTTCGGCGAGAGGTGATAAACGGCATACGAGACCGCCAACACAACGAAAACTGTCAATACCGGCAAGATGAATCTTTTTGTAAAGCTCTGTTTTTTCATAATGCTCTCCTCTTTATTTATATATTAGGTATTATCTGATTGATTGAGATATTCCGAAAGCTGCCTCAAAAGGCCACCACTTTTTTGTATCTCAAATAACTCCCTACAGCCCCATTATTTTCTTAGTCTCCTCTTTTGAATCCCCAAGCTTATAGGGGATAAACGCCACTAGCCCGATGAGACAAGATACGGCGCATACCAGCCATATTACTCTCACGCCCAGGGCGTTCTCCGTGCTGTATCCGAAAATGGCGAATACCCCGACGAGGATCAAGGAGCACAGCGCCCAGCCGGTCTTTCTCACGATTCCGTAGATGCCGTAATAGATCGCCTCCCTCCTCTTTTTGCTCTTCAATTCATCATAATCTGTGATATCGGCGATCAAGACCAGCGCACCCGCAAACATCCCCCCTATCGGTATGGCCGTTATCGAAAAGAATAGGATGCTCTGTATAAACGGGGAGATGAGGGGGAGATAGCCTATGAAAAAGCATGATGAAAAACCAAGGATCATCCAGCCTATGATCCCTCTGAATACGTTCCTCTTTTTATACTTATTAAAGAGATTATACCAGAGGGGTACAGAGGCGGCCATTACGATGATGACTACTCCCATTAGTATGGACGCATCCTCTTCACCGCGTCCGAGGATGAGTTTTGTTAGGTAGGGGACGTTCATCAGCATGAGCTGGTATGTGAGCTGAACAAACATCATCATTCCAAGAAATGACAGGATCTGTCTGTCGGCAAAGGCCTCCTTTAGAACCTTAAAAAAGCCCGGGGCGTCCTCGTCCAGCTCTATTTTGTGCCGCTGGTGGATTCCGAAGAGGGAAAGCTCGCTCGCAATAAATGCGACGAACCCGAGGGAGAGGGCCATCGCAAGAGGCCCATATCTCTCAAACAATGCCCCGGACAGCCCCCCGCCCATAAGGGCGCCGAGGATTCCTATGGCGACACCGATGGAGGCGATCTTGACCCGGACGTCATTTTTCGGGCTCATCTCAGGGAGCACTGCAAACCACGGAATGAGCACTCCCGTATAGGCCCAGTAGTAGAAGAAGAGTACGACACCGAGGTAAACGGCGTTTATTATGGCCGTGTCTTTGACCGGTGGTGTCCACACGAGGAGAAACGAGATAAATAGTATCGGAGCAGAGACGAATATATAGGGTTTCCTCCTACCCCAGCGGGATTTGGTGCGGTCACTCCAGTATCCGACCAGGGGATCGGTCACCGCATCAAGCACCCTCCCCAAGGCGAGGATGAGCCCGAAGATTCCCAGCGGTACATATTTTATTAGTCCCGAATCCTCCGGGGGCATGTAAAAGTAAGCGACCCAGGCATAAAGGATCGTGTCGTAGACGTTAAATGAGAAACCCGCAAGGTTATATAGTATTATTTCTGTCAGTGTAAGCGGTTTTGTCGTGATTTTTCCCAGCTTGGGTATTTTTTCCACGGCTCCTCCCATTTTTCAATAAATTTCTCATAATCTACAAGAAAGGGGATTCAATGTCAAAGGTTTTCTAGGATATCGGCAAATCACTTCTTGACACAAGATTTTATTATGTAATATACTTTTGAAAAAATGGAGGTTCGATATGAAGTTGAAATCGTTTATTGATCGGATAATTTCTGAGATTGGTCCGAGACCGGCAGGGAGCGAAATGGAATACAAGGCAGGGGAGATAGTAGCCGAAGAATTCAGAAAAAGGGGCGCAAAAGTTTCATACCATGACACGAGGGTCTGCCCCAGAAACATACCGGGGCTTATTAACTTTGTAGCGTGGTCTTATTTTAGTGCCGTAATATTATATTTCATCTTTCCCATCGCCTCTACAATTATTATAGTTTTGGTTCTTGGAGTGCTCTTTCTTTCTAGGAAGATAGGAAATCAAGTCGTAGACTGGATGTTCAAAAAGGCGACCACAAGAAATATAATCGGGGTATACAGCCCCAAGAATAAGGCGAAAAAGATTCTGATCTTCTCAGGCCACCACGACAGCCCCGACAACATGCCGCTTTTCTCTCCCCCATACAAGGCACACCTCCACCAGATCGAGACGTCGGCAATCATAGGCGCCGTTCTCCTTATCCCTGCGGGTATTTTAAGGACGATCTTTTCGGGTACAATGCCCATTTTCCCCCCTTCTTTGGGATGGTACGATATTATTTTTGCGGTATCTGTCATCGGTCTTTTTATCATTTTCTTCTTTCGGCACATGATGATCTCAAACGAGAGGAACCTCGGCGCAAACGACAACCTTTCGGCCGTGGCCGTACTTGTCGGGCTCTCAGAGCATCTAAAGAAGAATCCCCCAAAAGAGACCGAGGTCTGGCTCATCTCGTTCGGGTCAGAGGAACCCCAGCTTTATGGCTCCTTTGGTTTCGCAAAGGATCACCCCGAAATTATAAAGAAGGCGATAAACGTCAATATGGAGACGGTGGGGTCGGGAAAGCTCGCCGTAATTAATAAGGAAAAAACCGCCATGCTCCCGTACACGAAAGAGGTCGTGGAGCTCATCCAGAGGGCGGGAAAGAGGGCGAAGATAAATCTTCCGGCAATAGATATCAAATACGGTGGAACAGACTCAAATTCGATCGTCAAAGCGGGCGGGAAATCGGCATGTCTCTTCGGCATGGACGAGACCGAGCTCTTTTCACTGTGGCACTCGCCGCTCGACAACCCGAAAAACATCAAGGAGGATAAACTCCAGGGCGCCCTGAAGATATGCATCGAGGTGCTAAAGGAGTTCGAGGGGAAGGCGTGACGTGAATTTTTAATAGACGTTTATTTTGGAGGAGCCTTTTGTGCGGGTTTTACGAGATAGACGTTCTTAAGCTTCATTTTTTAAATAATTTTTCGCCTCGCCTTATTTTTCTCATCTATGCAACAATCTGTGGCAAAGATCGTGATATGAATATCGAATTAAGCCCTCAAAACACGGGCGAAGTCATCTCTGCGTCATTTCTATGTCCCTTGATCTTTTATCTTATAAGTTGGTGTCGGACTCGCCTCGCCTAGTAGGTATCAGCGGAGTGACCGCAGTCAACAAAAAATAAAATTAAAAAAAATTAATCAATATCTTCGGCTTGAGACCTTGACAAGCCGCGTCTTTTGTGAAATAAGAAAAACGCTATGAAAGTTTTTACTTTGAGAAACCGACTGAAAATTTTCCTCTTTGTTTTCATCTCGATCCTTTTTTTCGTACAACCTTCCCTCTCATCCGATCCCGACACGATCATGGCGAGACATTTCAGGGCGCTAGGTGGAATCGGAAAGGTGAAATACATCCGCGATGTCAAGATAGATATGACAGGATCGGTCATGGGGATCCCGTCAAATATTGTAATCAGGGGTATCTATCCCGACTCCTTTGAGCTTTCGATAAAAAACGAATCTTTCGAGGTCGTCTGGTTCAAGTCTCCGAAAGGAGAGTTTCTAAAGACCGCGGACGGTACCGTAAGGTCGCTCTCCGGACTCGACAGCGGGGGGTTCTACGCCCTGTCTTCGATATTCAACTACGCCTATATCAACGATATGTCGCTCCCCCTCATACCGGAATCGGAGGTAGACCCCAAGGTCTTTACGATGGATACCGGGGCGAACTTCGGGACAAAGATCACCCTCGATCCCGACACATATCTCATCAAGACTATAGAGATGGAGACCGGAAGGGGAGGCCTTGTGATTTACTTCTACGATTATAAGGCCATGGACGGGATAAACTTCCCCGCAAGGATACTCTTTTCGGCGGATACCGATATGGAGCTCATTGTCAAGGATTTCAGGGTAAATGAAGGGCTCAAGCCCTCCGATTTCATACCGCCGGCCGAGGGGGCGGCGCCCCTTTTCCCACCGGGGACCGATACCATCGATCTCAACCTCGGCTTGGAGAACGGGCATGTGACCTTTACTTCAAGTGTGAATAATAGCAATACGAAGTTCGTCCTCAATTCCGGCTGGGGCGATCTCCCGCTTTTCGGGGAAAAGGTCGCCGATGTCGCCGGCGAAAAATTTCCATACAGGGGAGGTCTCGCCGAGGTCGAGGCCGAGGTAGGGGGAGTATCCGAGATATCCATCGGCAACTCTTCGGGATTCGGGGAGAAGGGACACTTCACGATATATTCCCCGGTCTTGATCACAGACAAGATCGAAGATATATCGGGCATCGGGAAAAACTTTGACGCCCTCATAGGATATACGCTTTTTGCGAGGGCGCCTGTCGGCCTTGATATCAGAAGGGGGAGGCTGTCTATTTATAACAGAGATAGATTCTCACCCCCCGAAGACGCCAAAAAGATAAGGCTGGTGATAGACGGGGGGATCCCGCTCGTCGCCGGAAAGCTCGATGGGAAGTTCGGGATGTGGGTCTTGGATACCGGATATCCCGGATTCGGATACGTCACGCCCGAAAATATCTCAGGCCAATCGCCGGATGTGGGAGAAGGGGATGTGTCGAAAACCTGCAATGCCGACTCGATAAACGTCGGCGGGCTAGTATTCGAGGGAGTAGACCTCGATGTCTTGGAGCCTCCGAAATCCTATCCCTCACAGATCCTCGGGGCGCTCGGCGTGGAGTTCCTGAAAGAGTTTTTTGTTATTTTTGATTACAGGGGGGAGATAGCATACTTCGTCCCCCACAAGGAAGGCAACTAGCAGCACATCGATTTCGACCGAAAAGATCCCGATATCGCCCCGCCCAAACCAATTTTGCAACCCCCGATTTTAATGAAGCAAAAAAACCGATCAGGCTACATCCCATTCTCCTCGAAGTAGACCTCGGAGCCGGGGTGCATGGGGACTATCAGGTGTTCCCTGTAAAGCTCTCTGAAAAGCGGGCCGCCCCGCCTCTGATAACCCTTTATTGCATCGGCATTCTCATATATTTCCCGGACGATGCGATATGCCGTATCGTCGGGAAGGTCCTTTCTCGATATGAGGAAGTTCGAGACTGCCAGCGTCGTAAATTCTTCAGACTGATATGAATATGTGTCGGAGGGGAGTCTTATGAGGAACGATTTTATCTGTGTGCCTGATATGAGTTTGAGTTCCCCCTCTCCAATCGGGATGAGCTTATAGATGTGGCCGGTTCTGCTCAAGATGCTGTCGACTATCGGGTCGGGGACGGCCCCAAAAATCACGGCGCCGTCGAGCCTCTTTTCGATAAAATCCGTCATTACGTCCATAAGCTGGAGCTCGGTTACCTCCCACATCATCTTTTTCGTCTTTACGCCGAGGGCTTCAAGGATTTTTGTTGCGGCGTCCCTCTCCCAGCTTTTTTCGTCACCGAGGTAGACGTTTTTATTATTTAGGTCGGTTATCGATCTCGATTCTATGTAATCTTGCCTGATCATAAAATGCACGGCGAAGGGCCAGATCGGAGTTACGGTTACGATGTCGTCTGCCATGCCTTTTTCATTAAGGTAACTATTTATGACCGGCCCCGATACGATGGCGAGGTCAACCTCTTTCGATTTGAGCATCTCAATGTTTTCGATATCTCCACTAGTTACGACCACATCCGTGGGTATCCCCTCATTACTTAAGACCTCGGCTATATTTTTCCCTATGACCCAGAAGAATTCCCCCATCTCGTCGGTGGCGATCTTTAATGTCTTTTCGCCCTCGGCAAAGGTGAGGGTTGAAAAACTTATCGCTATCGCAAAAGTCAGAATCAAGATAAATGGGCGCTTCATAAAAGTCCCCTTAAAGTGGTGGGTAGTAAATTCTATTTTTCATTTAAAGAAGTTGATGTCTTAAAACTATATAACAAATATATGAAAAATACCATTGAAGATATAAAGATAGATTTTAAAATACTCTCTCACGGCACCGGGTCAATTCCCCCGGGGTTGAATGGATTGCAGCGGACAATCCTTTTAAGCCCCAGCCACGAGCCTTTGATCACCCCGTATTTCTCTATCGCCTCATAGGTATAGCGCGAGCACGTCGGGTGAAAGCGGCAGACGCCGCCGGGGATGATCTTCGTCATCAGGGGGCTGTGATCGGGGGAGATCGTCTTCTGGTATATTCTGATCAGCCACATCGGGATCCTGCGGAAGGAATAGAGAAATCTCCTGAAATACCACAATGCGTCTCTTATTTCCCCCTTTTGATTTTCGGCGGGGGTCTTTTCCCCTATCTCCTCAGGTAATGGCATATGATCATCCTCTGGACCTCGGAACTTCCCGCCCCGATCGAGAATACCTTGGCGTCCCGCATCATTCTCTCGACCCGAAACTCCTTGATGTATCCGTAGCCCCCGTGGACCTGGACGGCGTCGACGCATGTCTTCATGCACATGTCACATGCGAAGAGCTTTGCGTACGAGGCCTCGAGCCTTGCATCGCTTCCGCCGTCCAAGATCGATGCGGCGTTGTAGATGAGGAGCCTTGCGGCCTCGATGTTTGTGGCCATGTCGGCGATCATCTTTTGGACCATCTGGAAGTTGAATATCGGGGTGCCGAACTGCTCCCGCTCCTGTGAGTATTTAAGGGCCTCCTCGAAAGCCCCCTGCGCGAGCCCAAGGCTGAGCGCCGCCCATGCGACCCTCTCGGTGTCGAGGCCGCTTATCATCTGCTTTGATCCCTTACTTTCTGTGCCGCCGACGAGGTTTTCGGCCGGGACCTGGCAGTCTTCAAAGATAATCTCGCCCGTGGGGGATGACCTGAGGCCCATCTTGTCGAACTTTTTCCCGACCGAAAAGCCGGGGAAATCCTTCTCGACGATAAAGGCGCATATACCCTTGGGGCCAAGGGATTTATCCAAAGTTGCATAGACGAGCGAAACATCACAGACGGGGGCGTTTGAGATAAATGTCTTCGTGCCGTTAAGGATATATGTGTCACCCTTTTTTTCGGCCCTTGTCGATAGACTCATGGCGTCTGAGCCTGAGCCGGGCTCGGTCAGCCCCAGACACCCTATATAATCGCCCGATGCGATCTTCGGCAGATACTTCTTTTTTTGTTCCTCGGTGCCGTTTCTTGCGACGTTGTTTCCGAACAGGAGCGATGACGCCCCCATGACGGTTCCGAGGGATGGGGAATAACGGGCCATCTCTTCCGAGATCAGGGCGATCGTCAGAAAATCCTTGAAATTTCCGCCATACTCTTCAGGTATGCCGATGCCGAAAAATCCGAGCTCCTTTATCTCGTCCACGAGTTCGCTCGGGAATCTCCCCTCTTTGTCGTTATCTTCTTCTGTTGGTTTTACCTTTTTTTCGCAGAACTCCCTTACAGTGTTTAAGATTATCTTCTGCTCTTCCGAAATCTGATACATTATCAACTCCCTTGACTTTTACAACTTTATAAATCTACTCAAGATCAAATGCGAAAAGCGATTTTTGATTTACATTTTCCTGTCAATCTGCTGTCGATAACAGCGCGTCTATGTCTTTTTCTTTGGCGGGGCACGATTCGGGAAGGACGATGCGAACCGACTCCCAGACTATCCCCATGATAAGGAGACTGAACTCCCTTGCGCCGCCGACAAGCACGCCGGATGCGGAGCATTTATTAGTAACTGCCTCGTCATTATCGACTGTGCCTGATGCTATGACATAGATTGGAGAGAGCAAAAAGACAAGCACCAAGACAAGAGATATCACCTTTTTCATCTGAGCCTCCTAAAAATGATCAATCCGATTATACCCACTATTTCGACACCCTGCAAGGACAAACGGCGGCAAATCCCCTTGCAATTTTTTCGGGACGCTATATTATGGGGACGCCGGTTGAAAAGCCGTATGCAAGGGTATTTCTAACTAAAGCGAAAGGACAGGATCATCTCGAATAGCAAAAGAAACATGAGATACAGGGCGGTCGCCCTTGATGTCTGCGGGGTCCTCACGACCCACAAGAGCGTCTGGCAGTTCATCCACGAGGAGCTCGGCCTGTGGGGGGGGAGGGCGGAGAAATACCAGGAGGATTTTCGGGCGGGGCTGATATCATATCGCGAATTCTGCGAAATGGACGCGCGCCTGTGGGCGGGGATGAGTCTTGATGAGATGGAGGAGATCGTCGCGAGCGTGAGATACACGGACGGGATAGGGGGGCTGTTTTCGGCGCTTAGAGATCGGGGGGTTGTCGCCTGTCTGATATCGACGGGGCTCACGCTCTTGACCGACCGGATTTCGAGGGATTTTGACGTAAAATATTCCTATGCAAATCACCTGATCTCTTCGGAAGGTGTTCTCACCGGCGGTGTTGAGATCAGGGTGCCGCATGACGGGAAGGGTAGGACGCTCGTTTTGTTTTGTGATTCCGTGGGGATTGAGCCTTCAAATGTGATTGCCGTAGGCGACGGGGTATCAGATATCCCGATGTTTCACGAGGCGGGGTTTGCGATAGGGTTCGGGGAAGTCTCAGGGGATGCTGGAGGGGCCTCCGATGTTGTCGTACCCGAAGATATCGAGACCCTGATAGGGGTCATCGATAAAATATCCTGATTTTTCAGCAAGGTCTTTAAAGAGCATCGACAAGTAAAAATCACTCCTTTTATTAATCTCAGAACTCAACAATATCTCCTACCTCAACACCGTTATTTTCGAACCACCCCTGATTCACCTCGAGGGCGTATTTCGCCGGGGAGGGGGGGCTGTATAAGATGTCGTATCTTTGTGGCTCCATGTTGTAGATCGCGATGATTTTTTTATCCTCATCGATAAAGGCGATCGAAAGCGGGATATAGGTGTTCTTCATCCAGAATACCATTTGCCTCGGCCCCGGGTAGACAAAAAGCATTCCCGAATCCCAATCGAGATGATTTCGGTACATGAGGCCCCTTGAGCGCTCCTCGGGGGTTTTTACAACCTCAACGAAGAGGTGCGTGTCCCCTATCATAAGCGTCAGGGTTTCTTCGGAGCGCGAGGCTATCGTACATCCGATAGCAAGGAAAATTACAAAAGCTGCCGAGAGGCGCCCAAGTTTCGCACTCAAGATATTATGACCTGCCGAAAATCTCTGTGTCTAATCTCCTTTTATATCCACCACGCTCATAACGCCGTAGTGATCCGATGGATGCCGTCCCAACATGGGCTCGTCGAATACGACCTCGCTCTTTATGACGTCGTCGGGGGTGATTCCGCCCGATACGAAGATGAAGTCGATACGCTTCTGGATAAAGTCGTCGAGCCTGTCGGCGACCTTCTCGGGGGCCATATCGGAGGTCACCTCGCTCTCGTAGTAGGCCCTGATGTTGAGGTTGGTCTCGGGGTTCCATGTGTATCCCGGATCGTCCGGATTCACCACCTTGTACGTATCGATGAATCCGGCGTCGAAGACCTGCTTCATCTCGGACGTGTCCGCCTCGGCGTTGAAGTCCCCAGAAAGGACGATCGGGGCGCCTTCGGGGGCAGTCTCGGCTATCCAGGAGAGGAGAGTCTCGATCTCGTCACTGCGCCACTTCTGGTCTTCGATCACTTTTTCCTTTGCGATCTTGTACCCCTCCTCAGTAAGCTTTCCCTCCAAATAGGCGTTCTCCAGCTTCTCCATGTACCAGAGTACGTTTGGGGGGCTGGCGTGGGTGTGCGTATTATAAACATAGACATTTTTTCCGGCGAAATCGATGAGGCCGCCGAGTACCTGGTTTGATTCTGACATGTGAAAAGTAATTACGTTACTTATTATACCGCCTCCTGAAAGTCTCTTCTTCCCCAAGGATTTGAGGTTAAGACCTTTGGTCGCAAGTATCGCATCACCTTCTCTGAAGTTTGTGGGGATTCCCAAATTCCCGAATTTTATACCCCCCATCCCGACCGAATAGATATAATCCATGTTCAGATCACGGGCGAGCTTCCTCGCATTGCCGGGGAGGAGGTTTGCCTCGTTTATCCCTATCACATCGGGCTTGAGGCTTTTTAGTTCGTCGACCAAAATTCTATATCTCTTCTCCCGCACCTCTTTCGTCTCATATTCCCCCATCTTGGTTGTCCCCTCGTAATTGAGGCCCGACCAGACGTTTATTGTTACGACCTTGAGCTCCTCGGATTGGGCCGGGGAAAGGGAGGAAAGGCTGATTAGTATAATAATTGCTATTATACCTGATATTGACGCTTTGACCTTCATGATTCTACCTCCATAAAATTTACAATATTTTTATACATTTTAATCTAAATTGGGACATGTTGTCAAATGCGTGGAAACTTTTTTACAGGTGAAAAAGCAGGATATTTCGACCCCGATCTTTACAACGGATCTTTCGTGTGATAGGCTTCCTGTGGAAGTTTCTTTTGGAGGTTCTCGTGGCCGGCGCCAAAAAGGGCACACCGGATAGATTGATGGATGCGATCTTTGATCCCAAGAGCGTTGCGGTCGTCGGGGTCCCCGAGGGGATGAAGATCGGGAGGTTCTTCCTCATGGGGCTTTTGAGCATGGGATACAAGGGGAAGATATATCCCGTAAACCCGAGGTTGGACGAGATAGACGGTATCAAGGTGATCAAAAATACAAGGGACATCCCGGGGCCGCTGGACCTCGCCATTGTACTCGTTTCTAAACGGCACCTCTTCGGCGTCATCGAGGATCTGGGCGCCGTGGGGACAAGGGCCGCCGTGATCTTTACTTCGGGATTGGGGGAGCTTGGGGAGGAGGGGATGAAGGAACAGAGGGAGCTTTTGGACCTCGCCCGAAAATACAATATCAGGCTCATCGGCCCCAACTGCCAGGGCGTCCATGTGCCGAAGTCGGGCCTGTCGTTCTTTCCACAGATGCCGAAGGATGTCGGCGATATCTCATTTGTCTCGGGAAGCGGGTCACTGGCCTCGCTGTCGATCATGAGGGCCGCAAGCATGGGGCTATTTTTTTCCAAGGTCGTAAGCTTCGGGAACGCCGCCGATCTCACACCATCTGATTTTATCTCATATCTGGCAGGAGATCCTGAGACGAAAGTAATCATCTCCTATATCGAGGGTATCCCCGAGGGGAGGCGTTTCTTCGATACGCTCTTTGAGGTTACATCAAAAAAACCGGTGGTTGTCTGGAAGGCCGGTCTCACCTCCTTCGGGAGGGAAGCCGCCCGATCCCACACGGGGGCCATGACCGGCGAGGCCGAACTGTGGGAGGGTGCGCTTGTTCAGGCCGGGGCCGTGACCGCACAGGGGATGGACGAGATTCTTGATGCGGCGATGGCGCTAAAGCTGATCCCACGAAATACCGGAGACAGGGTTGCGATCGTCTCAGGGCCGGGGGGACTTGCGGTTGTGGCGGCCGATTACATCGAGAGAGCGGGGCTTTCGCTCGCACATATCTCAAACGATACTAAAAAGAAGATAGCGGGTGTCATCCCGGACGTCGGGACGAGCACGAGAAATCCCGTGGACGTCGGCCTAGGGGCTTCGGGTGATCCGGGGCTATACACGATGCCCGCCCGCTACCTCATGGAGGACGATAATGTTGACTGCGTCCTCGTCATCGGGGGGACTTTTTCGGAGCAATTGAACGAGATCTTCACAAAGGAACTGATAAGTGCGCAAAGAGAGACGAAAAAGGCGGTTATGATGGTCGATCTCCCTGAGTTCAGGATCGCAACGGGGGGAGTGGGTATGGGAAAGGAGTTTGTCGCCTCAGGCATCCCGGCCTTCCCCTCGCATGAGCGGGCGCTCTCGGCACTGAAGAAGGTCTGTGATTACGGGAAGTTTTTAAAGAGAGGATAAAGATATCTTATTTTACCCGCCCCCTCGCTCCCTGAGTCTCCTCACGTCACCTATCCTGATCGTCACCTTTTCACCGTCGAAGTATTCGAGGAGGGGGATTGTGTATTTTCTGGTGGCGCCGGTCATCTCCTTCATTTTCTGGGTGTCTATCTCACCATTTTCTTTAAGGTAAGAGATGAGTTTTTCCTTGATCTCGCCTATCGCCTTGGCGTCAAAGTAGAGGTTCTCCTTTACCCTGATGATTTTTCCGTCTCCGGAGGCCCAGGCGAGGAGTTTCTTTATCTCGGCGTCGGGAAAAGACAGCGCCTCCGATATCTCCTGTGTGGACGGGGGGGAGAGATGTGCCTTGCCGATCAGCTCCAGCGCCGAATTTAAGACCTCTTCATCCTTTTTGCCGAGTACGACCTTGTGACCCTTCAGTGCGATTTTGTCCTTTATGATAACAATCTTATCGTCCCCCACAAGGTCATCGATCAATTTCATCAGGGTCTTTGATACGACCCCCCAAGGCATCTTGCCGAGGAGTTCCTCTTTTGGGATACCGCCTCCTGTGGGATTTTTTGCATGATAATCTTCTGTAAGTTTGGTGACGATTGTATGCAGACGCCCGTACGATTCCCCGTCGATGTAGCGGTCTTTATCTATCGGGACGGCGATGCCGTCTTTGACGAGCTCGTCGAGTATTTTTCGGGTCTCATCGTCCGATGCGGCCATTCTTTTTCCCAGCTCACTTAATGCTACACCAAAGTAACCGGCATCCTTTAAAAAGACGACCGCCTTATCTTCGAGGTTCCCCAGAATCAGGGTCTCGAAATCTTTTATGGTCTCTTCTTTGAACCTCTTATGTTTTTTTGGATGGGAGCGCAAAATCTCCCCCCCACCTATCGTATATGTCGGGGAAAGCGACCTTATGACGAAGCGATCGCCGGGGAGCGCCAAAACAGGCTCGGTGAGCCTTATCTGGACGAATGCCTCCTCGCCGGGGGTGATCTCCTCCTTGTCGAGCAGGATTACGTTTGATTCCACCTCGCTCGTCCCTATATGAAGCCTGACCCTGACACGGTTTTTCAGGTTCTTCGGGGCGTCAGAAAGATATGTAAAACGTGCGTCAATCATGTAGGACGGCTCCAGTGCCCCCGGGGAGATTAGGACGTCCCCCCGCATTATTCGGTCTTTGTCGATCCCTGAGAGATTTATCGCCGTCCTGGTGCCGGCCAGCGCTTCGTCTTTTTTGCTCCCGTGTATCTGAATCCCCCTGATCTTTGCTACTGTGCCTCTTGGGCTTATTTCGACCTCCTCTCCCGTCTTGACGCCGCCTGACTGGAGCGTCCCGGTTATCACGGTCCCGAAGCCCTTCATCGTAAAGACGCGATCCACCGGGAGCCTGAAGATTCCGGATGTCATCCGTCCCTCAACCTTTGAGACCATGTCATCGAGGACAGAGATCAGCTCATCAATCCCGTGTCCGGTGACGGACGAGACCCTGACGATAGGTGACCCCTCTAGGAAGGTACCTTTTACGAAATCGGTTATCTCCTCTTCGACGAGGTCGCAGAAATCGGGCTCAACGAGATCTATCTTTGTTATGACGATAAGCCCAAGATGTATGCCGAGGAGTTTGAGGATGTTCATGTGTTCTATCGTTTGCGGCATTATCCCCTCGTCTGCGGCGACGATCAGGGCCGTGATATCTATGCCGCCCGATCCTGACACCATGTTTTTTATGAACTTCTCGTGGCCGGGGACATCAATAATCCCGAGGCGCTCGCCCGACGGGAGGTCGAGATAGGCAAATCCCAGCTCGATCGTGATCCCCCGCTCCTTCTCCTCCTTGAGACGGTCGGTGTCTATGCCGGTGAGGGTCTTAATAAGTGCAGTCTTTCCGTGGTCGATGTGACCCGCCGTCCCGAGAATTAATCTCTTCATTATTTACCTTTATATTTTTTTGGGGATTATAGCAGAATCGAAGAGAAAAGAAAAGATATGAAAAATTTTTTGAATCTGACATTTTTGAAACCTTGTTTTTCCACCTTGTGAGTTGATTTTAAATCGTCATTTCATATTTCCTTTTTTCATAAAAGATAATTTTTATGATTTGTATCACAGAATAAATTGTGTTTTTTTGATTTAAGAAAAGGAAAGAATTAATAGTCTAAAACAATTGAAAGGAGGTGAGAAGAATGAAAAGTATTTTATGCTTAATCGCATCGGCTGCCCTCATGACATCTTTGGCCTTGGGGATTGTTTTACCCTGTTGGGGGGAAGATTTGAAGGATGATTTTAAAAATCAGGACTCATGGATTATCATGGCACAGGAAAAATATTATGAGCTCGATGAGACCGATGAGTATAATGATTATAAGATTTTGCCATATAACCCCCCATGGATTCCACCATGGATTGATCTCGGATGTAACCCTAAATTACACAATTACAGTGTCTGGAGCGGAAATATAAAAATTGAAAATAGGCTCGACTACACCGACTCAAGAACAGGGAAAGAGTATGATATATTCGAGTTTGATTTTGAGAACCTCGTTGTGAATGGAGGGGAGGGTAAAATAACATTCAGCGTAGAATCGGTCGAACACCATGAAGATTTGAAGGATGGAAGAGACTCATGGTCTTCAAATTTCACCGAGTGGGGCGTGCCCGGAGGGGAGGTTACCTTGGCAATTGATGCAGAAGGTTGTTTTTGCGATCTCGAGATAGACCTGAGTCAGGTCGAGGTTTTTCGTCCTGATGCAGAGAGACATGATTGGGTTACAGATGGTGTTAACAGGGGCCCTGATTATTGGGATGTAAGGGTAATGGGTGATTACAAAAAATTTGAGAAGTGTGTCATTATAGGAAAGAGACAGATAGGATTTGTATGGAAGGATGAGGATAATCCTAACGAAGGCGAGTCCTATAAAACTGAATATAAATTAAAACTGGAAAGGACCGATATCGAGTAAGGACGGAACATGTTTTAAATAGAAGGGGGGCTAAGGCCCCCCTTCTATTTAATTGGGAGGTTTAGTAAATGGACGTTGAATGGTGTGATTTGTCTGTTATAAAGATAAAAGGTGCAAAATATTTTTGCACTTTTAATAGATTTTAACCATTTTGGAGTATATACAGTCTATGAATATAAATGGATCAACTCTTATAGGAATTCTCCATCACCTAAAAAGTGCCTCAATCGAGTGTGAAAAATTTCTGCTATAGAGCAATATTTCACTGTTTAGTAAAAGATACTTTACACTCATTCCTTGCTTTTTTAGAGAGGATAAATCATTGAAATCACTAATAAAATCATTAGTGCAAAATAATTTTCATCAAAGTGCAATATTATTTGCACTTTTGCAAGTTTACCAACAAAAAAAGAGATTGGTCCGAGCCCACTTAGAAGCAGGCTATATTATTTTGTAAGTTACCGAGATTAAAAGACATTTAGTATTCAATTTCTAAAATAAATCTAAAATTATTAATTTAGGCATATATTTTGCATATATTTTTGCATAGATAAAGTTTTAATAGCGAACCTGATAGTAAAATCAATTGTCAAATAAAAGGATTGGAGAAAAAATTTATAAAAAATAATAACTGTGGCATAAAAAAATGCAAGATTTCTTAATAAAGTGCATTTTTGTTAACTGCGTCACATTTTGGGCACTGAAAAATACGTATAAAAAAGGCAAATAATGTTTAAATCGCCATTGATTTTTTAAAAATAGTAACTATTTTTATTTACATGGAGATGAAGTCTTTGATACGTATCTCGTTTGATCGTGACTTATTTCTTTCAATGATAAAAAAATGTTGGAAGATTTATCATTGTGGTGGAGGTTAGATCATGATGAAGTCAATAGAATATATTAAGAGGGAACACAAGATAATCGAGGGCCTCTCAGATATGCTTGAGGCCTCCTCGACGAGGATGAGCGACAGTAAGGAAGTGCCGCCCTGGATGTTAAGAGAAAACGTGGAGCTACTTCAGATATATACCAACGGCTCATGCAGGGACAAGGAGGATCTCATATTCTCTTTTGTGGAAGACAGGGGGGGCGAGGTTCCGAGAACCGAATCTATCGAGGAACATAACATCATCAAGAAGTATGAAAAATTCCTCCTCAAGGTCATCGAAGCCTATGACCTGGGATACCACGGCGCCATGACTATTTTTGCCCGCTATTCTATAGATTACATAAGCACCTTGAAAAGACACCTGAAATTCGAAAAAGAACTCCTTGGCAGGTATGAAGATTCTCTAAGAGAAATAGATGTTGAGCTTCTTAACGAATTCAAGAAGGTGGACAGGCAACTGGGCAGAATAAGGGAGAGGGGGCTCGTCCGGATGGAGAACCTCAAAAAAGAGTACCGGCGTGTTGCGGCATAGTTAATCCCTTTGGAAGCGGATTTTTCGGATTAGTACTTATGGAAAGTATTATGGGAATCAGGCGAATTAAATCTCGATTCCCATAATATTTTTATAGTATCGTTTTTTTATTCTACTATATCCGACCTGTCTCATTGGCCCTCCCCTTGCTCTCGAAAACTCGCTTACTCCCCATCTGATAAATCGAATTCGCTAAAACCGTTGCTTTAATACCTCTACGTCGCTTTGATCTCGACCCTCTTGGGGATGTCCTCGGTGAGAATCTTTATTGCGCCGAAGACGATATCTTCGAGGACTACCTTCGCCGGACGTATCTCTTTGATCATACCCGATATCTGACCCGCCGGGCCTGATATATATTCCCTGCTATTCTTTTCATAAAGCCCCGTCAATAGCTCCGCCATGAGAAGCGTCTGGAGCGGCATCGGCAGAGTTGCCACCCCGGATTCGTCCCACATGTCGATCAGCTTGTTCTTTATGCCCCTCATGGTTTTCCCCGTGAAGACCTTCGTTACTTTTGTCCCCTCTTCGTCGGATTCGATTATCTTCTCCTTGTTTACGTCGAACTCATCCGATTCATCGGACGCAAGGAAGGCAGTACCGACCCATGCGCCCTCGGCCCCCAGAGAGAGCGCCGCCGCAAGCCCGCGGCCGTCCCCGATGCCGCCGGCGGCAACGACCGGTATGGGGGCCACCGCATCAACAACCTGAGGAACGAGGGCCAGCGTCCCGATCCTCCCCGTGTGACCTCCCGCCTCCGTCCCTTGGGCAACGAGTATATCAATTCCCGACTCCACTACCCTCTTGGCGTTCCTCACGTTTCCGACAAGGCCCATGACCACCATCCCCTGGGCGTGGGCGTCATTAACCATAAAGGCGGGGTTGCCGAGCCCCGCTGCAAAGATCGGCACCTTCTCCTCAAGGCAGATGTCCACCGCTTCTTTTGGCCTCATCGTGGTTGCGTCGAGTTGAATTTTTAGCTTAGTATTCCCAATCCCCAGTTCCTTTTTTAGCTCCTCCACAAACTCGAGCTGTTCTTTGGGGAGCATGGCCTTTAAGCTTTCGTAATCGATCTCTTTTTGGCCGGGGAGTGCCTGTGTGTCGGCGTCTATGTTTGCCGGCAGGAGGAGGTCTACTCCGAAGGGTTTTTTGGTTATGCTCCTGACTTCGTGTATGGACTCTCTCAATTCATCGAGGGTCATCATCCCCGCACCTATGATCCCGACACCGCCGGCCTCGCTTACAGCGGCCGTAAGCCTCGATCCGGCTGCCGCCTTCAGATTAAAAAAGAAGCTTCCCATCCCGGCCGAAAATACCGGGTACTCCGACCCCACCATATCGCAGATCTTAGTCCTTAAAATCCCTCTCTTCATAATGTAGCCTCCTAAAATAGTCCCATCCGGGGAGATTTCCTATCCGATAAGCCCCGTTTTTTACGGCTTATATAAAATACGCTACTTTGAATAACATCGAAAACCGCCGATAACTTCGTCTGACACATCACTAAGCTTGCACGGATAAAAGGAAAAATTCCCCAGAAAGAATCTTGTAGTAAAGGATATGGGTATCCCCATATCGTGTATCAAAAAGACACCGTCCCCCATTGGGCCGTTTATCTCAACCTTGTGGCAGTCTATTATCCCGTTCGTTCCCTCTACCTTTTCACTTCCCACGGCACGGTACGTGATCGGATAGATCTTTCCGTCATTCACAGACAGGATCCTATATTTTACGGGGCTCGATTCGTTACATATATCTTTCATGTAAAGGTCACGCCCGATAAAATCAAAATCGCCCTTGTCAAAGGTCTTTTCGCGGATTGTACCGCCCTTCTCCAGCGTCCATACCAAGGAGCCGTCCCCTCTCCTCTCGGCCCTACTGATCTCCCTTACTCCGTTTATTTCTCTGACAGAAGTAAATGTCGAGACGAGACCCTCCTCGTCCCAGACGGTCGAGGTCTCCTCAACATAGGTGATCTTCAAGAGTGCAACCCTTCCGCAAAGTACTTTTGTCCCTTCTTCCTTGAGGAGATACCCGGTTTTCTCATCCATGTAAAAGAAGCGGGAGAGCGAATAGCCCACCTCCTTGTCTCTCAAGGTCACCCTCCACGCCATCTCTAAGTCCGGGAAATCGCCTCCTTTACAGATCGGGGCGAAGAGTGACGAGATGATGAGAAATATCGGGATTTTCAGATAGGCCGTCTTTGCATTCAAATTCGGCTTTCCTCTATCTTGGACCGATAGATCCCTAAAGGCCGAGGTTTTTTAGAAACTCATCGACCTTTGCATTGAAGGTGTCGGGGTCCTCGACAAACGGCAGGTGACCGACGTTCGGAATCATCTCTACCTTCAGATTTTCCCCCATCGCCTCTTTTGCTATCTCCAGGCCTTCGGGTGGTAGCACCTCGTCCTTATCCCCCCAGATGATATATGTGGGGGCCTTGATCTCGCCCGCGGTTTTCCTGTAGTCGGCCCTCAAGACCGACCTTGCCATCTTGGTAAGGATCTTTATCCAGAGTCCGAAGTCGTCCCTTTTCTCCATGGCGTAGTACCAGTCGGTGATGATATCGGCGAAGGGATTTTCTTTATTGTAGAAGAATGTATCGACCCGGGAAAGC